>JBBQBY010000084.1:0-18182 GCA_038318235.1 Caldilineales bacterium
GGCACTGCCGTTTGCCACCCTTCGCCGGCATCATAATCACGGTTGATGTAGCGCCAGCCCATCGGGTTGATTACAATGTTGGAACTCCATTCGAAACCGAGCTCGTGCAAGGCAGCATACATGTTGTCGCAGATCGCCACACACGGCGCTCGAAAGCCTTTGGGTTCGTAGCCGAGGGTTTTGCGGAAAATCTCGCGCCCCTTGACAAGTTTATCGGTCAAGATTTCCGTGGTGTGTTGCGCCGAAAAAGGAGCTGGATCACGCTGCCACTGCGCTTTACTTTCTGGCATAATGTCGAGCATGAAATGGGGAGGGACGCCAAATTCAAAGGCAGTATGGACATAACCGTGATGTTGTAATTCGTGGCCTTCGTCCAGCGCGCGGTGGAGTAACGCAAGCCACTCTGGACGCTGATCTAATGGCTTACCACTCGAAGCAGGGATCACAAAAAAGGTGGCTGGCACCTGTTGCTCGGCCAGAAAATCGAGCAATTCGGCAAAGAGTTCGGGTTCCTGGGCACCGGGATCGTCATTGGTGAGGACAAAGGTCGTTTCGCCCATCATCTAACTCCATCTTTTGAATCGTACATGGTAAGCGGCATCGCATTCAGGCGCTGACCCTTGAGGCCCGATAAGACAACGCCACGGACAAAGTATTGTTGCGTGAAGATAAAGATCAGTAAAATCGGTAATAAGCTGACGGTGGCACCGGCCATCATATAGGCCCAGGCTGTGTTATACATGCCATTAAACCGGGTGAGCGCCAGTGGCAAGGTGAATAACTGATCATCGTACAGATAGATCACAGGCCCAAGCAGATCATTCCAACTGCCCATAAAGCTGAGCAAGGATAAGGTGGCGATCACGGGTTTGGCCAGCGGCATCAAGATGCGCCAGTAGATGCCAAAATGACTGCACCCATCAATTTTGGCGGCATCATTCAGTTCAGTTGGAATCGTTAGAAAGAATTGGCGCCGTGGCGGGGATGCATGCCGCAACCAACGCTGTGGTGGTTACACCTGCCGACAAACGCAAAAAGTTACGTCTACTCATGTTTGAAGATGTCATTTCTCGCTCCTTGTTCAATGGTGATCGGAAATAAGAAACATTAACGATGATGGCTGACCTTGTCTACTTACGCGAAGATGCGCAGCGAAAGCTGGCGGGAGTTTTCCAGTTGTTCTTCAATGCTTTTGACGGCGCGCGCCGCGTCACCCGCACAGATGGCGCTGGTTAATGCTTCATGCATTTGCAGCGTTTCGTGCCAATTGGTTTGAAATTCGGTGTGGCTGGCAATAAACATGAAGATCGGACCCACAATCGAATGTAACATTTTGAGCAGATAGGGGTTGTGGGCTTGTTGCCAGATCAGTTCGTGCGCTTCCAGGTCACTCTTTACATAGGCGTTGCGATCATTTCGTTGAATTGCGGTGCGCATTTGCTGCAAATTCGCTTCGAGCGCGGCCCGATAGGCGGGTGATATATGCTGCGCGGCCAGGGTTACGGCCAATTTTTCCAATTCCAGACGCACCTGTAACAAATTCTGCACATCTGCTTTGCTCACTTCAATGACGTAGCGACCATTCGGTTTGCTGACCACCAACCCTTCGCGCTCTAAATCCATCAAAGCATCGCGGGCCGGCATCCGACTGATCCCGAGCAGATCGGCTAATTCGCGTTCGGCTAGTTTGGTGCCCGGCGGAATCCGCCCACTGACAATATACGTGCGCAGCAGTTCCGTAGACTGATTTTTCAGTGAACTGCGATCCAACTTTAAGGCGCCAGGGGCGGCCTGGCTGAATAGTGTGATTAAGCTCATAAGGGCCAAGATAGAAGTAGGATCAGAATAAGCGTGCAATACCGTATATGGTATACCATATACGGTATTGCGTCAAGAGGGCAATTTGCACAAGGGTTTATGGGTGTTTGTGGGTGATTTTTTTCGCTGGCATAAACCCCGCGCCTCACAATAGCAAGACCCCACAGCCATTAGGAGACCTTGTCGCTGAGGCGACTTGCTATTGTCAGTGGCCAAATTCTATTTGTGCCAAATATAAATAGGCGTTCCTAAGCATTTAGGAACGCCTATTGCGAAATTATACAGTTTGAAATACTTGTCGGTTAAGTTTGATAGGTTTACAGAGCCTGGCCAGCCCCAGCCTGATCAGCCGCCTGCTGGATCTGGAGGACAGTGCGCGCGGCACGTAGGACGGTTTCTGTCGTCAATTCTTCATCCTGGGAAGCGCCGGCGATGTCGTGGAGAAAGGCAGTCAGATAACCGGCTGGTGTGCCGGCGGGTAATGGCTCCTGGCGTGGGGCCCGTTCGCCATTCAGCGCGACCATGATGTGGTCGCTGACGGTGGAGGTCTCCAAGACACCCTTGCGCCCCCAGAAGGTCAGGCGCCAATAAAGGGGGAGGACGTAGCCCATGCTGTCGGGCATAAAATAGGAGACATCACCGAGGACGCCGCAACCGTTGTCCATGGTCAGCATTATTTGAGCCGCATCGTTAAAGTGCGGATAGTCGGTTGCAAAGGCATTCCAGGTGCGGGCAGCCGTAATGTTGCTAAAGGCGCGGCCCGTGATCCAGGGCAGCGCATCCAGGGCATGGATTGCAATATCGTTGATCGTGCCGCCGTGCTTGCCCGGCTCAAAATACCAGGCTGGGCGCGAACCGAGCAAAAGTGGATGTTGCCCACCAAAGGCAATTGCATGCACCTCCCCGATCAAGCCGCTGCGGATCAAGTTGCGCAAACCGATCACCTGGGGCGAATCCCGCATGTCCAGCATACAGCCCAATTTGAGGCCGGTCTTTTGCACCATCTGCTCAATCGCCGCCAGTTCAGCCAGACTCGTGCAGACCGGCTTATCGACCAGCACATGCTTGCCCTGCGCCAGCAACTTCAGGATCAATTCGCCGCGGCGCGCGTAATAATCACCCACCGCCACCACTTCGCACGCCACTTGGGCGAGCATGGCATCCAGGTTTTCGTGCGTGATCTGGATATCACCGCGCTCCGCCAGCGTTTGGCGGGTCGCGGCGTCTTCCTCACAGGCTGCCACAACTTCAATCCCTGGCATCGCCTGCACGTGCTGATGCATCGCATACATGTGAGCATGGCGAAAACCAACAAAAGCTAGTTTCATAATAATTTGAGCCCGCCGTGTAGCATAAATTTGTGCTTAATTACGCTCATCATTGCAATCCTTTCAAAAGTAGCATGTGTGTAAGCCAGAGAGACGAAATCTCCTTGTCTCCTTGTCTCCTTGTCCCCTTGTCCCCCTACGCGTCCGGCACCAACTTGAGCGCATTGTCCGCATAAATTTTTTGCAGCACAGTTTCAGGCAAATTTAATGAATTGATAAAATCTTGCATCCGGTTGTCAAAGAAATCACGTCCATAGAGCAGACGATCTTGGAATTCAAGCATAAAATCCTTCGTGAATTCCGCATCGCGCCCGAGCGCGGTTAAGGCCGAACCGGCGGATAAATCTGCGTATAGATTAGGATAGGTGCGGAACATCGTAACCACCTGGCCGCCGGGCAAAACTGGCCCTTTCGGATAGGGTGTCTTGTTAAATTGATCGTCACCTGAAAGGTGCGCCCAGAAGCCGGGCGCATGACCGATGAAGATTGTGCCGGGGCAGGCGCGCACGGCGCGTTCAAAAGGGTCAATTCCACCGCCATACCACCAATTCGGGCGTGGATATTTACGACCCGTCTCAAATTCGTAATCGATGTGGACCGTGACTGGCAAGCCTTTTTCGCCACAGTAGCGATAAAGTCGCAAGGCATCCAGATCGTCGTACATCATGCGTAATTTCAGTTCCCCATAGACTTTGACGCCGTGGATCAAAATGGCCGCTTCTAGTTGGTCAATCGCATCCGGGCGGCGTGGATCGGGGGCGTAGCAGAGCACAAACCGGTCGGGCGCCTGCCGTTTATAATCCAGACAGCGCGTAAAAGGAATGGGATAACCCAGCGGATCTTTGAGCGAGACCGTGTTATAGTGGGGATCGTACTCATCGACGGGACATTCCCAGGAGTAAAGCCAGGTTTTGTCAATGTTGTATTGATCCATGTTCTGGAGAAATTTTTCCAGATTGTAGCCGTGCCAGTCAGGATGATTGTGCGAGTCTATGATGCGCATAGTGGTCATGGTGAGGGCTGATGAATCCAGTTTTGTGAATGAAAAGGTGAATGATTGGCTAACTAAAGTAAAATCAGCGAGAGACGTGTGGTTTTCGTCGAGCCAACTTCCTGGAAGCGGACACGGATGGCCTCGTTGACTTAAAAGTCTCTGTCCGCTTCCAGGAAGTTTCAGAACACTCGTTTTTAAACTGATTTCCATTGAAATTTGAATGCGCTGAACATTTTGTCTATCGATCCTATTATAAACTTCTGCCTGCTGTCAAACTTCTACTTTTTCTGTAAAAACCAGCGATCTTGTTAAAAGAAGTACACCAAGGCGGCCTTTAGAGACGCGTGATTTTCGTTGAGCCAGCTTCCTGGAAGCGGACACCGCTGGTTGCGCTTATCCAAATGGGTCTGTCCGCTTCCAGGAAGCTTCAGCGCCCCCGTTTTCAAACTGCTTTCACTTTAGGGGGGTGATTGCATTGATATGAGGAAATGCGCAGAAGTTCTACGAAGGTAAAGTGGGATTGGCTGGCAACGTAACTAGCAGCATTTGATCCCAATCGGGCGCGACTGGGCTGATGGCCGCCAGCAAGGCCAAGCCGATCCCAGCCACCCTAACGAGTGAACCAGGGTCGGCGGTTGATGGCGACGCGGCGGAGGTTTCTGGTCGCGGGGCAAGGAAACCAGCAGTCCCGTGACCGGGTTGGCGGTGGGCCAACAGGCGTGCAAACCAAAGTTGGGCTAATTCAGAAAATTCAGTTTCGCCAGTGGCCTGATAAAGCCGATTAAATAAGTGGCCGATGCAGGCAAAGCCGTGGCAGAGGCCCAGATCCTGAACATTTTCCGGTAGCCGCGCCTGTTGGGCCGTAGCGCGGGCAAGTTGGCGTGCCTGCTCTTCCCAAGCCGGTTGCTTGACATAGCGTGCCGCCCGTAAGAGCGCCACATGATCACTGACTTCTGGTATATCGCGCCCGATTCCGGTTGCTTGACATAGCGTGCCGCCCGTAAGAGCGCCACCGCGATCCCCCAATCGCCATAACACCAGCCCAGGCGGCTGGGCGGTCGTACGGCATGGGGTTGCACCCAGGCAGGAAAGCACGAAGGGGCGGTTGCGGGTAACTGTTGCGCCAACAGCCAGGTGACAGCGCTATCGAGTAATGATCGCGCTTTGGTTGCGGAACCGCGGCCAAGGGGTGCCCGACACACCCGGCTGAGCAAGCCAATCACACCCGCCACGCCATGCGCCACGCCTAGATCGTAGCACCCTTGCGGCAATTGTACTCGACCATCAGACGCCAGCTAGGCCGGATCGGTCCACCAGGTGATGCCATCCGGGTGCGGCACAGCCAGTTCCGCCAAGCGGTCAACGATTTGTTCGAGTCCTGCTACGGCCAAAGGATCGGGTAGACGTTCTAGCATGTACACGCCGACGCCAACCAAGCCGCTCATCAAGTCATAATCTTGGCTCCACGGTGAGCGACTTACCTCAGCGAGCAAGGCTTCGTCAATCGCGACATCGACAAAATCTGGATCGGGCTCGACCAAGCGCCCTTGTAGATGCGTCAAGGTCCAGGCAATGCCAGCGAGGCCAGCGAAAAGTGAATGGGGCAAAGGGTGCGCGGCGACGCCATCAACGGTTTGCGTCAGAAAATCCAGGGCAGTGGCTGTCTGTGTCTCATCCTGGGTGGTTTGGGCCAGATAGGCAAAAAACAACGCCACGCCCGCAGAGCTATCGGCCAGTGAAAAATTGTGCATGGGCGAAGGCATCTGTTGGAGGGCCTGGGCAATCTCCTGTACAGCCATGCGGGCTTCTGCGCGCAAGTCACCTTGTAATAGCCGGGTGCCAAACGGGTCTGGTCAAATTCTCGCTCATCGATCCTCTTGGTTAACGCGGCTAATGCCAATCTGCACTGTGCAACCTACCCCCAGCAGGTAGATTATGCGCCTAAATTCTACTCGGTGCGCACCTGGATTGTCCAGTTAGACATCTCATTTTCATTGACCATCGCGTATGGAGCGCAACCGATGCGTGGATGATTAAACTGTCTGACCTGAAATACACCCGAAGCGATCAGTCTGCTTGATGCTCAATCTCGGTATGGTATACAATAGCTTCAGCACTTTCTTGATTGATGGACGGGGTAAAACCAATCATGACACAAGATCTCGCCTTTCCAGATAAATTCCTGTGGGGAACCGCCACTTCTGCTTATCAGGTCGAAGGCAACACGCGCAACAATCAATGGTGGGATTTTGAACAGCAGCCGGGGGCAATCTGGCACGACGACAAGAGTGGGCTGGCCTGCGATTGGTGGCGTAATGCCGAACAAGATTTCGACCGCATGCAACAATTGCATTTGAATGCCCACCGGCTGAGCATCGAATGGAGCAGAGTTGAACCCGAACCAGGCGTCTTTGATCATCGCGCCCTAGATCGTTATCGTGAAATGTTGAGCGGCTTGCGCGCGCGCGGGCTGGAACCAATGGTCTCGTTCTATCATTTTACCAACCCGCGTTGGATCGAAGCGCGTGGTGGTTGGGAGAATGCCGAGACGATTATTCGTTTTCAAAACTATGTGCGGACAACGGTTAAGGCCCTGGGCGATCTATGCCAAACGTGGCTGACGGTGAATGAACCCTTGGTCTATCTAGCCCAGAGTTGGTTTCGGGGCATCTGGCCGCCGCTCAAACAAGATTTCTTTGCTGCGTTGCCGGTCTTCCGCCATCTGCTCTATGCCCATGCGGCAGCCTATCAGACGATCCACGCCTGTCAACCGAACGCGCAAGTCGGCTACGCCAGCGCGTTTCGGCTCTTTACCGGGCTACGGCCCGCTTCTGCGCTGGACAATTTCGCTGCCGAACTCAAACGCTATCTGTTTGACCATTTATGGATCTGGGCGACCGTGGACGGTAAGATCCGCCCACCATTGGGCGTTGGTCACTATTATCACCCGTTGGCCAACAGCTTTGATTTCATCGGCATCAACTATTATACGCGTGACCTGGTGCGCTTTTCGCCCAATCCGCTAACGCTTTTTGGCAACGAACAATTTGCGCCAGGCGCGGAGCTATCCGACAGCGGTCGGGATGGCCCCTATAGCGAATATTATCCTGAAGGGTTGTATCAACTTTGTCGGGAAATGCAGCAATTCGGCAAGCCGATCTATATTACCGAAAATGGTCTGCCCGACCGCGATGATGATCAGCGACCGCGCTGGTTGCTCGGCCATCTCCATCAGTTGCATCGGGCGATTCAAGCCGGTTGTGATGTACGCGGCTACTTTCACTGGACCTTAGTTGATAATTTCGAGTGGCACGAAGGGTGGAATTTACGCTTTGGCCTCTTTGCGCTCAACCCAGCGACGCAACTGCGCACCGCCCGCGCGAGTGCGCATCTCTATGGCGAAATTGCCGAACGAAATGGTATTTCGCAGGAATTATGCGCGAAATTCGCGCCCGGATTGGCAGCCAAAATTTTCACAAATAGCGCGACTCGCTAAGCTTTTGGTTTGGTGGGACGCATCGATAACGGGCGACCCAACTTCCGGGAAGCGGTCATGAGTGGTTTCGTTAACCCTGAATGGCCTGACCGCTTCCCGGAAGTTTAGACACCCCGATCCTCACGATAAGTGATCACAAATGAGCTTCCAGCCACGTGCTTAGATCAACAAACACCTGGGCGCGATCCTGATCGTTATGTGACTCGTGGTAACCACCCTCATATTCAACCCATTGTTTGTCGGGAAACGTGACCTGCGCATAAAATTGGCGGCTACCCGTAATCGGCACCAGGCGATCGGCGTTGCCATGATAAAGCATTAAAGGCAGCTGCCAACGGGCCGCTTGGGCCAATGTCCAGGTGGCAGCCTTTTCAATTTCATGCGCCGTGCGCGGTGTACCAATGCTATGGATCAGCGGATCTTTGGTGTAGCGTTGCACTTCGGCAGGGTCGCGCGAAATTGTCGTGGCGTCCATCTTTACGTTGACAGCAAAATTTGGCTTGACGCGCTGGAGTACGCGGCTGAGCATAATCAGCAACGGCGAGATTTTGGCTTGGGCCAGTAAGGGCGCCGAGACCACCACACCCTGCAAATGTTCGGGGTATTGCAACGCATAATTGAGGGCAATCAGCCCACCAAAGCTGTGACCAAAGAGAAAATGCGGCAGCGGCGACGATTGCGCCGCCACCGTCGGCCCGGTAGTCGCGATAAAAGCACGCGCATCATCACATAAGTCTTGCCAATTGTTGATGTGCCCACGCGCACCTGGCGAGCGCCCATGCCCGCGCAGATCAATGGCATGAATCACATAACCCTGCGGAACCAGATGTTCGATCAGATAATTATAGCGACCACTGTGTTCACCAAAACCGTGGACAAGCAGAATCACGCCGCGGGCCGTAGTCGCCGGTTGCCAAGTTTGGTAATAAAGTTCAAGGTCGCCTGCGCCCCGAAACTTGCCCTCGATTCTGCTGCATAGGTTTCTTCCTTGCTGATGATATTGTGGTACACCGTTTAAAATTTACCGCGTAAGGAACCCCAGCCTAACCCTCCCCAAACAGGGAGGGGGCTGTTCGCACCGCGCGCCCAGTGGGCACCCGATAGCGTCATCAGGAGTAGACGAATATGGTTACTCTACCCAACCAACGGCTTCCTCCCTTACCAGGGGAGCGGGAGCCCCTTGGGCGCGGGTGGGGTTCTTAATCCATAGGAATCAACGGTGAACGAAAATTAGGGTCACTAACCATGCGGCCCAAATCACGGGCCAAAGTTTGCGCGGTATAAATTAACGCATCCATGGCCGCGGCAAAGTGGGCATAAACAAAACCATGCACCGGCAACTCCACCAATAAATTGATATCGCCATCTTCATCGACCGCAAAATGCACCAGGCGCAGTTGCTGATTTAGACGCAGCAAAATCGCGTAGATACGCGCCTGCTGCGTGGCTTCCGGTCTGGGCAAAAAGGGGCTGACCGCAAAATGCACCCATTCATCCCCCAGGCTCACGTAGAGATCAAATTCATCCTCTGTCTCGGATGAAAACGTGCTGAGCCAGATTTGAGGATCGACCTGCTCGCAGGTCCAAGCATACCGTTTAAAATAATTAGGGATGTTGATCGCCATAGCGCTCTAATTCGATGCTCAAATGCTCACGTGTCACTTATCACTTATCACACTTCACTCACCCCGCCCCATCTGATGATATTCGCGATTCGGGATCATCCCTGTCGCCGAGGCCATCCGATTGGTGAAATTGTACATAGCCGCGGTCTCGGCGATGTCGAAAATCGCCTCGTCAGAAAAACCATGGGTGCGCAACTGTTGCAGATCGATCTCGTTGCATTCGACCGGCGTACGCGTGAGCTTGACGGCATAATCGAGCATCGCCATGGTGCGTTGATCCAGCCCAGACCGCCGATAGTCATAGCTGATCTGGTCGCCCAGCACCGGATCGCCGAGTAATTGGCGCAATTCGGCGCCGTGGCTGACCAGGCAATAAAGACAATGATTCTCGGCCGAGACAACGACACCGATCATTTCGCGTTCAGCCGGGGTCAGATCGGATTCGCCGCGCATGATCTCGTTAAAATGTCTGATCCAGCGGCGCAAATGTTCGGGGCGAATGGTGTAGGTGGCGAAGACATTCGGCAAAAAACCAACGTTGCGCCGCGCTTTGCCCAATAACGTGCGCGTCTCCTCGTCTAATGTCTCTTCTGCGGGAAGCGCTAACCAGGCAATGCGGTCGGCGGCAGGGGCCTGCGGATCTTCAGAAACCATGAGTCCTCCTTTTGCGGTGCGATTGGCAATGGCCATGTGCCAATTATACAACGAAAAGGGGGCCGCGCATAAGTTGACAGGTCTAATATTGGCATGCTACGATAAAAATGAAACACCAGACCAACCGATTCAGGGAACGCATTCATGTTTTACCAAAGGCCAATTTTCCTATTGCCAATTTTCTTATTGATGGAGAGGGTTAACCAGACGATGGTCAACCTAGGGAGTAGTGCGCCTTCGGACTGGTAAGTTTCAAACAATTTTTGTTGACACTGCCGCAGTGCATGCTCCTCATGCCTGCGGTTTTTTGTTTTGCAGCGCGATTGTCCAGATGAAGCACGTTCTTCGCCAAACATAATATGTCTGGTGAAATTCATCTGGGCGTGGATCATGACAGAGCGCTAAACCGCAGGTTATCGGGATGCACCCGATGCCTGCGGTTTTTTATTTTGAAATTTGATCGACCAAAGTCAGGTTTGAAAGGATCGCATGATGCTTAACACAAAAAAACTGAACAGTATGCAAATCTTCACCATCATCTGGGCGGGACAACTGGTTTCGTTGCTTGGCTCGCGCATGACCCGCTTTGCGCTGATGATTTGGGCCTATCAGCAGACCGGTTCCGCCACGACGTTGGCGCTGATTGGCTTTTTTGCCTGGGTGCCCTACATTGTGCTGAGCCCAGTGGCTGGCGTCTGGGTGGATCGACTGGATCGACGCTGGGTGCTGATCCTGTCGGATGTAGGCTCAGGTCTGCTGACCTTGCTAGTGATCGGTCTATTCCAAGCGGGTTCACTGGCGATCTGGCATATTTATCTATTGGAGGCTGTTTCCTCCCTGTTTGATGCCTTCCAAGGGCCAGCCTATGTGGCTGCCACCAGCACACTGCTGCCCAAAAGCAGCTATGGGCGCGCCAACGGGATGCGCTCACTTGCCCAGGATGGCACCATGATCTTGGCACCGATCATGGCGGGCGCGCTGTTGCCCTTCATCGGGATTGGCGGGATTATGCTGATCGATGTCGCGACCTTTTTGGTCGCCGTGTTCACATTGGGGCTGATCCAACTGTCGGCAGCGCATGGTGGTGGCGAAACGGTGAGCAAGCCAACGTTTGGCGAAGAGCTCCGCTTTGGCTTTCGTTACATTTTCACCCGCAAAGGATTATTAGGGCTGATGGTGCTCTTTATGGGGATTGAATTTTTCGCCACGCTCACCTATTTCTCGGTGATGCCGGCGCTGATCTTAACACGCACCGGTGGCAACGAACGCGCCTTGGGCATCGTCCAGGCCACCTTAGGCGCGGCGGGCGTGGTGGGCGGTCTGCTGATGAGACTGTTTGGTTTACCGCGGCGCAAAATCCATGCCGTTTGTGGCTTATGTGCGATCTCGTTTCTCTGTGGCGATTTTCTGTTTGCGATTGGGCGCACCCTACCGCATTGGCTGATTGCGAGTGCCGTGGCGGCGGTCTTTATTCCCTTTATCAGCGGCGCCAACCGTACGATCTGGCAGACCAAAGTGGCCCCCCAGTTTCAAGGGCGCGTGCTGGCGGTTTCGAATATGTTCACAAACGCGCCCAAGCCATTTGCCTATCTTATCGCTGGCCCACTAGCTGACCATTGGCTTGGGCCAGCCATGCAACCCACTGGTGGATTGGCGCCCTTCTTTGGCTGGCTTGTCGGCACGGGACCAGGGGCTGGCATCGGGCTTATGTTTGTGGGCACCGCGATCCTGGGCGCGCTGATGAGTTTGAGTGGGTATCTATTTCGCGCCGTGCGCCAGGTAGAGGATGAATTGCCAGATTACGATGCGGAAACGCATGACACGCTTGCATTTTCGCTCACGTCGTCTGAGCCGGTGAGTGGGTAGCTGTAACGATGTGCAAAGCAAAGAAAAACATTTAACCGCAGAGGACACAGAGAAAATCCTCTCCGCGCCCTCTGCGTCCTCTGCGGTTAAATAAGTTTTGGCGGTTGCTTTAAGCAACACTAACCACTGGGCGCTTGCTCTCGCCTTTGTCTAAGCCTTCCCCGGTTTTGTGAACGGGCGACACCGGCAGCGTGATCGTGAAAGTCGTGCCTTGGCCAAGTGTCGAGGCCACGGTCAGCGAGCCATTGTGCGCATCGACGATCGCTTTGGCAATCGCCAAGCCTAACCCCGAAGACGTGTCGTCAGAACGCTGCCGTGACTGATCGGCCCGATAGAAGCGGTCAAAGACAAAGGGCAGATGCTGCGGTTCGATGCCCGTGCCCGTATCGCTGACCGTCAAGGTGACTTGCTGATTGACAGACGTGGCGGCGAGTACAATTTCCCCTTGCGTTGTATAGCGCAGGGCATTTGAGACCAGGTTGTTCAAGACTTGGGTCATGCGGTCCGTGTCGACTGAAATCGACGGTAGCGCGTCAATGGCTTCTTCGATGGGTTCCACGCGCAACACAATGCCTTGCTCTTCCGCTTGGACGAAATAGGCCAGACCGGTGCGTTCGAGTAGGGCCATTGGATCAACGGTGCGCCGGTTGAGGGGCAGTTCACCGGCATCAGCCAGCGAGAGGATGCGCAAATCTTCAACCAGCCGTTGCAAATGTTCGACTTCGCCATACATAATGTTGTAAAGCGTGCCCGACCCTTGCAACCTTCCCTCCTTCAAGCCTTCCATGTACCCACGCAGGATCGTGAGCGGGGTGCGCAAGTCATGCGCAAGGTCAGCCGTCATCTGTTTACGCAACTGGCTGGAACGGGCGAGATCGGTGCTCATTTGATTAAAAGCGATGGCGAGTTCGCCAATTTCATCGTGCGAATGGACATTCACGCGCTGATCAAGTTTGCCACCCGCCATCGCCTTGGTGGCGGCCGTCAGTTCGCTGACAGGGCGCGTAAGGGTACGCGCCAGGATCCCGCCCAGCAGCAGCGCAATCAGCATCGTAATCAGCGCGCTCGTGACGGCCGCCCAACTTACCCGTTGCCAGAAGTCGTTTTCCAGGGCAGAAGTCGCGCGCGCAGACTCGGTCGTCGGACGAATAAAGATCACATACCCAGCCGTTTGGCCATTGACGGTGATCGGCGTGCTGGCGCTCAATTCGCTGGGCGGCACGGTTTGACCGATCGCATAGTTGATATTGCCCACGACCACACTACCTTTGGCATCGATCAGGGCAATGCTGTGGCTGTAATAGTCAAGCGGTGGGGTGTCGGCGAGGGTGCGATTGACCCCTGTCCAAGCGCTATGGGTCGCGTAATAATCGTTCAAGGCATCCAGCAAAGCATACTGGTCGTGCGCCGACAAAAAACGGTCAAACTCCGAACGGGTGCGTTGGCCGACCAGCAGCGCAAAGAGCAGCACACCGGTGACCCCCATTAAGAGAAAAGCAAACATCAGTTTCCAGACAAGCGAGCGCATAAGCAAATTCACCAATCATTCGTTACGAATCAGGTATCTTTTCTTTGCGTGGCAAAGCGATAGCCCATCCCGTAGACCGTTTCAATATACTTTGGGTGTTTGGCATCTGGTTCGATCTTCGTACGCAAATTACGAATATGCACATCAATCGTGCGTTCGTAACCTTCATACGCTTCACCGGACATGTGATCCAACAGATCAAGACGTGAGAAAACTTTCCCCGGCGCCGTCATAAACGCCGCCAGCAATTCAAATTCAGATTTCGTCAGATCGACGTAATTTTCACCGGCCTTGACGGTCATACCGGTGCGATCGAGCACAATATCGGCGACCCGCAACAGATCTGGTTCGCTGGCGGCTTTCTGCGTGCGCCGCAACACCGCCCGCACGCGTGCCGTCAATTCACGCACGTTAAAGGGTTTGGTGACATAATCATCCGCCCCCAATTCCAAACCGAGGATCTTATCTTGATCCTCGACTTTGGCGGTGAGCATAATCACGGGCGTCTTGGCTTCTTTGCTAAACAGGCGCATAAATTCATAGCCGCTCAGTTCCGGCATCATCAAGTCGAGAATGATCAGATCTGGCTTTTCGTAGCGGGCGACATACATTGCCTCGCGCCCATTACTCGCCTCTACCACACGATAGCCATCCTGTTCTAGATAGACCCGGATCATATCGCGTAATTTTGTTTCATCATCGACCACCAAAATCGTTTGTGTCATAAGGTTTGTCTTCGATCCCTCGTGCTGTTCGTTCGATCAATCAACCACAGTTCAAGCACTGCAACCTGATTTTTCGCGCATTTGCCGTTTACACCGGACGTTCACTATTATCGAACAATCCGCTGTAAACGCCAAGCACTCGATGGTGTCGGGCACTGGTCAAATGGACAAAGCAGGCGGGGGTTGTCCACTGGAAGCACCTGGTTCACGTTTGCGCATAAAGCGAGGTGCGATCGCAAAAGGTGATACAATCAGGCCAATGATGATCAAACTCTGCAAAACTTGAACGATGCCAAATAGACTTGCCGCATTGTGACCCTCGCGGGCAAATTCATGATTGACAGTGGTGCTATCGACCGAACTTGGCTGCCCAGTGGTGGCCACGGTAGTGCTGGCTGTCACGCCGGTCGCGATCTGTGATCCAAAATCACCGCGCGTTGGCGTCATATTCTGTAGATAGCCCGTCTGCGATAGGCCGATGGCAATGCCTACCACCAGTAAGGCGGCGGTCAGAATGATCGCGATGCGCCCTAAGATCTTCATGATCAGCTCTCCTTTTGTAATTGCTTGGCAGCCAGACCCAATTTTGCCGAATACTGAGGCATGGTTTGGGGCAGGTGAAGCCAGCTGCCAATCGGTTTAACGATATAATTGCGCACCGCATTCACAATCCACTGCCAATATAAGGCGACGTGCAAGCCAATCAGGCCAAGCGATAGATTAGCAGTTGTTGTATGGATCATGCGCCAGCTACCACCAGCCGCAAAACTCATGCCCAAGGCTGGCAGCGCAGATTCGGAGATCATCACACCCGTAAAGATCACCAACGTGATATCGATAAAGAGCAGCAGGTTTAGCGCATAATTAATGCGCGCCTGGCGGGGTGCTTGCGAAAATAGACGTTGGGTGGTTGCGACCAGCCAATGCCAGTGCAGCAATAAATGCGTCATAATCCCGGCGCCAAAAGCGAGGCCAGGCCATTCGTGAATGGCCATCCCCGTGAAGTGGGGCGCAGTGACGATGAGAAAGGCAATAAAAATGACGCTATCGACGATCAGATTGACTTTAGTTGGACTAACTTTGGTTGGACTAAGTTGTTGCTTCTTCTCTTGCATTATGATACCCACTTTCGTGTTGAGAACTTTTTTGGGCTCAACTGGATCTCAGGGGTAACCTCGCCAAAAGCTTCCAGGAAGCGGCAGTGAAGATCATGGACATACCGGCGGTCGTTGCGCCGCTTCCTGGAAGCTTGTCAACCCCCTGACATCCGGTTGACCGATTTTTCGTTTGCTAGCGCCATTGTAGCAAGAACTTTTTTAGAGATTGTTAAGAAGCCGTTTGGATATTATGCAGATCCGGCAGTTGGCAAGCGTATCCTTTCCACCTGCAGTTGGCTCTTCTATATAGCAGTTTGCGCTAAAAAAGGCAGTGGCATATATGACTTACGAATACCCTAAAATGGGCTATCCAGACTGTTTCTAAAACGGCTTTACCGCATAGAACATTTGTACTTTTTACTATATTCGGGTATGATAGACAATCCAACAACAGCCATCAATTCGGGGGGAATTGATTATGAGCAACATAGAAAAGCGCGAATTTAAGGTTGCCGACGAATATGTCTACAACCGAGCCGGTCCAGTCCGTTGGTTGCTGTCGCATTTGTGGCGACACAAACTTTTTTTGTTGACGTTTGGCATCGCCGTCCTTAGCCTAAATTTGGTCAATACTTGGATTCCGCGGCTAATCGGCCAGGCCTTTGACGCCGTACTTGGCAAGGCTGGTGCCATAAGTTTGTTAACGGTAACGCTGCTGATCTTGGGTGTGGTGATCTTGCGTGGTTTAGGCGATATCGTCAGCAGTTACTCGTGTGAAGTGCTGGGCAAACGCCTCACCCGCGATGCCCGCGAAGAGTTGTATTTGAGTTTGTTGGGGAAGAGCCAAACCTTTCACAATCGGCAGCGGGTGGGCGATGTCATGGCGCGTGCTACCGGCGATGTCAGTACCCTAAGCGACATGATCGTGCCGGGCGCACAGTTGTTGATCGACTCATTTTTAAGCCTGATCTTGCCGATCATCTTTATTGGCTTCTTGCGCGTGGAACTACTCCTAACGCCCCTGGTGTTCACGGTGGCCTTTCTAATTGCACTGCGCCACTACATGCGGCAACTTTCGCCCGTTTCTGGCGAAATGCGCCGGCATAACGGCAATATGAATGCGACCTTGAATGAAGCTGTGGTTGGCATTGAAGTGGTCAAATCGGCGGTGCAGGAGGCACAAGAGCTCAAGAAATTTACGACCAACGCGCGCCGCTATCGCGACTTTTTCGTCAAGCAGGGCCAGGTGCAGGCGTTCTATCTGCCCCAACTGCTCATGGGCATTGCGCTAGCTGGTGCGTTTTTGCACGGCCTGCTACTCTATTTGCGTGGGGGGTTTAGCATTGGCGACTTGGTAGCCTATATGGGGTTGATGGGCCTCTTGCGTTTTCCAACCTTCATCTCGATTTTTACCTTTTCGTTGGTGCAGATGGGCATTGCCAGCGCCAAACGGATTCTGGACCTGATGAATCAGGAAAGTGATTTGGATGAAAATGTCCAGGGTCATCGCGATACGATGCAGGGCGATTTGGTCTTCGACAACGTCACCTTCAGCTATGACGGCCATCCGGTGCTGAAAAACGTCAGTTTTCAGGCCAAACGCGGGCAGACGATTGCGATTGTCGGCCAGACGGGTTCGGGGAAGAGCACGTTGACCAAATTGGTCAATCGCACCTATGACGTAGAGGCAGGCCGCATCTTGATCGATGGCGTCGATGTGCGCCAGTGGAGCTTGGATTCATTGCGCTCGCAGATTTCGACCATCGAACAGAATATCTTTCTCTTTTCGCGCACGATTAGCCAGAACATCGCCTTCGGGCTTGGTCAAAAAGCCAATCCAGTGGCGATTGAACAAGCTGCCCGCGAAGCCCAAGCGCACGATTTTATCCAACACTTTGCCGACGGCTATGAAACTGTGATTGGTGAGCGCGGCGTCACCCTGTCTGGCGGACAACGCCAACGCTTGGCGATTGCCCGCGCGCTACTCTCTGAGCCACGCATTTTGATTCTCGACGATTCGACCAGCGCCATCGACAGCGCCACCGAAGACGAAATTCAGAAGGCGATCTTGCGCGTGTTAGAAGGTCGCACCACGTTGTTGATCACCCACCGCCTTTCACAAATTCGCTGGGCCGACCATGTGTTGGTGCTCAAACAGGGCGAAGTCATCGATCAAGGCAAGCACGAGGATCTGCTTGAACGGTGTGATCTCTATCAGCGGATTTTTGCGCGGTACAATTAATCTCAACGCAGAGACGCAAAGGCGCAGAGGAAAAACAAATGCAAAATTTTTCTCTGCTGTTGCGTTCTTTGCGTCTCTGCGTTGAGCATGTAAATTTTCATTGAGGAGGGAAACGAGATGGGCTTTGTGATGGACGGCTTGGACGCGGAAGCTTACGACCGCGACTATTCGGATCGTGTCTTACTCCAACGAATCTTAGGATACTTTAAACCGCAAACCAAACGGATGCTCTTTGTCGCCGGCATGATTCTGCTTACCTCGGTGGTCGATATGGCGCTGCCGCTGCTGCTCTCGCGCGGCGTCACGCAGATGAGCCAACAGATCACGATGCGCAATGTTGTTGTCTTGGTGCTGGCCTTTTTGTTGGCCGCGGCGGGCTCGTGGGTCTTCAATTTTTTGCGCCAGTGGTATACGAACCGCATTGTCGGTGATGTAGTCTTGCAAATGCGCGAGAATGTCTTTGGCGCCGTCATGCAGCGCGACATGTCGTTCTTTGACGAGTTCTCTTCGGGGAAAATTGTCAGCCGCGTCACGTCGGACACGCAAGATTTTGCGACGGTGGTAACGTTGACGTTAAGTTTGCTCAGCCAGGTGCTCCTGGTCATTTTGATCGTTGGTGTGCTCTTTTACATCGACGCCCAACTGGCGTGGCTGACGATGATCATGGTGCCGTTGGTTGTTGCCGTGGCGCTCAGTTTTCGCTATATTGCGCGCGTCACCACCCAACGCGCGCAACGGGCGTCGGCCCAGGTCAATGCCAACGTGCAGGAGATGGTGAGCGGGATTGCAATCGCCAAGAATTTTCGCCA
>JBBQBY010000085.1:0-17981 GCA_038318235.1 Caldilineales bacterium
GGGCGGCTGTTAATTGTGGAATATAACATTGACAAGGGTAATTTTGCTGTGCCGTATCCGGTGCCGTATAGGGCGTGGGAAAAACTGGCGCAAGGGGTTGGTTTGAAACAGACGAGATTGTTGATGACGCGGCCTAGTCGTTTTTTGCGTGAGATTTATTCAGCGGTGAGTTGGTCGTGATGCCAAGCCGAGAATACCGAATTCATTCGGCACCTATACTGAGTTCAGAATGAAATCCGGAGTATTTTACCCCACCCGCGCCCAAACAGGGAGGCAACCGTCACAGGGTAGACGAAGGATCAGTTCCTCCCCAGCAGGGGGAGGTTAGGAGGGGGTAAAACTCCGGATTTCATTCTGATTTTAGTATAATAAGAAAAGTGCGTTGAAACGTACTAGAGATCGGATACGCACCCAACCCAACCTGTTTCAACAGGTTTCGCATATCAGGCGTTGAATTCATTCGATGCTCGTAATCGATGCCTTGAGCGATGCCAACACGCGCCATCGAATTCGTTCGCTGCTATTTAAACCGCGCCTCAAAGACTTTGGCCGGGATGTCGTAATGCCACGCACCCTTTTCCACCAACAACGCCGCGATGTGCCCGAGCTCATTCGACGATTTGGCTGATGAACCGCAACCACCGGCAGCCACAAACAGTTGATCGTCCAACCGGTCGATATACGGATGTTCATGCGCCGTGAGGGTGTAGACGCAGGGTTTGGTCTGAAAGGCTTCGGCCTTTAAGCCAGGTAACAGTGTGAGCAGCACATCACGCAGCGCATTGGTTTCATCCCGATTGCCGGCAGAATGAAACCAGGCGCGAAATTCTTCGGGTGCGTGCATAAAGTGCGGCGCTTTGACCGTGCCACCGATCTTGATGTACATTTTGCCATCCGGATACCGGATCGGCGGGGCGGCGTAGATCGAGGCCAGCATGGGGTGGTCGGCCAGCCGCCAGATCAGCGTGGTCAGGCCGTGCAGCCGTTTGACTTCGGCTTCGCTCAATTCGGCTAGCAAGACGGTCACCGCTTTTGGGCGTAGATCGAGTTTGCGTTCGAGCAAATGATTCGTATAGCCACCGGCGGCGATCAGTACCTTGCGCGCTTGATAATGCGCCCCGACATCCGTGGTCAGCTCGACAAAGTCTTTGCGTTGGCTGATCCCAGTGACGGTCTCGCGGACGATGTTCGCGCCTTGTTGGACGGCCACGGTTAATTGCGCCTGCACCAGTGAACGTGGGTTGATATAACCGGCACCGCCGCGCTCCCATAGCCCGACTGTACCCGCGCTGAAGTGCAAAAAAGGAAATTGCCGCGCTAATTCGGCTTGCGACAGACGGCTATAAATCGCGCCCAATTCCTTGCCCACTTGCTCGGCTTGATTGACATTGTCCACGGGGGATGTCACATCCGGGCTGACCCGCAACCCGCCCGATCGCTGATGAAAGGTGATCCCGCTCGCCTGTTCAATTTCGGCATAAACATCAATGGAACGCGCTGCTAGTTGCGCCCAGACCAAATCGGGATCAATAATCCGTGTAATGCGTCCTTGGTCATAGTGGCTGGCAAAGACGCCTTGATGTGTCTGCCAGTCGGTTGGTTCACCAGGGCCAATCGCAATCACTTTTTGGCCAGTGGCGCTCAAATACCGTGTGGCGGCGGAACCGATCATACCGTTGCCAATCACCGCGATGTCAAACATGGGCTATGTCCTTACTGGAACTAGAAAAATATTGGGAAAGATTAATCCGCAACTTATAAATGTTGTGTAACGATGCCGTCCTAGGCGATTTCCTTCTAGGCGATTTCCTTCTAGGCGATTTCCTTCCGGGAAGCTGAATTCGTTGACATGCTGGTCGAAAGTTCAGCTTCCCGGAAGGGGGTCCACCGAGCTTTATGGTTTCGGGAGCTGGCTAAGCTGCCGTGCGATCTGCGCGGCGTGGAGCAGATCATGGCAGAGCATATGCTGCGTATGGGCGAGAATGGTGAGTTGCCCTTGTTCCTGATGCTGGCCCGTGCGTGCCCAATCTGCGGGCGCGAGCGCGGCCAGTTCGGTTAAGTGAAGGCGCCGTAACGTGAAGAGCACTTGGAGCGTGTCTTTTAGATTGGCCTTGGCATACTCGCGTTCAATTGCCAACTGTTCCTGGTCGTAGGGCGGGAGCGGCGGATCCACTTGGTCGCGCATCGCACGGTTACGGGCCAGGGCAAATTGCTCCGCATCACGCAGATGGCAGAGCACTTCGAGCACCGACCAGTTTTCGTCACCGCCGCCTGCGTTGCGCAACACGTCTTCTGGAAAGTCGCGCAACAGACCCGTAAGAATATCGGGCAGCTTTTCGTAGGCGTCCAGCACATCCTGGGGAACGTTATACATTGTTTCATCTCCTTAAGTTTGTGAAGTCTAGGTTTGTCATGCCCAGGTGATTGGCAATGCCACCACGCCGCGCACGGCAACCGTCTTTTGCCAGGCCAACGCATCCGTCGCCAGCGCTAAACTCGGCAAACGTTGTAACAACGCATTCAACGCGATCTGGCCTTCCAACCGCGCCAATGGCGCACCCAAGCAATAATGAACCCCTGCACCAAAGTGGGCGACCTGACCAACCGGCCGCGTGATCTCCAACTGATCTGGTTCGGCACAACAAAACGGATCGCGGTTGGCGGCGCCCAACACCAGCGCCACATGGTCACCCGTGCGCAATTGTTTGCCCTGAAATTCGACATCGGTCAGCGCGTAACGAAAGGTCATCTGGACGGGGCTGTCATAGCGCAATAATTCGTCCACTGCATTTGGCATTAGGCCAGGGTTGGCGCGCAACAAGGCCATTTGATCCGGGTGATTTAATAACGTGATCACCGCCATGCCAATCTCATGCATGACCGGGTCGTTACCCACAAAGAGTAAATGGGTCAGGCTGCCGATCAGCTCGTCTTCGCGCAACTTGGCCGCGTTGTCTGGTTGGAGCATGAGGCTGATCAAGTCGTTCTGTGGGTGGCGACGGCGTGCACTGATAATAGCGCGCAAATAGTCCTGCAACTCGGCCACAGCCTGCCGGCTGAGTTGACGCACGTCGTCGGCCTGGTTGAGATCGATAACCGCGGCCAGCGCGCGCGACCACGGCATCAATTGGTCATAATCTTCGCCAGGCAGACCGAGCATATGGGCCGTCATCGTCACCGTCAGCGGCAAAGAAAACGTTCGAGATGCCGAAGCCGTTCCATAAGCCCGGTTCCAGTGATTCGCCAATCGACTCGGCGGCGAAGACCATGGTGCCACCGGTCTTGGGCGCACCGGCTGCCGCCACTGTGCCAGCGGCGGCTGGCGCTTGGCCCGCTGGTGCAGCCGGTGCGCATGCCGCTAATGCTGCCATCGTGGCCAACCCCGCGGTGTTGCGCATGAAATTGCGGCGCGATAGCGTTGCCTCGCGCACATAGTCCAGATATTTTTCGAGAGTCTTTGCGTCTGTCATACGTTTCCTTTCACCTTGAATCACAACTAATAGTAAGCACGATAACAACAGTTAGATCATGTTTATAACGTGACAACGTTGTCGCGCTCTTTCGGGGTTGCGCCTGGAAAGGCATCGTTGACCCGTTTTGTCTGGCTTTCAAAACCAGAGGAAATCTCACGCAAAGGCGCAAAGAACACAAAGAAAAAGCCAGAGAAATTTAATCAACTTTGCGTTCTTTGCGCCTTTGCGTGAGAAAATCCTATGCTGTTACAAAATGCCTTGGCGGTGCAGTGTCCGTGTCCCATGTGGCATAAAAGCGCCGTAGATACGGGCCGAGCGCCTTGGTCACGGAGCTTGCTTGGGCCAGCGCGGCTGGATCGTAGCTTTTCAGATCTTCGCGGATGGCGGCTATTACCTCCGCTTCATCTAGACGCGTGGATTGCCCATCGCGCACGACCCATTCGCCATTGACCAGCACATGCTTGACCTGTTGGCGGGATGCCCAGCGTAATAACAGATCCAACGCCGGTATTTCTGGCGAAGCCCAGACACCCTGAACGCCTGGCCAATCGAGCAAGACAAGATCGGCCAGCGCGCCGGTTGTCAGCGTGCCCAGTGGTGCGTCTGCCCCCAGCGTGATTGCATTGCCGCTGCGTGTACCCATTTTGCAGCACAGTGGCGGCGCTGACCGTTGGCGAGTCCGCACCAGGACGATTCGCCAGGGTCCAGGCCAGCCTTAGCTCGCGTAAATAATCCTGATCGTCGTCCAGCGCCTGGCCGTCCAGACCTACACCGACGTTCGGTCGTTCCCACGCCAGCCCGCAAAAGCAGTTGCCCCTCATAACGCGCCAGCAAATACCAATCAATTCCAGGCTGCGAATATAAGCCCGGCAACCAGATTTCCAGCAGATCATCCGGCACACCCAACTGCAAGGTGCCCAAGCCGCGCCCGTGATCATGGCTGTTGGTCATCGCCGGCAGCATGAAAAAATCATGACCGCCAACTTGAGTGGCGTCAGGATGACGCATTCGCAACGTTGCATAGGAACCAGCGTCGGTGATGTGATTGCCTTCTACGCAGACAGCATAGTCGATCTGTACAGGTTGACCCGCTGCTGTCAAGGCATGGCCAGCCCAAATTAATGTGGTCATTGTGTCAATTGTTGGATGACTTGCTGTAACGTCGTTGTAAAATCACCGTGGACGGCGCACTCGAAGCTGTACCAGCCTTGATAATCCAACTGTCGCAAGGTGGCAAGCCCACTGGTAAAATCAATATGCCCCTGCCCTGGCAATCGCCGGTTGTTATCGGCCAGATGAATGTGGTGAATCCACTTGTCCGCCCGCTGGATCGTGGCATTGATATCGGCTTCGGTGATGTTCATGTTATGAAAATCGAGCACCAGGCCAATCTGCGGGTTGTTCAGGCGTAGGCAGGTTTGTAAGACAGTTTCTACATCGCGCCAGAAGCGGCTCTCAAATTGCGTGATCGGCTCGAGCCAGAGCGGCAGCGCCAATTTCGTAACGATGGCGCTGATCTGATCGAGCGCCGCATTCACATGCGCTTACTCGATCGCGAGTGGCGCCGGATAGGGCGGAAAAAGTGGCAAAGGGTCCTGCGCCCGGTATTCTGGCGTTAAAAGCGCTGCCGCCTTTACCTCTTTAATCGCCTGCAAGGCTTCCGGCAACCAACCTGGAAAATCAGGTTGATAGAGCGCCAATCCCCCCAGGATCACAGCCACCGTCTGCAAACCGGCATTCTCGCTGGCGATTTGAATCGCTTGTTGCCACTGTTCCAACCGCGTAGCGGGAAAGATAATCGTTTCAACGCCAGTACAGCCAGCCGCCGCGATCATGGCGCACTGTTCAGCTAAGGTCTTATCCGGTATAACCGTGGTCAAACAGGCAAATTTCATGCACTATCCTCTTGCTACTGCATAGAACGTGAAGCTTACTAAGGCGCCATCAAAGCATAAAGGATCCAGTAGGTGCGTGCTTGTAGCCGCACGTGCTGCGTATACCGCAATGGTGCGGCTAAAAGCACGCACCTACGCATGATTTTGTTCGGCAAACGCTGGATACTTATTTCATTGAAATGGCCTAAGTGAGAACTGATCGGTGATATTTCACTCCTCAAATCGCCGTCAACCCGCCATCGACCATATAATAGCCGCCGGTGCAATAGCGCGCCTCATCCGAGGCCAGGAAGATCGCCAACCCAACCACGTCTTCAGCTTTGCCCAAGCGACCCAACGGTGTGGAAGCAATTAAGCCTTGGCGCGTCTTTTCATCCGCAAAGAGTTCCGCCGTGAGCGGCGTTTCGGTGGCGCCCGGCACAATGGCATTGACGCGGATCTGGTCACGCGCATAATCGGCAGCCATGACGCGCGTCAAGCCATAGACCGCACCCTTGCTCGAACTATACGCTGTATAACCCGGCGCGCAACCCAACATGCCGGTTGGCGAAGCCACATTGATAATCGAGCCGCCACCCCGCTGCAACAAACTGGGGATGACATATTTTGCGCATAGCCAGACGCCGCGAATGTTAATGTTATAGGTACGGTCCCAAATTTCTTCGCTGAGTTCATGAGCACGGGCATCTTTGCCATGTAATTGCACGGCGGCATTGCTGTATAAGATATCGACGCCACCAAAGGCCTGGTTGGCGGCCGCGGCCAAGGCTTCAACCTCGGCTGCTTTCGCCACATCGACTTTAACAAAGATGGCTTCGCCGCCGGCCTGGCGAATGCTAGCAACCACCGCTTCACCGTTGGCCGGGTTGATTTCGGCCACGACCACGCGGGCGCCTTCGCGCGCATAACCTTCGGCCACCGCCTGTCCCATCCCTGCGCCACCACCAGTAACAATCGCCACTTTATTTTTCAAACGCATGCTTGCCTCTTTTCGCCGAATGGCAGATCAATAACGCTTTGACAAATTGTCTTTATAACAACCGCCGCACTTCATCAGGCCACGTGCCTTCGATCTTAACGCCGTATTCCCGTTCGCCGCCCGTGGTCTCTGGCCCGGTGAGATAGACCATGGACTTTTGCGCTGGATAATTTTCCGGAATATAGTCGGTGCGCAAGAAGTGATAGGCCAGTCCAGCGCGTTCGTGGTCGGTATTGTTGGCGGTGGTGCCATGGCCGATGCCATAGTTGAAGAAAATCGCTCCACCGGCGGGCAATTCGATGGCCACAGCACGCTGATCGTCGGCACGGAAAGTGATGTGATGGTCGCTGCTCAGATCGCGTTCATGCGCAAAGGTTTCCAGGTGGCTGCGTGGGATCACGTGCAGTGTGCCGTTGGCCAGGGTGGCATCGTGGAGGGCCACCCACATGCCGGTGCCTTTGGTCGGATCGCCGATCTTAAAATAGGCGTTGTCGGTGTGCCAACTAGTGCCTGCCCCCGTGCGCCCCGGCTTGAGAAAAATCTGATCGAGATGGCGTACAAAAGGCGTGCCAATTAATTGACTAATGGCGCTGACGACTTTGGGATGGAAAGGCAAAGCGCGAAAAAGTCTGCTTTTGTCATTCAAGGGAATAATTTGATAATTAATTTTGGTCGTCGAATGGGTTTTGCCGTCGCCATCGGTCGCCACGTTACGACCTAGACCCTCGCTTTTAAAGCGTTCCAATTCAACGCGCATCGCGGCCACTTCATCTTGGCTAAAAAAATCGGGAGTAAATGTATAACCCTCGGTCTGAAATTGTTCAATCTTTGCCTGGGGTAGCTGATATGATTCCATACTGGTTCTTTCCTCCTTTATCGCTGTCGTAGCTCTCTATCTGTGGCACAAATAGACTAATAAACAGATCTAGTAATCGATTCTGCCTTAAAGCCAGATTTTCTGGCCAGCACCCACTAACACTATGTTCTAGCCCTGCTCAATATAAGCAATGATCTCGCCCACCGGCGCTTCATCACCCGCTTCATATTGGATACCCGTCAACGTCCCGCTCACCGGCGCATTGATGTCGGTGTCCACCTTTTCGGTCTCCACGGTCAACAGTGCATCGCCCTCATTGACCGGATCGCCTTCTTGCTTGTACCATTCGACAATTAAACCTTCCGTCATAGTCAGGCCAAATTTGGGCATGTAGAGCGGTTCACGCATGTGGTTCAAACCTCAGATTTCTGTTTAGGTAAGCTTGTAAAAAGAGCTAGTAAGTGATAAATAGAAATGGATAAGTAGAGATTGTGCGCTTGACAATTTACTCCTTACTCCTTACTTTTTACTCCTTACCTAATACCTTCTTCACCGCCGCCACAACCTCTGCCGCCGACGGCATCACCTGTTTCTCAAGCACCGGGCTAAATGGAATCGGCACATGTTTGCTGCTGACACGGAGGACGGGCGCTTTGAGATCGTGGAAACCTTTCTCGGCCACCGTCGCCGCCCACTCGCTGGCCGCGCCGCAGACCGGATAACTTTCATCGACCGCCACGAAATGACCCGTCTTGGCGACACTTTCCAAACACCAGGGCTTCGTCCCACGGTTTCAAGGTGCGCAAATCGATGATCTCGACATCGATGCCTTCTTTTTCCAAGATTTTGGCCGCCTCTAGCGACTTGTGTACCATCAAACCTGCGGTGCAGATCGTGACATCTTTGCCCGCTCGCTTGATATCGCCTTTGCCCAGGGGAATCTCATACTCTTCGTCGGGCACTTCGCCACGCTGACCGCCCAAGGAGAGATGATTGAAAAATATCACTGGGTTATCGTCGCGAATGGACGCTTTGAGTAAGCCTTTGACATCATACGGGGTGCTGGGCATGATCACTTTGATCAGCGGCAAGTACATAAACAACGGATGTACTGGCTGGCTGTGATGCGGACCTGCACCCACGCCGCCGCCATTTTGCACCATGTAGACAATCGGCAATTTGGCTTGCCCACCAAACATATAACGCATGGTGGCGGCTTGGTCGGCAATCTGGTCAAAGGCGAGGTATAAGAACGTGCCAAACATCAAATCGACCACTGGGCGTAAACCCGTCGCCGCCGCGCCAACTCCAGCGCCGGCGACGCCTAATTCAGAGATCGGCGTATCGATCACCCGTTTGTCGCCAAGCTCGGCGTGCCGGCCGCGCGTGCCGGCAAAGACGCCAATCCGCACATCTTCCCCAATCAACAGCACTTTGTCGTCGCGCCGCATCTCTTCGCCCAGGGCAGCCTGGATCGCGGCGATATAAGTTTTTCTTGGCACAGTTCATGCTCTATTCACAATGCGAGTGTAACACCCAATTCTTCCAACCATTTTTGATATTCGATCAATGGCAAGTCGGCCGGGCGTAGAGGCAATTCAACTTTTGTCCAAAAAGGCGGTAACAGCCAAGGCCGTTGGCTTTCGACAATTCGTTTATCTTGTGCGCGCAGCGTGTCCTGCATCTGTTCAAATACCGGATCGAAAACCGGTTGATCAAAATCGTAGTTGCGTGCCGAACCCCAGAAGGTGATTGTTTCGTTAGGCCAATCCAAATAAATAAATGTACAGATTGGGCCGTTGTCAAAATTGCTGCCGACCGACTTGACAGGTGGAGCTCTTTCCACCTGTCAAGTCTCGATCCCTGCATCATTATTTACTTGGATTCGCCTTATAGCTTCTCGGGCAAACGGCCTGCCAGATCTGTGTACGTCTCTGTGAACCTTCGGCCTGAATCATAAAATGGATCAGGTTCGGGATGCCGACCGTTGTGCGCAGCGTTACGGCCTGAAATTTCGGCACCTGAAGTTTCGGCCCACAGCCATTCGTGTAACCGTTTTCACGAATCGTGGCGTTCTCCGGCTGGACCATGCGCACATCGACGACCATGCAGTGGCCTTCGCGGCACACCGTGTGTTCCGGCGGCGCGGTGTGTGACCGATCGCCCACCAAACCACCATGCACCGTGCGTATCATCCAGCGCCGCCATAATCGCCCGCGGCACCGCAGCTTGCCAGGTGGGATAGCCGCAACGGACCGGTCATGAAGGCCGGATCATCCAGCGCAGGGATGTTTGGAATCCCAAAGCGCGGATTTTCGTCCAGGCAAACCCAGATCAAGCCATACCGTTCTGTCGTTAGATAGCGGGGGACTTGGGCGTCGGTCGGGATTTGCCGATCATGCGCCAATTGTGGGATGTGGACACATTGGCCGGAGGCCGCATACGACCAGCCGTGATAAGGACACATCAAACATTCGCCCGCGCCCGGGATTTTAGAAATTTCGCCCAGCGACAAGCGCGCCTGGAAGTGGCGACACAAATCTTGCATGGCGACAATTTCACCGTTCAAGCGAGCTAACGCCACCGGTTCTTCGAGCAGTTCGACGCCAATCGGTTCGTGTGCGGGTAAATCTTCCACGCGCAACACGGGATGCCAAAAACGGCGCATAGCGGTGTAGTAATCTTCGATTTTTTCCTGGGCCAGGCCGCTATCCGGGCGTTCCATAATCTTTGTATCCATCTGTTCAGCTTCCTGTCACAGGGGAAATCGTCAATCAAAACTCGTCAATCAAAAATCCTTACACCCACATATCCTGGTATAAGATTTCCAAATCTGGATCGGCGCTGGCCCGTGCAAAAGCGACCGACTCGTTGACTTCCTGCACCACTTGGTGATCTAATGTTTCTACGGTTTCTGCGGCCACCAGTTGGTGTTCGATAATATAGCTGTGAAGTAAGAACAGTGGATCTTTTTGGCGGGCATCTTCCTGCTCCGCACTGAGACGATATTTCTGACCGGCTAGAAACGCATCTTCGCCTTCCGAATGCCCGCCTTTGCGATGGGTCTTGGCTTCAATCAAAGTCGGTCCTTGGCCGCTGCGTGCGCGGGCCACCGCCTGGGTGGCGACATCGTACATCGCCAACGCATCGGTGCCGTCGGCAATGATGCCAGGAATACCATACCCTTTGGCGCGGTCAGCAATATCCTTAATGTTCATCGTCTTAACTGACAGCATGAACTCGCCATATTGGTTGTTTTCACAAACGAAGATTACGGGCAACCTGAGCGCCGAAGCCAGGTTGAGCGATTCGTGGAAACTGCCCTCATTCGATGCGCCATCGCCAAAAAAGGTGACAGAAACTTGATCGGTGCCACGATAATACGCGCTGAGACCCGCGCCGACCGCCACCGGCATACCGCCGCCGACAATGCCGCAGGCGCCCAACATGCCAATCTCAAAATCGGCAATATGTTGCGAGCCACCCTTGCCTTTGCAATAGCCTGTTGCCTTGCCAAAAAGTTCGGCCATCATGCGGTTAAAATCGCCGCCCTTGGCAATCACATGGCCGTGGCCGCGGTGTGTACTGATGATGTAGTCATCATCCCGTAGAGCCGCACAGACGCCAGCGCCAACCGCCTCTTCGCCAATATATAGATGGACGAAACCCGGCAATTGGCCTTGCGCAAAAAGTTTACCCACCGCCTCTTCAAAGCGCCGAATGCGCAGGATGCGGGTGTAGATGTCGAGGATCTTTTCGGTTGAAGCGTTGGTCTGGAACATGGGAATATTTCCTGTAGATATTTACGATTTACGATTTACGAAGTAGCTTGATCTACGAAGTATCTTCGTAAATCGTAAATCAAAAATCGTCAATCAAATTCTTCGTTGTCGCTGAATCTCATACAGCAGGATCGATGCGGCACAGGCGACATTGAGAGACGTGGCTGCACCACTGATCGGAATATTGACAATCACATCGCATAATTCGCGATAATGTGCGCTCATGCCCACCGTCTCATTGCCGATCACCAAAAGGGTGGGGCGAGTCCAGTCGTGGGCGGTGATGTCATGGTCGGCTTTGGCGCTGCTGCCGACGATCTCGAAAGCGCCAATCTGGTGTCGGATTTGGGCAAACCACGGTTCCAATTCACGTGGCGAAGCCACGCGCACCACCGGCAACGTAAACAAAGTGCCGACACTGGCGCTGATCGTCTCTGGATCGTATAGATCGGCGGCGTGCCCCGTGATCACCAACCCGTCTGCACCCAGGGCATCTGCCGAGCGAATTAAGGTGCCCAAATTGCCAGGGCTGGCCGGTCGGTCGAAAATTAACACGAGCAGGTTGGCGCGGATCGGGATGCGCGTGAGTTGATCTTCTGGCATCGCCACCAGCGCCAGCAATTCGGATGACTCCTCTTTGCCGCTTAGTTTGGCTAACAAAGGCTCCGCGACTTCATAATGCAGGCTGGCCGATGAATGATCCAGTAAATTGCTCGCCCAATCCGACAACTTGCGTTCGGGCGAATAGAGCCAAGCCTTGACCGTCCAATTGTGCTGCAAGGCCAGGTTAATGGGCCGCACCCCTTCGACTAGAAACTCATGCTGCTTCTGGCGCTTCTCACGATTGCGCCGCAACGCCTCAAGCAGTTGAAAGGCAGCGTTTTCCGAGTAAATCCGGACAATTTTAGGTTTCATTAAGTCAGTCATCATTGACGTTTGTAGGTCATCCCTTTTAGGGTGACAATTGTCGTGCAAATTGTGATTTCGGGGCTAAACCAAGCTGTCACCCTAAAAGGGGTGACCTACGATATTTGCCGCATGAATCATCAGGCAACCGTCGCCATTACGTGCAAATTTCCGCCGCCGTCAACGCTAATACTTTCGTCGCGGTGACAATCTGTTCCACTTCAATACATTCATCGACCATCGGCCAGATTGGGATAAAACCGGGGCCATATTCAACACACTGGATGCCGACGCCCTTAAAATGGCAGGTGTCCGCCGTGGCGCCCATGCGATGACCGGCGCCCACATTGGCCGGCTGGCCATTGATCTGTTCGTGGTTGCGAATAAGGCTAGCCACGACCGGCGTCTCGACTGGGGTTGCGTCGCGGGCGGGCATGTTTGGCTGTTGTGGGCTTTGCGGGATGATCAACTCGTACTGGAATTCAGGATCTTTCGCCGCAATGCTATCTAGCAACGCCGTCATGTCTTGACGCACGCTCTCTTCGGTCATGTCGGGAATGATGCGCAGGTCGAACATCAGGGTGGTCGTATTCTGGAAATGTTCAATATTGCGTATCCCGATGCGTGGGTAGCCAGGCAATAGCGGATGCGGCGTATAATGCAGCCAACTGTCTTGCGGGATCGGCTGATAGGATGGCCCAAAGGCATAAATTACCTTGGTGATCTTCTCGATTGGGTTGATGTAGGGCACGCGATGTTTAAATTCGCCAATCACGCGCACTTTACCCTGGATATAGCCGACCGAAATCACGCCCACATCCAAATTGTCCGCTTCGGTGACAATACAATAATCGGGGCGGAGACCACTGTTAACCAAATGCACCGCGCCCACACCACCGCCGGTTTCGGCGACCACGCAGGCCACAATCAAGTCACCCTTGAGCTTACGTCCCGAACGGCGCACGGTCTCAGCGACCATCAGAATCGCCGCGACGCCCGCTTTCATGTTGATCGCGCCGAGGTCGTACAGATAACCGTTATCGATCTCGCCGCCAAACGGATCATGCTGCCACTCGGCTTCGCGGAAAGGCCGTCCTTGCCAGTCACTTGTATCGGTGTGCCCACAGAGCATCAGACTGGGACCTGTCCCATCGCCTTTAAGCGTGCCGATCGCTTGATGGGTGAAACCCGTCGGGTGATCTTTAATCTTGTGCAAAGGTACTTCTTGTAGATCGACCGCAAAGCCGCGCGCACGCAGCCAGTCTGCGATCCAATACCCAACGTCCGATTCGTGCCAGAGGAAGGAAGGAAGGCGGATCAGTTGTTGCGTCAATTCAACTGGTTCCGTCGGGCTAATTTCCGTCAGAATTTCGTGGCGCATAGCAATTTTTTTCTGCGTAACGATTTATCTAAAAAGCTTGCGGTTCGCCTGGTTCACGGGGTTCAAGCAGACGATAAATCCCAGCTAAGATCCGTGCAAAACTTGGTTGCGAAAGGCTGCCGATTTTTTCCAACACATACGCTTTATCAACAGTAAATAATTGTGAAATATTGACGACACTTTGCTTGGGAAGGTTTGCTTCACCTTTTGCTAGCAAAACATTACCTGGTGATCTGGCAAGACGAATGTTGGAGGTAATCGAACAAATCACAACCGTGTTGATGCGGCTATAGTTGAATGCGTTATTTTGGATGATGACATAGGGGCGTAGATAGCCTAGCCCCGATCCCTCAGGGGTCGGTGTGTCAACCCAAAATACATCCCCCTGATTAATTACCATTCGTCGTTTTCTAATAACTTACTTAGGTGAGGGCGCATGGCTTCCAGCAAGCGACGATCTTCAAGATCAGGGCCATCGGCATAGACCTCGTTGAGGGTTTCCAGCATTTTGCGGCTTTCGTAATCGTGAATGAACTTCTCAACCGCTAAGGCAAACAAACGGCTACGCGATATCTTTAACTCGTTTGCCATCTGTTCCGCTTGCTGAAAAAGTGACTTTTGTAAAGAGATGGCAGTTTTTATATTTTCCATGTTTATACCTCCTTTTATACCAAAAGTATAACCCATGTTTTGGGCACCGTCAATCCTGCTTCACCGCCCACACATCGAAGCCAACCTGTGCCCCACCCCACAATTCTTTCACGCCTATCGTGTTGCGCGTGGGGTAGGGCGCGCTAAAGAATTCGCGGTAAACCAGATCCATATCGGCAAAGCGGTTGATATCGGTCAACGAGACGTTGATCCGAATCACATCGGCCATGGATGAACCTGCTTCTTCTAGTACAGCCTTGATATTACCCAGGGCCTGGCGCACTTCGGCCGCGAAGCCACCTTTTACAACGCCCGAACCATCCGGATGCGTGCCTAGATAACCCGCCGTGACAATTAAATTGCCCCAACGGATGCCCTGGCTGTAGCCGGATGAGGGGACCGGTGCTTTGTCGGTCAAGATAACGTCAAAGGATGCCATAATCGACTCCAACAGGGTTGAGAAAGCGTAGGAAAGTGGGTTATGACGCGTCGCGCTCGCCGCGCGCATCACGTAAGTAATTATAAACGGTTGCGCGACTCAGGCCAAGCTGATCGGCTAGAATCGGTACAGCCTTTTTAACTTGAAAAACGCCTTTGTCGGCCAGGCGTCCAATCAACTCGACTCTCTCATCGCGATTCATCAGCGGCAAGCTTTGGCCTAGCGCATACAAAGTTTCACTCAAAAGTGATTGGACTGTCTCTTCAATATCGTCGGAAAAAGTCTCAATCACATCGCCTTTTTCTTCGGTCAAGACAAAGCTGCCCAGCAATTTGCGCATGTTGACAAACGCGCTGATGTCGAAATTAACACAGAATGCGCCATACGCTTTGCCATCTTGATCGCGCAGAAAAACAGTGCAAGATTTCATCAAACGGCCACCCGCCAGGCTAGTCAAATAATTATACAGATCCTCGTCGGTCTCGCCTTGGCTTGCTTTGGCTAACAATAAATCGGTGGCCGCGCCGCCAATCGCGCGGTTGGTAATATTGCCTTCTAGCGCGATAATCGAATGTTCAAAGTCGGCAAAGTCGTGGATCGCCACTTCACAGAATGGGTCAAACAGGCGTTGCAGTGCCACAGCCACCCGTTTTAACACTTGAAAGACAGCGGCTTTATCTGCTACACTGCTAGGCAACTCGGTTGGCAAGAACAGATTTTCGGGGGTTGGCTGTGAATCTAAGTTGTTCCGACTTTGTGGCATGGGTCTGCACCAGAACAGAGCAGCAAGCTGATTTTGCATGAATTTAATCGACAATTAAAGCATACGCGAGTTTTTACACTTTGTCAATCGTTAGACATTGTGGAAAACAGCCAATATGCAGTTTAATTCATCTTGCAAATTGCACAATGCAGAGGATTTATGCACGCAAAGCCGCAAAGAACGCCAAGAAAAACTGAGCAGTTTAGGATACTTTGCGTCTGTAAACCCTCTGCGTTGTGCATGATTTATACCAGTTAAAAGGAGATCGTAACGTACGCCTATGTCTACCGAATCAATTTCTACACCAGTGGGGAACAGCGAACAAGTGCTTTATGCGCAAAAAGGTCCGGCTACCCTTACCGAAATGAGCAGCCACGATGTCGCAGCGGCGCTGGAAAAAACCAACGTGATCTTGTTGCCTTTTGGCGCGACCGAAGCCCACGGTGCGCACTTGCCGTTGGGCACCGATACAATGGAGGCGCGCGAAATTTGTCGGCGCACCGCCATTCGCCTGGCCGAGCAAAATTGCCCCATGGTGATCGGGCCAGTGATCCCGTTTGGTACGTCCAACTTTCACTTGGACTATCCGGGCACGGTCTCAGTCAAACCAGAGACACTGATCGCGCTGATCCGCGATGTCTGTATGAGTTTGTATAAAAATGGGTTTCGTAACTTTGTCTTCATCCACGGCCATGATGGGAGCTTGCCGTCGATGATGGTGGGCGCGCAGAATCTAGTGGAAGAGACGCCCGAGGCGCAGGCGATTATTCTCAACTGGTTGACGCTGCTGAGCAAAGTTTATGGCACGATTCAGCAATCAAAGAAAAGTGAGGGACACGGCGGCGAAGGTGAGACTGCGCGTTTGCTGGTGACACACCCAGAATTGGTGCATCCCGAACGCAGTGAAGCCTTTCACGTTGAGCCAGACGAAATGCGCAAGTTACAAGGGCCGGAGCATATCAAAACCGGCGGCGCGATTTTTTATAGCACACGCAAATATCCGAATTACTACATTGGCACCCCTCAACTGGCAAAAGTCGAGACGGGTGAAAAAGGCTATGCGGTGATTGTCGATTGGGTGAGTAGGGTCATTCAGCGCGATTTCTTTGGGAAATGATCGGCGCTGCGGTTGGTATCAACGCCAACTTACAGGAGGAAGCGCTGTGTGCTGCTTGTCGTTTGCAACTTTGCGTCGCAACAAGGGCAAACCGGCGTCTCCATATTCACCAACCAGGATGTGTTATCGCTGGTGTCGGTCAGCAGCCAAACATCGTTAAATGATGAGACCTTGCGCACCAGAATTTCGTCGGTCAGGCAGGATGTGTTTAGACAAAAGTGCCGCTCGGCGCGCGTTGGGTTTGGCAGATGGCTGGCCGTATTGTTTGTGACCGATTTGGTTGTGACAGATGTGTGGTGGTACATGGTGTTTTCCTTTTTGGTTGGTAATTTGTTTTGCTTACTTAATTAATCGTAAATTTCCTTCGAATCCTTCGCGTGAAGATAACCAATTTCAAAATATTCGTTTTCTATCCATTAGCGTGACGGATTCGCTGCCAATAAGATGGTGCCACAATGGGGACAAGTCGGTGCTTCACCCATCGTAAACCAGGATTGATCTTCAACGGTGTCGGTGAGCACCCAAACATTGGCCTGTGGGGAAATGCGTTGGACGCTGATCTCATCGGTAAAACAGGACGTGCTGGGGCAAAAACGTTGTTCTGGTTGGTGTTGGTTCGTTTTGCGATTGGACTTGGTGACAACTGTGGTTTCCGACAAATTAACATTCATGCCTGTGGTGTACATATTTCCTCCAAAAAATGGTTTGATATGAAGAAGGCTGGTTGGTAACAACTGACGTTGTATCTATAAGTTAGTATAAAGGAGTATCGTTGAAAAAACGTTGAATGAGTGTTACAGAGGGTTTACAGTCGATCAGTTTTATGCTGCACTCTTTTCGTTCTAGACGCACTGGGGGACTGTTACCAAAATTCTATTATTGATCTGTAGGTCATCGCTTCCAGCGTGACAAGCCCAGTTATATCTAGAAGGTAGGGTTCATCGTTGTTTGTCACGCTGGAAGCGATGACCTACGAATGCCGAGCAAAACTTACGCAACCATCGGCGGGAATGATTATGGCAGGGATGGGAGATAGAGACAGTGTAGCAGAGCGAACTGCTCATTTTCTAGACCGAAAACAGACCATTTTGCGGGTGAATTACAATTTTTCTGAGTATGATGAATTAAGGAGATGAGTATGATGAATGAGAATCTGAGTGACCAATGGGAAAATGAAGGGTATGTTGTTCTACGCGGTTTGTTCGACAAACAACGTTCGGCCAACTTGCTCACAATCTGCGACGCGATCCTTGACCAATGGCGTGTCAACAACCCTGAGAAGGGTGCACCGGGCGGTGGTCCAGATGCCACCGTCATGCGCCATCTCAACCATCCCGGTTATTTCACCGAAGCGCGCGCCGGGTTGAGTGAGGTCATGGATGCCGTCGCCGATCCGCAGGTGCTCGACATTGCGCGCACCATTATGGGCGATGAGCCGCTCTTTCGTTGCACCAGCCTTTTTTTCAACCCGCTCGCCGACGGTCGTGACGGCAACTGGCACCGCGATTCACAATTCTCGGCAGCCAACGATGAGGAAGAAAAAGCAACGATTGCCAAATTGATCCGTTCTGGCACCAGCATCCAAATGCAAATTCCGCTGGTGCCCAGCGCCGATATTGAATATATCCCCGGTTCACACATCCGTTGGGATACACCAGAAGAATATGCGATTCGGCGGGCGGACGGTGGCAAAAATAACCGCGCCAATACCATGCCCGGCGCGCTGCGGCTGGCGCTTGAACCAGGTGACGCCGCACTCTTCAACCCCTCTGGCATTC
>JBBQBY010000086.1:0-17799 GCA_038318235.1 Caldilineales bacterium
CAGGTAAGAAGTCAGATCGCCAGCCCCACTTAATAGACTGTAAATTAAAATTTTTGGTCTTTCGTAGGTCATCGCTTGTAGCGTGACAAACGGCGCCAAGCCGGATCGGTGCTTGTCCGGTTAAAAACCGGACCTACAAAATACCCGATAATTTAGTGTACACTGTATCCGGGATTAATGGCACAACCGCGGCAACGCATACCCTCCTACAAAATACCCGATAATTTAGTGTACACTGTATCTAGCGGTGCATACGTAAAAGCCGGCGGAAGAATTCGGCCAGGCTTATACCGCTGACGGCGCCGGCGATCACATCAATCGGGTAATGTGCGCCCAAATAGACGCGACAAAATGCCACGAGTACAGCCAGACCATAAAAGGCAGCCTGCCATTTGGGATAATAACGGCTCAACAACCAGGCGCCAGCAAAGCCAGAAGCGCTGTGCCCCGAAGGAAACGAGTAATGTTTGGGCGGCGCACCAATTAAGACGGCTTGGGCCATCTGGGTATAAGGGCGTGGCCGCCGAAAAACCTTTTTGAGTCCATGCTCCACCACAATGCTGGTGAGCCAGAGCACCGGCGCCACGCGCCAGAAAACTTTACGGCCTTTCAACTTGCCTTGCAATTGATTCCAGACCGCGAGCAGCAATAGACCGACCAGCCAGCCATCGCCGCGATTCATCACTGTTGCCAGCACGCGCATAAAGGTATTGACCACTGGCGGATGCGGCAGCCGATTTACTTCCATAAAGAGCCATGAATCTATTTTCTGTACCGGCGACAAGCGCGCCTGCAAGCGCCGCCAATAGCGGGCGCGGCGCGACGCGGGTGGCAAAGGGTCAGTTGTCATGTTTAGGCTGTCTTTTTGAGGTTGGGGGTCAGCACGTTGATGGCGTGCGGGACCACTTTACACTGGATTTCTACTTTGCCCAGAATTTCGCCGTCACACTGCACCGTTTGCGCTGGCTCGGTGATTACGGTCACTTCCTTGGCTTGCCAATATTGTAACGATTGCGGCGCCATATCATCGGGTACGCCAGTGCCGCTGGGCACATCGGACGACTGCATCTGTTTCACACCGGTGATGCTACCGACCAAATCAAAAAAAGTCTGCAAACTGGCTTGCTGAATCACGATCACATCCAATAAACCGTCACTGACGTCGATTGTCGGAATCAAATTGAGCCCCGCCTGCCCCATATTGCCGGAATTGGCGATCATACAGGTCAAGCCTTCGGCCTCGATCTGCTTGCCATCAATCGTCAGATGATACTTGGCAATTTCGGGTTTATACAGATTTTGCATCGCCGACCAGAGATAGGCCAAGACGCCATATTTGTCTTTTAACTGGCGGTCCGCATTTTCCACCATTGCCGCCTCAAAACCGATGCCAACGCGTAGGATAAAGTAGTCGCCATTCACGGTGCCCATGTCGAGCGGTCGTGCAATCGCCGCTGGATCAGCGGCAAGCTGGCAGGCCAAGGTCAAATCGGCTGGAATGCCTAATTCTACCGAAAGCACATTCGCTGTCCCACCAGGCAAAATCGCCAACGGCACCTGACTGCCAACCAAGCCACTGGCCACTTCGGCCACGGTGCCATCGCCGCCATAGACGGCAACCACATCAACGCCTTTTTGCACTGCTTCCTGGGCCAGGCGCCGAGCATCACCGGCCTCTTTGGTTAGAGAAATATCCCATTCGATCCCTGCTTCCCGAAACGTTCGGTTCATGATATTGAGAATGGGCGCATCTTGACCCGCAGCAGGGTTGATGATCACTTGAATCCGTCGTGCCATAGGTAGTATTCCGTTTCGCGTGAAAGTCGCAAGAAGTTAGGTGAAAAATAGAGCGATTGGTCCTATGGTAAAATGCGCAGGGGGCAGATGCAAGTGGGACCCTTACTATCTCACGTTACGCACGGCTAAAATTTTGACGTAAAGGTGCAAAGAAAAACCAGGCGTGTGGTCATGAGCCAACCATATTGGTCCGTGACCACACGCCGAACCCGCGCCGGCTATTGGGCGTTGGCTTGCGTTTTTTTGCCGTTCTTTGTGGCTTTGCGCCTCTGCGTTAAGCTTTTTGGTTACCCTTTGCATAACACAAGTTAGGCCATTCCAAAAAACAAATCATCGATATACCCGTGGAGGGAGCATTCTCTAATGCGGCGTTTACAGGAGTACACCGGCGTAAGAGAACGCCTCCTCCGCGTATACTTATTTTTTTGGAATGGCCTTACTATTGTGCCTTGACCAGATCGCAGTCCCTATCAGTTGATTTTACGGGTAGAAAATGCGGCGAAGGCCCGCTCGCAATCTGGGCCGGTGACGGCAGCGGTGCCAGTTACCTCCGCTGCACCATGCCCGGCGCGTTGCTGTAGAAAAGTGGCGCGCGGATCACGCACCGATGCGTGGCCCGTTTCGATAACAGCAAAGTGCAAACAAAGCGCACCAGCACAAGTGAACAATGAACTCAGAACACGGCGTATGCGCGATTGTTTGGGCAACAAGAACGTAAGCAAACTAAGCAAGTTCAGCAGCTTGCTCGTCTGCCATAAACGCCCGCACCAACCTTGGCGCAGTGGTCGGCCTACCTGTTCGACTACGGATGCTTCGCGTTCAATCGCAAACATCAGGCCGAGTTCTGCGACTTTGCCCACTGCGCCAAAGCGTTCAACGATTTTCTGCTCATGCGGGTTGAGTTTGAATAGGTCCAACAGGGCGGCTGCACTGGCAACGCTCGAACTGGTAAACAAAAAAGGCAAAGAAAAATGCACTGCCTGCCACAAAGGCACCGCCCTTGGCAACCTGTTGCAACCGGTTTTCTGTACCAGCCACGCATTCATGCGGTGGGTGATCAAGTTCGCGATTGCCCTGGACGGGCATGCCCGCCCCCTACGCATTAACGACTTTTAAGTGATTCTAGCTGCGGTGCCAGAACGGATTTTCCCAGAGCCGGGCGATAAAATTGTGGCGATTCATGCGCCAGATCGTGGCGTTGAGCACAGCCGCAAAGCTACACCAGAGCAAGTAGGGGACCAACAGCAGGCCGGCTGTGCGTTTGATCCGATAAAAGCTGGCCAGCGTCGCGACAATCATGCTCCATAACACAATGATCTCGACCAGCGCCCATTTGATGTTGCGTTGGCCAAAGAAGAGGATTGACCAGAGCGTATTCAGAACAAGATGGACACCATAGAGGGCCAGCGCCCGCCTGACGATTTTGGGCTGGTCTGTTGATGCAAGGTCGGTGCCATTGCCTAGGGTTGGTTGGTTACCGCTGCGCCAAACCAGCCAAGATGCAACGCCCATCATCGTGTAAAGCAGCGTCCAGACGGGGCCAAAGACCCAACTGGGTGGATTCCAAGCGGGCTTGCGCAACGTCTTATACCAAGTGTTGACCGAATCATTGGTCGCCTGCGCCCCAATCGCGGCTGCGGCAAATGGAATGGCCAACGCGACGACGAGCGCTAGCAGACTGTGCTTGTCTGGGCGCGTGATGGCTTGCGCTTTTTGTTGCGTTGCTTTTAAACTTGCCATACGAAGCTCCTTGCCAAGATCGTTTTGATCAACGCCACCACTTGCACAGATGATAAGCGCGGGCTGTGACGTGATTGATGTATATAAACGCATTAGAAAATTCATCTCTATTATGGCCAAAACATCCAAAGATTGCTATATACCGCTGGGCCTAGCCGGGTACAGAGTTAGGTCTATCTTGCGTGGCGGGGCGCGGTGTGCCTCTGTGCTCGCCACTTGAGGCACACCGTGCTGGCAGCGCTAAACGTATCGAGCGCTGCGCCGGTCGTTGCTTACGGTCATATTGGCGGCGCGATGACCCATGAATTTTTGTCCAGCACGATTTTCGCGCCGTTGTCGAGCCGCTCGCCGGCCAAGGTGTGCCGCGCCTGATCTGAGGGGCAGGAGCAGGCACGAACCGCGTAGCTGAACTGTTGTTTTGGGTGCGTCCTAGATTCTAGGGGAAATCTTCCTGGAAGGGGTCAAAGCCTGATTCGTTAACCAGCGGGTGCCTGACCCCTTCCAGGAAGATCGGTGGCACCCTAAGCGCTGGGGCGCACGCATCAGGCAGCCCTCAAGGCCTTGGGGGCCGTGGCGTAGAAATCGAGCCGATCAATCAACATACCTGGCATGCCGTCGCGCTTTGTCCACTACGGTGGCAAGCAAGCCAAAGGTTATTCGCGCGTAAGATCAGGCGCGAACCGCGTGAAAAATTGCGAATTGTCTCTTGATCTTTTCCTAAATCTAGTGTATAATCAATTACAGTTATTGACTACTTTCGTAATGTGGTACGGGTTTTTGAGGTCTATGCACAAAGTGCCCTTTTATGAAAAACTCACTAGATATAGGCCAGTTAAAAATTAAAACCCGCTGTTTAGTGGTTGATCGGCCGTTAAATTCCAATGTGGCACGCTTAGCTGTCAGAAATAAAAAATCCCCGTCAGCAGGAGAGCGTTACAGAAATAGAAGGTGGGTTTGGGGTCGCCAGTTTGGCGACCTTTTTTTTGCTTTGGGGTGAAAAAAAGTAGGGGTGGCGCGGGGTGAGCGGTGAAGAGTGGCGAAAGTGGGTGGAACATTGCGTATTTTGGGTGAAGACCGGGCAAGCGGCCGTTTGTGCCGACGCCAGCGTCCGCGCAATGGGTCAACATAATTGTCAGCTATGCTCCCGCGCGTCGGCCTCAAGCCGAGTCAGGCGGTTTGGTGCGCGCCGCCTTCGCCTTGTCGAGCGAAAGTTTGTGCCATTTTTTGAGATTATAGGCCGTGGCGGCCATGCGCACTTGAAAATCAGCCTTGGCCAGGCCAATGCTGCGGGCATGGCGCTGGCGGGATTGTTTTCCAACTCGAATATGACAGGGGCAGACAGTTCTGGTATACTTGGCATTGGGTGGCTCCTGGCTGCGTTTGGTTATTTTCGCAAACTTAATCTTCTCACATTCAGGGCCACCTGTCTATTAATGCCGATTTCTGTCACACTCTCAGTCAGGAGACTGTGACCAAGAATCCCTAAGGCTTCTGGCGACAGATGTGGCAAGGTCAGAAATAAAAAATCTCCGTCAGGAGGCTGTTTCATAAATCGTGGATGGCTCGGTGACCGCCGTTAGGCGGTCATTTTTTTTGTGTTGGCGAGGTGGGCCGGGAGGGAAGAGAGGCCGGTCGGGGTGAAAATGGGGGTGAGCACGCCCCAAATGGGTGGGATGGGCCAACCGTGGGCCGAGATAAGCCGCGGTGAGCGCAGCCCGGTGCACGCTGGCGATTGGTAAGCCGTTTGGTTGTGCGCTTAGGCGTCTGGTGGCGGTTTTGAGCGCGGTGGTTTACGCCTGGCGAGGTCTAAGAAACGGTCTGAAAAGGTCATTTCGCCGCCTGCTATAAGAAACGTGTTAAAACACGTTAACTACACCTATGAACCCGTTTTGGGCGCCCTCTGGGCATAGGTTTTGTATATCAGACGCCGAATTGATTCGGCGGGCTTTTCAGACCGTTTCTAAAGTGTGCCAGCGTTTCAGATTAAAGGCGAGGGAACACATTTTGCTAGGACTTACGCAAGACGCTGGGAACACTGGCATCTTGCCGGTTGCCGCCAGGATGTCGGCGATCCCGTCTTGCGTAAGTCCTATTTGCGTTGGAAGTCGGCGTTGGCAAGGCCAATGCTATAGTTGCAGCCTGACAAAACGATGACTCAGCCCTCACCTCAAATCTAGGTATAATTCAGCCATATAATCGTTATGCTGCTATAATGGAGTCGGCTTGGCGTCGGTTTGAGCAACAGATGCAAACAATTCGGCAAAAATGAGTCCTACTAATTTTGCCTTAGGCTTTTCTAGATGATGAACTGGCAGCAATTGCGTAGTGAGCGTAAAAAGCGCGGTCGACCCTTTGTCATGGCCCATCGCGGCGTGCCTGTGTTAGCGCCAGAAAACACCCTGCGCTCATTCGCCCTGGCCTTGCAACAGGGCGCCGATGTATTGGAAACCGATCTGCGCTTTACCCGCGATGGGCAGATTGTGCTCTTTCATGATGCTCGCTTAGAGCGTACAACCGATGGCCAGGGCGCGCTGCATGATCAACCGCTCCAAGCCTTGAAACGTTTGCATACCAAAGCACCCGATGGTTCACTGACCGATGCTGCCGTGCCCACGCTACTCGATCTGATTGAATATACGCAAGGCCAAATTCCTTTTCTACTGGAACTCAAAGACCCGCGTTTTGCTAATCCCAGACATGCCCAGCAATTGATCGAATTATTGGATGCGCACGGCGTTCTGCAAAGCTCGGCGATTGTCTCATTTCACCCAGACTATGTGGCAGCAGTCAAGACCGTCTGTTCATCAATGCCAAGTGGTAATATTACGCTGTGGAACCCGTTGCCGTCGGGTAAAGTTGACTTGCTTGGCCCGATCTGGCCCCTACTTTGGCTGAATCCAGGCTATGTGGCGTGGGCGCATTGGCTGAATAAAGTTGTGGCCCCACTGGATCCCACCCCGGAACAGCGTATGTGGTATTATATGAAACTGGGTGTAGACGCGGTCCTCGCCGACCATCCAGCGACAGTCATTGCGGCGATAAATCATTATCAGCGGCGCTCGGTATGAAATCAATGCGCTGGACAAAACATGCCATTCAAAATCTGGTTGAGCGAGAAATTGATCAGTTATACTCGACACGGGCATAGATGAGAATTTTTACGCTGTACCTACCAGAGAAAAACTTCTGTGAAATTTTATCATCTATGCCCACAGACAGTATGATTTACAAGACTTCACAGATTCATCGATATTTGAAGGAGTTCTTGCCATGAAAGTTCTCTATGATCAGGAAACCGATACATTGGTAATTACACTACGAGATGCAAAAATTCGCGAGAGTGATGAAGTGCGTCCTGGCGTTATAGCTGATTTTGGCTATGACGGCCGTCTGGTGCGTTTAGAGATTTTAACGGCTTCTAAAATTGTTGAGAAAGCGACTGAGATGCAGTTTGCTGTAGAAGGAATGGCCATACAGGCATGATCTTATCATGGTCAAGTTGCCCGGACAATGGCGCGTATCATAAACTATGAACATTGGCAGTCATTCGCAGGGTATTGCGCTTGACTTAGCACTGACCACAAAACTGACGAGTAATCATCATGCAACAATTAAATTCTCCTAGCTTACCGGGCGCCGAAGACAAGCCGGCCTTTGTCAACCGCATGTTTGCGCGCATTGCCCCCACCTATGATTTGATGAACAAATTGATGACGGGTGGGCAAGATCGACGCTGGCGGCGTGAATTGCTCGACTATTGCGATTTGCCGCCGCATGGGCGCTTGTTGGATGTGGGCACCGGCACCGGCGATATTGGCTATGAAGGGATGCGACGTTTTCCAAGCGTGCAGGCGTTTGGCGCTGATTTTACCTATGAAATGATGGCCGCCGGTGTGGGCAAACTGCCTGGGCGTGATTTGCCGTTTATGCAGGCCGATACCTTCAAACTGCCTTTTCCCGACAACACCTTCGACGCCGTGGTCAGCGGCTTTCTGGTGCGCAATGTGGTTGATCGCGTGGCGGCTTTTCGCGAACAGGCGCGCGTGACCAAACCAGGCGGGCGCGTGGTCTGTTTAGAAATTACCCCACCCAGTAATACCATTTTAGGCCCTTTGTTTCAGATGTACTTCTTTGCAGTTGTACCCTTGCTTGGCACCTTGATCAGCGGTGATGCCGGCGCTTACAAATATTTACCCCAAAGCACCGTCAATTTTCCGTCGCCGCGTGAGCTAAAATTTCATATGGAAAAAGCCAATTTACACCACGTATTTTTTGCCGAACGAATGCTGGGCACCGTAGCCATTCATGTGGGAACGAAGTGAGCGCAGAGGTTTGGTTAGATGATCTTGATTTCGTAAATGTGAAAAATATTTTGACAACGATAGATTTTATGATGAAAAATTTGAAAACTAGAAATTATACATTCTGTCACCTAGGAAGGAAGTCCGTTCTTGACCACTGATCTTACCCATGATCTTGATCTGCATGGTGAACGCGCGGCGCGGCGCGGCAACCCAAGTTTTGTCTGGCGGGCCGGCCAGGATCGCCGCTTGGCGATGATTTTGCAATGGGCAAAGCCCAATGCTACCGGCACGCTTGGCCAGGTTTTGGTCGATGGTTGCGGCGTTGGTTCCTATGTGAAGACGCTCCAATCGGCGGCTGACCAGGTCTACGGGATCGATATTGAGCCGGAACATTTGTCGCGCGCAGTTGCGAATGCCCCACGTGCCCATTTACAAATTGCGGCTGGCGAGCAGCTCCCTTATCCAGATAACTTTTTTGACTTGGTCTTAAGCCATGAAGTGATCGAACATGTGCAAGATGACCATTTAGCTGCCGCTGAAATGGTGCGGGTGCTCAAGCCGGGTGGCCGCATCGTGATCTTCGCCCCCAATCGGCTTTATCCGTTTGAAACGCACGGCCACTATTGGCGTGGCGTTTATCATTTTGGCAACACCCCGTTGATCAACTATCTGCCCGACATATTGCGCAATCAATTGGCCCCGCATGTCCGCGTCTATACCGCCGCTGGCCTGCGCATGCTTTTTATCGGCCAGCCTGTACGCGTCGTCCAACATACGCAAATCTTCCCAGGCTATGATAACATTGTCTATCGCCGCCCGGCGTTGGGCAAGTGGTTGCGCCGTATCACCTATGCCTTGGAACATTCGCCGTTAACCATGTTTGGGCTCAGCCATCTGTTGGTGGTGGAGAAAGTCGAAACTTAACGCTAGAAGGTAGATGGTAGACAATTTTTCATACCTTCTACGCATTGGTGACAGGTTAAGCAAAATTTAGTCTTGTCAAGTCTGAAAAATCGATAAAAATGAGGTTGCCAAACACAATTTTACACTCAGATCGGATGCCGCACGCGATTGATTCGGCAGTTGAGGTGAATGGCCCTGGCTTATTCGCCCGAAATCGGCATAAATGGCGCATAAATTTAAGGTAAAAAGCCTGATTTTCACTTGACAATCTTGAAAATACCTTAACCTGTCACCAATGCCTTCTACGCGTATAACAAGCGACTTTGTACAGTGAACTCCATCGCTAAAATGATCGTTATAAGTGAGCAGAGTTGGATGATCATCCAACTCTTTTTTGTTGCCTGATGGGGCAACAACGTGCTGATTGACCGCGATCTTGGTCATTTTCTATTCACTATGGTACGATAGCGCGATTATGAAACGACTCGACCGACATGATTATATTCTAATGGCGCGGCGCAAACGGCACCGCGTTGATGTCAACCGGCCCCGTCCCTGGCTGTGGGCCGGTCAAGGGATCGGCGCCATTCTGACCACGATGTTTGTCACCTTTTTTATTGTGGTGGGTCTGGCCGGCGTCACGGTAGTGAGCGTCTATAACGCGTATGCCCGGCAATTGCCCGATGTCAGCGCGATTGAGACCCAGCAAGATCGCTTTCAGACCGTGCGCATCTATGATCGCACTGGCAAGCAATTGCTCTATGAGAGTGTAGACCCGCGGCCTTTCCGTGGCGACCGCACGTTTATGCCCCTCAATCGGATGTCGCAATGGACTTGGAAAGCGTCCGTCGCCCTGGAGGATCGTAACTTTTTTGATAACCCTGGGATTAACGTGCGTGGCTTGTTCCGCGCCTTTGCTTCTAACTTGCAAGGTAGCGCCGTCCAAGGTGGTTCTTCGATCACCCAGCAGTTGATCAAAAATGTCGTGATCCCACCCGAAGAACGCGCCCAGCAGAGTTATGCACGTAAACTGAAAGAAGTCGTGCTAGCGATGGAAGTAACGCGCCGCTACTCTAAGGATAAGATTCTCGAGTGGTATCTCAACTATAACGGTTATGGTAATCTTGCCTATGGCGTGGAAGCCGCCAGTAAGGTCTATTTCGGCAAGAGTAGCAAAGATTTAACATTGGCGGAAGCCGCGATGTTGGCGCCGATTCCGCAATTTCCCATCTTGAACCCGATTAACAATCTAGAAGAGGCCAAACAGCGCCAAGGATTGGCCTTGCAAGCGATGGTGGAAGCTGGCTATGTTACCAAAGCGCAGGCGGATGCCGCCTTTCGTGAGCCATTGGCGCTGCGTAAATCAGTGGCCGAACGCTTTGATGTGTTGACGGCCCCGCACTTTGCGCTCTATGTCTTAGACCAGATCAAGGAACAGTATAATACGGCCGAAGATCCCTATTTCATCTGGCGCAAAGGGTTGAAGATTTACACGACGCTGGATGTGGATCTCCAGAAATATAGCGAACAGGTGGCCCGCGACCAGATCGCAAAGTTATTGGCCGATGGCAAAAATGGTCACAACGCGGCGGCGACGGTGATTAAAAATGACACCGGTGAGATCCTGGCGATGGTTGGCTCACTCGATTACAACAATGATGAGATCGACGGCCAGATCAACATGGCAACCGCGCCCCGTCAGCCTGGTTCGAGCTTCAAACCCTATGTCTATCTAACCGCGCTGGAAAAAGGCATGACGGCGGCTTCGATGATTCTGGATGTACCGACCGCTTTGCCACAGTCCGATGGCAAATATTACCGCCCAGAAAACTATGACAATCAATACCACGGGCCGGTCTCGATCCGCAATGCCCTCTCTCGTTCCTATAACATCCCGGCGATTCGAGTGCTGAGAGAAGTCGGGATTGCGGACGCCCTGCGCACGGCGCACAGCATGGGGATCAACGGTCTGGATCGTGGCTTGGATTATTATGGTCTGAACCTGGTGTTGGGTGGTGGCGAGGTCTCCTTGTTGGATCATACCTTCGCCTATAGTGTCTTTGCCAACAAGGGCGTTATGTTGGGTGAATCAATCTTGCCCGATCAGCGGCGTCCGGGGTTTCGTAATCTAAACCCCGTCTCTGTGTTGCAAATTGTGGACAGCGACGGCAATATTTTGAAAAAATATCAGACACCGCAAACCGAACGGGTTTTCAGTGCCGAAGCAGCTTATGTGATGGCTGACATAATGAGCGACGATGTGGCCCGCGCGCCATCCTTTGGCGCGAACAGCGATGTTACCCTGCCAGACCGCAAAGTCGCCGCCAAGACCGGCACCACCAATCAATTTAAAGATAACTGGACGATGGGCTTTACGCCCCAATTGACGGTGGGCGTCTGGGTTGGCAATTCGGACAACGAATCGATGAAGAACGTGACCGGTCTTTCGGGTGCCGCGCCAATTTGGAATGCCATCATGCGCAAATATCACGAGAACCTCCCGGCACTCTGGTATGATCGCCCACCTGGCATCGTTAACCTTGTTGTCTGTACACCCAGTGGTCTGTTGCCAAGCCCCAACTGCCCAGGCGCTAATCAAAGGGATGAGATTTTCATTGCCGGCACGGAACCTAAAGTTCAGGATAACGTCTGGCAGGCCCTAGAACTCGATAAAGCAACGGGCAAATTAGCCTCAGCCACCACACCAGCCGATCGGCGCGAATTTCAAGTCTATGAGATTTTGCCCCAGGAAGCCGCCGACTGGGTGCGCGAAAGTGGATTAGCCCAGCCGCCCACCGAATTGTCGGCGGGTAGCGCGCAAGATTTCGACCCCAATGCCGCAATCATGTCGCCGCTGATCGGGAGTTACCTCAACGGTGTCCGTGAAATAAAAGGCAATGCCCGCGGCGGACCCTTCAAGGTCGAATTTGGCCAGGGGACCGACCCGCAACAGTGGACGCAAATTGGGCCTGAACATACCAACGAAGTAATTAGTGGCATATTGGAAACGTTGGATACTGGGCCATTGGGCGAAGGCGCCTATACTTTGCGGCTAACTGTCAACCGCAGTGATGGGGCAAAGGAAGTGCGCACCCCGATCAATGTCGATCACACGCCACCCACGGCCGTCATCAATGATCCGCAACCGGATCGCCTGTACGTGATGGAAGACGACGAGCAAATTAATATCAACGCCTTGGTCGACGACAACTGGGCCGTTGACCATGTTGATTATTACATGGATGGCGAACGGTTTTCTACTAGTACGGTTTCACCGTATAACGACCGCTGGAAGATTCGCATGCGCGATATCGAGCAGATCGAAGTTGATGGTACGCAGAATTGGCTGGGTTTTGCCAGCCAAGACCCGGATGTGCAACCGGGGCGCATCCGCCCCTTCTCGGATGGATTTAGCGCTATCCGCACCAGTCGCGGCGTCTATTTCGAAGGCCATACGGTCAAGGTGATCGCCTATGATCGGGCCGGCAACGCCGTGACAAGCGATGAAGTGCGTGTCTATGTACGGCATCAGAAAGCCGAGACTAACCCGTGAACTGCTAGCGTAACGGGTGATCCGGATCACCCGCTACGCTAGGCACCTTATCATCTAGTCATCCTGGGAATTATCAAATGGTTTTCAAACCACTGCCGTGTAAAACGCGTTGGGAAGGGCTGATTCTCTCTGGTTGGATCGCCTTAATCGATCTGCTCTTGCTGTTTTGGGCTTTTCGTCGCCCCACGGATCGCGTTCGTTTTATCTTACTCTTGCTGATTGTGGCGAGCCTACCATTATTGCTCCATCTGCTTTATCGCACCTGGAGTTTGTTCACGTTGGAATACTGGGTAGACCGTAACGCGATCACGATTCGCTGGGCGAATGTCCGGCAGATTGTCCCGTTGCATGCTGTGAAGCGGATTGTCCATGGCGACGCACATGATGTGACCACGCCTAGTTGGCTGCACTGGCCAGGCCCCCATCTGCGCCCAGCCCGCACGCAACAACTGCTGGATCTGCACTTGTTGGCGACGCGGCCGCTGAAAGATTGTCTTTTGCTCGATACCGGTGGTGCGGTTTTTGCGATTGTACCAGCGGCAGACGCCGAGTTTTTGGCCGTTGTGCAAGAACGTTTTCAAATGGGACCCGCTGTTTACCTAAAGGTCAAGCAAGAACATGCTTCACTTTTGCCGATCTTCTTTGCCGAAAGCCGGACAGGATTGGTCTTGCTCTGCATTGGCTTGGTTGGTGTATTGGCGTTGTTTGGCCTGTTGATGGTGCGTTTTCCTGGCCTGCCCGATCAGCTGCCATTTCGCCATTCAAGCGAAGGTCTACCGGAAATTGTGCGCAACAAATCAGCGTTATTCTTATTGCCGGGCATTGGCTTGCTGGCCTGGCTGGCCAACGGTGTATGGGGAATGTGGATGGCCCATCGTAAACAACTGATCGGCGCCTATATGCTATGGGGTGGCGCGATTATTGTTCAAATTTGTTCTTTATTGGCCTTGAAGAGCTTGCTGCCTTAACTGCTCCTGAGATAAAATGACCGAGCTCTCCCTGATTATCCCAGCCTATAACGAAGCCGCGGCCATCCAGGCTGGGAAGTTAGCCCGCGTTGCAAGCTGGCTAACCGCCCAAGCGCTAGCTGCTGAATTAATTGTCGTCGACGATGGCAGCCAAGACGCGACGGCTGCGTTGGCGCAAACCGTCACCGATCAGGTGATTCGGATCGCGCATGCGGGGAAAGCCGCCGCGATTGTGGCCGGTATTCAAGCCGCGCATGGCAAAATAATTCTATTCACCGACATGGACCAAGCGACACCGATTACAGAAGCACCCAAACTGCTGAGTGTCATCGATCCATGGACTGATGTTGCGATTGGCAGCCGCGGTCTGGTGCGCGAAGGCGCGCCGCTTGGGCGTTATTTGCTCAGTTGGGGGCAAGTCGCCCTGAGAAACTTATTGATTGGCTTAAAGATCGCCGATACGCAGTGTGGTTTCAAGGCCATGACGCGCACCGCCGCCATCGAAATTCTTGACCACCTGCAACTCTATCATCCCCTGCGGTTAGGCACGATCCAGGGACCCAGTGTTACCAGTGGTTTTGATGTTGAATTTCTGTTCGTGGCCCAACGTTTAGGGTATCGGATTCAAGAAATTCCCGTCCTGTGGCGTTATCAAGAAACCCGTCGCGTCAATTTAATTAACGATGCCTGGCGTGGCGTGAGGGATTTGTTCCATATTTTAGTGGCTGACTTGCAGGGTAAATATCCCAGATTGCCATCGCCCTCCACAAAACCAGACAATAAATCAATCTAGATTTCTGATCGTTCGATTTGCATCTATGCCGACTTAGCCATTCGGCCTCCCTACTGTGCCAGCCGTTTCTCGCCCGCTAGATAGACTGACAAGTGTGACAGAGGCTTTTTTTGTCGGCAAACATTGTTACTCTATGCCTGGCTGCGCAGATCGCTGCAACGATGAGGAGAGGAAGTTCCGTGGGAGAATTACACAGGCCATTTCTAAGCATTATCATCCCTGCCTACAATGAAGAATTGCGCCTGCCACCAACGCTGCAACGGATTGCTGAATTTTTGCGGCAACAGGCCTATTGCTCAGAGGTCTTGGTGGTGGAAAATGGCTCGGTTGATGGCACCAGCGCCGCCGTCGAAGACTTTGTCCAAACTGCCGTCTTATCCGCTGATAATTTTCAGGTGCAACTGCTTCATTCGCCCCAGGGCAAAGGGTGTGCCGTCCGCTATGGCATGTTGGCCGCCCAAGGTGATTATCGTGTGATCTGTGATGCCGATTTGGCTGTGCCAATTGAGGAAGTGATAAAATTTTTGCCACCAGCCCTCGATGCCGGTGCCTATGATATTGCGATCGCCAGCCGCGAGGGCCCTGGCGCTGTGCGCAATGGCGAGCCGGTCTATCGGCATATCATGGGGCGGGTTTTTAACTTCTTGGTGCGGACGTTGGCCGTGCCCGGTGTGCAAGACACGCAATGTGGCTTCAAATGTTTTAATCGCACGGCGGCCGAGCTGCTCTTCTCCCTGCAACGGATTGACGGCTGGGGCTTTGACGTGGAAGTTTTGCACATCGCCTCCTTACATGGCTTACGGATGGTGGAGATCCCAGTAACCTGGTTTTACGGCGAAAACAGTAAAGTCCGCCCGCTACAGAATACGCTCAGTATGCTCACCGAATTGTTGAAAATTCGCATGAATGGTTGGCATGGTTATTATGCGGGCAAGCCAGCCCCACCGGCCACGACTAATTTTCCTGCGGCCTAACGCATTTCACAACTGGTCGCGTAGGCGCATCGCTTGGCCGATTTGCAAAATATTCGCGATATAGTGCGCCACTAGTGGCGTCAAAAGACTGCCTTGCTGGATGAAAAGCAGCCCAAAGAGCAGGCCAGCCAAGGTGGCCCCGATGATACCCCAGATCCCTTGTAATATATGCATGAGGCCAAATAATAGCCCTGTGGCAAAAATCAGGCCCACGGCTGGTAGCACGGGGGTCAAGCCGCCGATGAGTAAACTCCGAAAGATCAATTCTTCCAAGATCACCACTGGGATCATCGCAAGCATGATCAGGAAAAGTTCGCGCCGGCTCGTGGGTACAATCGCTTTGATGACAACTGCTGAATAAAAGCGTTGACCACTGTGCTGGATGATCCAGCGGGTTGTTAGTGCAAAGAAGAGCGCCAGTAAACCACCCCACACGCCACCTATCAACAGTTGTTGTCGCCAGTTGTCCAGCACCCACCCTAATGGTTGCCAACCCAGACCGCTGCCAATCCCCAACAAAATACAAAGCGCGATGAGGCCCAGGCGTAAAATATTCTCGCCCGGCATTAACATCAAATTGCGATCAGGCTGCCAAGTGCGTAATAGCCGTTGCGTCGAATAAGCACCATAACTTACGAGACCAACTAGCAGTAGCGTGCAGCCGACAAAGAGCCAGTAACGAATGGGCATGGATAAGGGTTAGATTTCCTAAGGTGGAGTTATGAAGGAAGGTTGAGCGATCAGGAGATTGAGCACTGAACGACGAGAAATCTCTTAACCTCTGCTTTAACTATTGACTAACAACAACCCGCTGTCCACTTTCGGCGGCGTGGAGCATCGCTTCCACCACCGCTAGATCGCGCAGGGCTTCTTCCGCCGAATTACGGTGGGGCGCGCCTGTGCGAATGGCGTTGGCAAAAGCGGCTAGTTCTTTTTGCACACCATCAAAGCCTTCACACTTGATCATTTGCGTTTTGCCCTGGCTGGTTAACTCGATTTCGCCGCGCAAGACGCGCAAGCTGCCTTTTTCACCGACGATATGGAGATAGGCGGGCCACGACGCGCCAACGGCGTAGCTGGCCAGATAGGTGCCCAGCGCCCCATTGGCAAAGTGCAAGGTAGCGCTGATCGTATCCGCTGGCTGTAAGGCGGGGTTCACTTGCGTCATGATCGCGCTCACTTCGGCCACTTCACCGACAATCAGCCGCAAACTGGCCACTTGATGAATGCCGCCATCCAGAATATAGCCACCGGGGAAGCTGCCCGATCGACGCCAGGCGGAATTGTAATATTTGCTAGTGGGTGATACCGGGGCATAGTGCGCCACATGACACGTGATCGGTCGCCCGATGGCGCCGTCGCGCACAAAATCGGCTGCCTGCAAAAAGGCCGCTTCGTAGCGCCAATTTTCGCCCACCATCCAGACCTGTTGGGCCTGGTTGTCGGGCCGTTGGGCATAAGCATCGAGCAATTGGCGACCGGTGGCCAGATCAGGGGCAAGTGGTTTTTCGCTGATCACATGCTTGCCACTCGCCAGGGCCTGGGCCACGGCGCTGGCCATGACATCGATTGGCAGCATGATATCAACGGCTTCGATCATGGGATCGGCTAACAATGCCGTTAGATCGGTGTAGATTTTCGGCGAATTCGGCAGCGTCTCGGCTAGGGCGCTGGCCGTTGTGGCGGTGCGGCTATAGACGGCGACGATCTCAAAACTGTCGGGCAGCCGCAGTAAGGAGGGGACATGCGCATCTCTGGCAAAAATTCCCGCACCAATTAACGCCAGCCGCACGGGTGAGGATAGATTTTTTGGTTGCATGTACATTCTCTGTAAACTGGTTTTTAATAGGCGTAAGCAGGAGAGATAGAGCGCGTAAACGATTATACCAAAATCAGAACGAAAAGCGGAGAATTACCCCACCCGCGCCAAAGGGCGGTCGCCTTCTAGGCGCGCGCCCCTGGTAAGGGAGTGAACCGTCACCCTGCCGACGAAACCTCCGTTCCTCCCCAGCAGGGGGAGGTTAGGTGGGGGTCTGGGCTCGCCAGCCGACAAAACGCCGCTTTTCAAATTGACTTCAGGATAGGCTTGATTGACCAGTGTACTGTACACGCGTGAATTAATCACTACTATATCACAAGTCAGAGAATTTACCAGTAATCATGGGAATTCCGTAGTCTACCGTACGGCTTACAGGCCACTTGTTTTGCTATAATCTGATGGTAAATCTGCGATCGTAGGGAAGTTTTCCCGCCTGCTCGTTGATCTGAACTTGAACCTCAATTCATAAAGGAGCCGCCAATGTTGTCTTTTGCGTTTGTTGCCCAATCTCTACGCAAATTTAGGCTACCTGCGCGTGTTTTGCCCTTGAGCCTGCTGTCACTGGTGATGATCATCAGTGGTTGTACCGCCCAAAATTTTATCATCAAAGGCCCTACACCTGCGGCGTCGACGCCTTCGGCAACAGCCCAAGGCACCCAGACGACGATTGATCTCGCCCAGGCCAGTGTCAATCGCCTGTTGGTAATCGGCGAGGATGGAAATTTATTCACCGTTAACCCAGAAGGCAAGGCGCGCGTTGATTTAACGACCGACGCCGATAGCACCCATCTGTACGTGCAACCCACTTGGTCACCCACCGGTGAAAGCATTGGTTGGGGGCAGCTCGAACGCCAGTCGGGCACAATGGCGAGCGCGTTGATCACCAGCCGGCCCGATGGCAGCGTCCAGACGCAGACGGCTGTGCCTTTCCCGCCTTTCTTCATCAAT
>JBBQBY010000087.1:0-17743 GCA_038318235.1 Caldilineales bacterium
ACCGCGCGGCAAATCGGTCTCACCTTTCTGGGCAAGCCACGCACAGCAATGGCCGAACATGCGCCCGAAAGTGTGCCAAGTATGACTTGGCCTTTGATCCTGATTTCACCGTTTGCGCTCTTGCTCGGTTTTATCGGTACACCGTGGGGTAACTGGATTGAAGGCTTCATGGAACCTTATATTGAACACCTGGAATTCCATGCGCTCCACATCGAGTTTAGCTTTATCCCGATGTTGGTCTCGATTGTCGTAGCGGTTGGTGGCCTGCTTGCTGGCTACTATGTCTATGGACAAGGCTTAGCCGAAGGTCAGATTGACCCTTTGCGCAACTGGCTGGGACCACTTTGGTTGGTCTTTCATAACAAATATTGGATCGATGAGTTTTACAAGGGAACCGTGGTGGCTTTCTCCCTATGGCTCTCTAAAGTGCTCTACTGGTTTGATGATTTGTGGGTGATCGACCCGATTGTCGACGGTATTGGTCAGTTGGGGGTTTGGTTGGCCAGACTTGCGGCTGAATTTGATCGCTTGGTGGTCGATGGCCTGGTGAATTTGGCTGCCTGGCTGTCCAACCGCGCCGGTGGCATTCTGCGCAATACGCAAGATGGACAGGTTCAGGTCTATCTGTTATTGCTCGTCGTTTCGATGACTGTCTGGTTATTACTAAAGGCGCTACCGATTTTCTTGAAGCTGGTGTAGAAAAGTAAGGAGTAAGGAGTAAGAAGTAGGGAGTAGGTATCAACTATGCTTACTCTCTACTTCCTACTCCCTACTCCCTAATTGGTTAATCTGTTCAAGTTTAAATATAAGCTTGAATTTCCAAAAATAGGGCTGTGGAGGAAACAATGGATTTCTCGAACAATCAGTGGTTGTTGCCACTCATATTATTTTGGCCGGCGATTGCTGGTATTCTGGTCTTATTCGGTAAGAATGACCGGGTGATCAAATGGGGATCGATTCTGGCTAGCTTGTTGCCCTTGGGCTTGAGCATCATGTTGATGGCCGGCTACGATTTTACCAAAGGTGGCATGCAATTCGAGGTAAAGGCGGACTGGATTCCGGCCCTCAATGCCAGTTTTCACCTGGGGGTGGACGGCTTAAGTGTGCCGCTGATTTTCCTAACCACATTACTCTCGACCTTGAGCATTTATTATAGTGCCGGGACGATCACCCATCGGGTAAAAGAGTATTTTATCATGTTCCACTTGTTGGAACTTAGCATGTTGGGCGTCTTTATGTCGCTCGATTATGTGCTCTTTTATGTCTTCTGGGAAATCAGCCTGGTCCCGATGTATCTGTTGATCGGGATCTGGGGCGGCAAAAATCGTAACTATGCATCGATCAAGTTCTTTATCTACACCTTGATCGGGTCGGTCGCGATGTTACTGGCCATTTTGGCTACGTACTTTGCCACCGGCACCTTTGATATTATCGGCGCCGCCGCGGCTAAGCCATTTATGGACATCCAAAATGAGGCGACGCGCCATGTGATCTCAAGCCTGGTCTTCTGGGGTCTCTTCTTTGGCTTTGCCTTTAAGGTGCCCAGCTTTCCTTTCCACACCTGGTTGCCGGATGCGCATACCGAAGCGCCAACGGCTGGCAGCGTGATCCTGGCTGGTGTCATGTTGAAATTGGGCGCTTATGGTCTTTTGCGCATTGTCCTGCCTACCTTTCCGGAGACCAGCCAGTATTGGTCGATGTGGATTGTGGCGATTGGCGCGATTGCGATTGTCTACGGCGCTTTTGTTTGTGTGGCGCAGACGGACCTTAAACGTTTGATTGCGTATAGCTCTGTATCGCACATGGGTTATGTGATGTTAGGCATCGGTGCCGCAGCCAGTGTATTGACACCGGCGGGCGTCCAGAGCGCCATGACCCACTTCAACTTGTCGCAAGCAGAAGTTCTGAAAAGCGCGGCGATGGCGATTAATGGCGCAACCTTGCAAATGTTCAATCATGGGATTATCACTGGCGCGCTCTTCCTTTTGGTCGGTGTGATTTATGAACGCGCCCATACGCGTGAATTGGCAAAGTTTGGCGGCCTGAGCACGAAAACGCCGTATTTTTATGCGCTAATGTTGATCGCTGGGTTTGCAAGCTTGGGGTTGCCTGGTCTGGCTGGCTTCTGGGCTGAATTCTTTACCTTCCGCGGTGCCTTCGCCCTCGTTCCTTACTGGGCAGCCTTCGGTTCGATCGGTATTGTGATGACCGCGGTTTATGTGCTCTGGCGGATCATTCAGAATGTCTTCCTGGGTGAATACGATGCGACCAAAGTGGCGCACTGGACGACCGTGGATGGTCAACATGCGGACGGCCCAACCGATATGGTGGCCTTCGAGAAAATAACTTTGTGGCCGCTGATTGCTGGCATCTTTATCCTGGGTATCTACCCAACGCCGATTTTGGACTATTTTAATGCTTCGGCGGTGCGATTTCTAGCGTTTGTACACGGGCTTCTGTAAGGAACTTATCCGAAAAGTAGTTGTAAGCGGTCATGGGCGTCAGACAATTGACCCGACTGCATAACGAATGCTGATCATCAATTGTCCGCCGTTCACTAAGAAAAATTTTCGTGTAAAGATTCACCCCACCCCTCCCCTAAAAAAGGAGGGAGCCGTCACGGGACAAACGAACTAACTCGTTCTGCGCTGTTCAGCCCCCTCCCTTACCAGGGGAGGGGTGGGGTGCTTGAATCGTTACGTTTTCGGATTGATATTAAATGAGGGAGTAGGCCTTGAACGCGATTTCGGTTACCTCACTGGGTTCACTAATGCCAGAGATCATCTTATTGGTCGGTGGGCTGCTGATCCTAATTTTAGATACAGCGATGAGCGAAGAGAATGATTCCGGGCGCGGTTATATGGCGATCGCCGTTGTCTTCTTGCTTGCCGCCATTGTGCCTGTCTATCTCTTGATGGACACAAAACCACATACGGCGCTAATGGTGGTCGACGTGGATCCATTTGCCGTCTTCATGAAATTCACCATCTATATCGGCATGGCGCTGGTAGCGATTACCGGTGGTAGTTTTATGAACCGCCATGTCAAAGGTCGGGGTGAGTTCTGGACCCTGTTCATGTTTGTGACCATTGCCATGAGCTTGGCGGTAAGTGCCAACAATTTGCTCTTGATCTTCTTGTCGATTGAATTTTTGTCGATTACGAGCTATCTACTGGTTGGTTTTATTCGCGAAGATCAGCGCAGCTCTGAGGCGGGTGTCAAATATTTCTTGTACGGCTCCGTTGCTTCATCGATCATGCTCTATGGGATGAGCATGTTATATGGTGCAACCGGTTCGTTGATGTTGGTGGATATTGGGAAAGGCTTAGCCGCCAATAAGGAGCTCGGTACGCTGGTTTTGCCCGCCGTGCTGTTGATCCTGGTCGGTCTGGGTTTTAAAACCAGCTTGGCGCCCTTCCATCAATGGGCACCCGATACATATGAAGGCGCGCCTACACCAGTAACTGCTTATCTTTCGACGGCTTCTAAAACTGTCGGTTTTGCCGTGATCGTCCGCGTGCTATTGATCGGGTTAGGTTCCTTTAGTAAAGAGTGGGTGCCCATTCTGGCCGGTCTTAGCATCTTTACGATGACGGTTGGCAACTTGGTTGCCTTGCGCCAGACCAGTGTGAAGCGTACGTTGGCCTATAGCTCGGTTGCGCAAGCCGGTTATATTTTGATGGGCTTGGTCGCAGTCGTTTCATCCACCCAAGGTGATCTAAAAACATTGGCGATGAACGGTCTAAATGGCCTGATGATCTATCTCTTTGCCTACTTATTCACGAACGTGGGCGCGTTCATGGTGGTCATGGCAGTCGAAGAGTTTACTGGCGGTTCAGATATCAGCGCCTTTGAGAATTTGAGTAGACGCTCACCGGCGCTTGCTTGGTCGATGTTTATCTTCTTGTTAAGCTTGACCGGTATTCCACTTACCGGCGGTTTTATCGGCAAATTCTTCGTTTTTGGCGCTGCTGTCCAACATCAGTATTACTGGCTAGCGGCGATTGCTTTGATCAATGCAGGTATTGCTGGTTTCTACTATTTGAATATTGTCCGCGCGATGTTTTTTGGAACGACAGGAACCGGAGCGTATGCAGGCGATGCTGCTGCTAGCGGCGAAGCAATCGTCGCCACCAGCGCGATGTCGATCAGCATCCCCATTCAAATTGGTTTGGTGATCTGTGTCATTGCCACGATCTGGATTGGACTCTATCCGCCTAACGTAATTGACTGGGCCAATAACGCGTCCAGAACGTTACTGGGGCTGGGTTCCTGATAGAACGAAGTTCTGTTTACTAGAAGTTTAAACGTCAAGGGATGGAACTAAGCGCCTCCCTTGACGTTTCTTTATGGGTAACTAGCATCCATCCTATGCGTCTCTGTCGTATATGGATATATTAGCCCTTAATGTCAATCATATGTCTACATCACTGGCGGTCTGTGTTAGATGCGGTATAATCCGAGTGCGCCGATTTGAATTCATTCTACCGGAATTGAACCTATTGTGAATTTTCCTTTTAGACGACGTGACCAAGCGCGTCGAATTTCGCTCCATTTCACCTTCATCCATTGGCTCGTGCTACTAGTTGGCTTGAGCATATTGCTGTTGCCGGCTTGGGTGGCGGCCCAAAGTGGCGTTGCGCCCTCGCCCAATCCTGTGCTTAGCTTGGCCGTAGCGCCTGGTGCCCCCGATCGTGTATTGGCGGGTACGTTGAACTCGCCCAAACCACCAGGCATCTATCGCAGCAAAGATGGCGGACGCGGCTGGGAGACGATTAACCAAGGTCTGCGCGACAATATGAGCGTGGCAAGCTTGGCTTTTGATCCACAAAATGCTAAGTTGATTTTTGCTGCGGATGGCGGTTTTGGTTTTTTATTTCGTAGCAAGAACGGTGGCGACACCTGGGAAGAAGTGCCCGGTTTCAAGGATTTGCTAAGTGAAAATAGCGCGGTAGGGCGCATCTATGCCACAGTTGAACAGACAAAAACGGTCTTCTATACAGGCACGCGCTTTGATGGTGTATTGCGGAGTGATAGTGGCGGCGATAAATGGCAGAAATTAAGCGACGGACTGTCGGGTGAGGCACTGCGGGTGCGGGCGTTTGCCACCTATAGCAACACGCTTTACATTGGCACGCATAATGGCATGTATCGTTTACCCGCTGGCACTTCTACTTGGTCGCAAGTGACGACTTTCCCATCTACAGATATTCTCTTTAGTCTACTTGTCCATGATAAGCAATTATATGTCGGCGCCGGAGATGGACTTTATTCTAGCCCAGATGGCGATAATTGGGCAAAAGTCACCAATTTCCCAGTGACGGCGGTCAATGCGATGGTCAGTACGGGACGTTTATTAGTGGCCGCGACCGATATTGGGCTGTGGAGTGGCTCTGGCGAGACGTGGCAGCAATCAACCTTGAATAGTGCGCCTTATGGGGGATCCGTCTTTGCGCTGGCGAATACACCGAAGGCGGCGCGCACGATTTATGCGGGCACTCAGCTTGATTGGGTTTTGCGGAGCGACGATGAAGGCGTGACTTTCCATGCGGTTGCCGATATGCCGGCGCTAGATGTAAAACTCGCGCTGGCTACACCCACACCCACACCGACAAATACACCGACGCCAACGAACACACCAACGCCCACGAATACGGCCACCGAGACACCGACCGCAACTCCGAGCAATACGGCGACGTTTACGCCATTGCCAACCGATACGCCAACCCCCACCTTTACGCCGTTGCCCACGAATACGGCCACTGAGACACCCTTGCCGACAAATACACCGTTGCCAACCGATACGCCGATCATTGCTGCCTCGCCGACGCCAGGCAGCGCTGTAACCGATAGTGTGCCTGTAACCAATACGGGACCGATCAGCATTGCGGTTGTCCTGCCGACAGCCGTGGTCGGAACACCCGGCCAGCGCCCCGCCGCGACACCCAATAGCGCACAGGCAAATCCCACGACGTCGAGCATAACATCCGCCAGTGTGCTAACGCTGAGCATGTCAACTTCACAACCTTTGACGCCGACGCTTACGCCATTGCCCGCCACACCATTGCCCGCCACACCACTGCCGGTAACATCAACACCGGATGTATCGTCAGCCGTGGCGAGCCCGACCCTGGCAACAGCCCCTACCGCTACTGATACCGCCTTGCCCACAGCAACACCAACGTTACCGCTTACACCCACTATCACGCCAACACCGACGGCGACGTCAACCCCAATCGATGTCGCGAAAGTAATCTATACCAGTCTGCCCCCCGTCTTTGTCGGTGCCAGTGTTTTATTGGTATTCGTGATTTTTGCCGCGGGCATGTCTGTTGTGCGTGGCCCGCGCGATATTTGATTGGCTGGCGATCTCCGGTTAAACACAAAACGGGCGCCGATCATAGATAGGCGCCCGTTTTGTGTTATCAAGTAAGTGGCTGTTCACGCTTCGATAGTGCAGCTTTGTGCAACATGAAGGCGAACAAATAACAAGTATGCCTGACTTATCTCTGTGTGCCTCTGTGCATCCTCTGCGCTCTCTGTGTAATTCTGTTTTAATAGAAGACCACCGAATTGATCATCCGGTCCATTTGCAGTTCAAGCATCGGGTTGTTGACCGGCACAATCACCCAAGCGCAGAAGCTGCTCGCCACGTCGGCATAGCCGGTCGTACAATATTCATAGCGGACATAATCAGGTCCCTGACGCACCCACTTCGTACCGTTACGCCCGCCAATCGTAATCGCTGTCGTCAATACGGCGTCTGTGGGTTTGATGTCGGCATAGGCGGTGCTGAAAAACCCGATCAATTGTTCACGCGGTTGGCCAGGAATGCCTAATTGCCAGGTTTCAAAGAGTGAAGGATCGCCCGGCGCATTCTGAGTTGGCGTCCATGAGCCAGGATAGGCAAACGAGAAATGCGTGCCGTATGCCCTTGGCCAGCCAATTCCGGCCAGGCGCGTAGGCACCGGGGTGGGCGGTGGTGCTGGTGCGCCCACTAGCGAGATATTGTCTAGATTCACATCCAATTCTTCGCCAGCCACGCCCCATTTTTTCCAGACGCGCACAAAGATCGTGATCTGTTCATCTGGTGCGGCAAAGGTGGTGCGGAAACGGCTGATTTTACCCGGTGCTAAGCGGTCGTAATAATTGTTCCAACCGACATCCAACCAATTATTGACTGCTTCCCAGGTATTGGTCATGCCGTATGTCCAGCCCACTTGCACGCGATAGCGGCCGGGTTCGTCACCTGGGCCGGGACGATTGGAGCGGATCATTCCCTGCAAACTGAGCGTATAGTTGGCGTTTTTCGCCACCCTCACGGTCTGTTGAAGACCAGCATAGCGATCATTGTCCGCCGGAATGATGTTTTTGTTGTTAACTTCAATCAATTGGCCGTGGGCACCTTCGGCCACCACCGGCGGCCATTGCTCATCATAAAAGCCATAGGTGGCCCGCCCGCCATTCGTAAAACATTGCCAGCCCAACCCTACATCGCCGCAGCCAGCTTGGCGGACAAAGCCAGCTTCAAAGCCACCATTCACAATTAAATTGACATTGAAGGTTTGGGCGTGCAAGGGCAAGGTTGCGCCAAGGATCAACAATAGCAGGGCAAAAATCGAGTATTGTTTACGCATAAGATTGCTTGTTAAAAAGGTAGCAGCGATTTCAAAATCGCCGCTACTTGGTTATTATTCCGCAACCACCTTTTGGCCGCTGGTTTGACCTTCGTCGCTCTTCATATGGCAATTTTTGTACTTCTTGCCACTGCCGCACCAGCAAGGGTCGTTGCGACCCAACTGGGGTCCGGTTTTGCGCACGGTTTGTGGCTTGCTGCCGTTGCCACCATCACGATTGGTGCGAATATTACGCGCAATCGCTGTCGGTTTGACAACCGGCTGCTCTTCTTTCTGTACTTGGATCGTGAAGACGGCCTTGACAATGTCGCTGCGAATGTCATTCATCAACTCGCTGTACATGTTAAAGGCTTCACGTTTGTAGGCGACCAACGGGTCAACCTGGGCAAACGCCTGTAACCCGATCCCTTCGCGCAAATGGTCCAGATCGGTCAGATGGCGAATCCAGCGATTATCCACAGCCCAGAGCATAATCTGCTTCTCGGTCTGGCGCATGACCGGGTCGGTCATTTCGGCTTCTTTGTCGGCGTAGAAGTCTAACGCCATCTGCACGGCTTGGTCGCTGATCTCTTCGCGATTCGACTGCTCCCAGTGCTCAAACGAGAAATCCGACGGCATGCGGAAGACGCTGCGCAATGCTTGCACCAGTTCTTCTAATTGCCATTCATCTTCATGTTCGCTGGCTGTAAAGCTTGCGACAATCGAGTCGATCTCCTCTTCGATCATGGTCTCAACTGAATTTTTCAACGAGGGCTCGGTCAAGATCCGCCGGCGCTGGTCGTAAATGCGATTGCGTTGCTCGTTGACCACTTCATCGTATTGCAGCACATGTTTGCGAATGTCAAAATTGTGACCTTCGACTTTAACTTGCGCGTTTTCGATCGCCCGCGTCACCAGACCCGCCTCAATTGGCATATCGTCTTCCACACCCAGGCGGCTCATCAAACCACTAATCCGTTCACCGCCAAAGCGCCGCATCAGATCATCGGCCAGGCTCAAATAGAAGCGGCTGCTGCCCGGATCACCAAGACGACCGGAACGACCACGCAACTGATTGTCAATACGCCGGGCTTCGTGGCGCTCAGTGCCAACCACATGCAAACCACCCAACCCACGTACTAATTCTTTGTCACGCTCGACGTCACTCCACTTCTGCTTTAATACCTGTGCCCAACGTGTGTCATAAACCGTGGTCGGATCCTGATTGCGTTTGAGCATATCCAGACATTCGTTCCAGGCGTGGGGTGGGACTTCAGCCAGCTCAATTTGTTCCTTGCGCAGCTGGTCACGCGCCAAACCTTCCGCATTGCCACCCAACAAAATATCGACACCACGGCCAGCCATGTTGGTCGCAATCGTGACGGCGCTAGGGCGACCAGCCTGCGCAATGATCGTCGCCTCGCGCTCGTGATTTTTCGCGTTCAATACCTCATGCGGAATGCCACGCCGCTTCAACAATTGGCTGACATATTCGCTGGTCTCAATCGCCACTGTACCGACGAGGACGGGTTCCTTGCGTTTGTAGGCTTCGACAATATCGTTGAGCACGGCGTCAAATTTGGCCTCTTGTGTGCGATAGACCAGATCGGGCGTGTCTTGGCGCACGACTGGCCGATAGGTCGGAATCGACACCACTTCCAGGTTATAGATGCGTTGAAATTCTTCTTCTTCGGTCTTGGCCGTGCCCGTCATGCCCGCCAATTTGTTGTACATGCGGAAGAAATTCTGGAAGGTGATCGTCGCCAGCGTCATCGACTCTTTTTGGACCTTGACGCCTTCTTTGGCTTCGATCGCCTGATGCAACCCTTCACTGTAGCGCCGGCCTTCCATCATACGCCCAGTGAACTCGTCGACGATCACGATTTCTTGGCCGCGTATAATGTATTCCTTGTCACGCTTGTACAGTACCGCCGCCCGCAGCGCATTGTCCAAATAGGGGATCATATCGAAATGTTCGGGACTGTAGAGATTCTCAAGCCCTAAACGCTTCTCCACATAGCCAATGCCATCTTCGGTAAGCGTGGCAACCTGCTCTTTTTCGTTGACTAAATAGTGAACTTCGGGTTTTAGCGTCTTCACCAGTTCGGCAAACACTTGATAATAATTCGAGCTTTCGCGCGATTCACCAGAGATGATCAGCGGCGTACGGGCTTCATCGATCAGGATGTTGTCGACTTCGTCGACGATTGCGTAATGCAGTTCACGTTGCGTCAAACGTTCGAGTTCCTGCACCATGTTGTCGCGCAGATAATCAAAACCGAACTCGTTGTTGGTGCCGTAGAGCACATCGCATTGATAGGCTTCGGCCCGCGAGACCGGGCGCAAGGAGAGAAAACGATCATCCGCCGCTGGAAATTCGGGGTCAAAAATAAAACTGCCCTTATCCGGACTGCCGGCACTGTTCTGGATCACAGCCGCGCTGACCCCGAGCAGTTGGTAGATCGGTCCCATCAACTGGAGACCAACTTTAGACAAATAGTCGTTTGGCGTGACCAAATGCACGCCGCGCCCGGCCAATGAATTCAGATAAAGCGGCAGCGTGGCGACCAACGTCTTGCCTTCACCCGTTTTCATTTCGGCGATGATGCCAGAATGTAAAACCATGCCGCCTAATAATTGCACGTCATAATGGCGCAAACCTGTCGTACGCTTGCTGGCCTCACGCACGGCCGCAAAGGCTTCTGGCAAGATCTCCCAGAGCGCGTCTTCCTCAATCGCCAGCACCTCTTTTTTGATGCGTGTCACTTCGACGCGGGCAAATTTCTGCTCATCTGTCCCCAGCACGGCCATGTATTGGGCCTGGGCGGTGGCCAGCTCTTCGCGTAATTCTTGCGTGGCGCTTTGGACGCGTTCTTTGAATTCGGCGGTCATGGCGCGTAGCTCATCCACGCTTTTGGGTTCGAATTCTTTTTCCAGCGTATTGATCTCGGTGATCATCGGCCGAAAACGCTTGAGCGCTTTTTCATTTGGATCGCCGGCAATGGCGTAATATAGCTTCTTGATCATAATTGTTCCCTATTCGCGCCTTCTAAAACGGAAATCGAAGGAGTGGCGCATGAACGTGTTTTTTTGATTTCCTGAATTGACATTGCACTATTCTACCACGATTTGACTTTTACAGCCGAATGATTTCTGGTGTGACGATTTCGGGCTTATGTCAAGCGTAAGGATTAGCTGGCAATCAATGCAACATCGATTATATCATGTTCGATGATAAAAGATGTGAGCCTATTACAAAAGTTGACGGTGAATGAATTCACCGCCTGATATGCAAAACGGGTTGATGGTCATTAAAAAAATAAACCGGTAACCCTGTAGGTGCGGTTTGTAACCGCACAATCAAGGGGAACGGAGCCTGTGCGGTTAAAAACCGCACCTACGATTACGGCAATCATTCGTTAGTTAATGACCATCATTCGGCGGGGTCAACGGAGTTCACCCCAAACAAAAAACACCCCAAGATCAGAAGATCTTGGGGTGTAAAGGGGACGAAGTTACCTTATTTCACAACCACTTTAATCTGTTTTGGCTTCACGGCTTCGGCCTTGGGTACAACCAAGGTGAGCAAACCATTCTCGAAGCTAGCTTCAATGTTATCGGCATTGACGGGGACATTGAAACCAAGGCGTCGTTCAAAGGCGCCGTGGAATAGTTCGCGCTTGATGAACTTCGTCTCCTCGGCCACCTGTGGGAATTGGCCGCTGATGCTCAGTTCTTCGCCTTCGAAGGTAATCGTGACTGCTTCGGGCTTGACGCCGGGCAGATAGGCCGTAATTGTGTAGGCTTCGTCGCCGGCCTGAATATCAACTGGTAAGCGGCTTGTGCTGTCGCTGAGGTTCGCCTCGGCTCGACCGCCATTGCGAGCAAAGTCATAACCGACAAAGTTACGATTCATGGCATCGGTTAGATTAGCAAAATCGCGCATCACGTTGTTGTAAGTGGTAGTTCGCATTGTTGTTCTTCCTTTGTAAATGTTAATTTAGTAATTGTTGCAAAATTGATATGTTGTCCAGCGCATGTTCACGAACAAGCTTATTTATGTGTTGTAGAACATACGCTTCATGCTTGATATGCCCTTATTGTACTGGACTTTTGTTAGCTGGGCGCTTGCGCAATGTTATCTTCTGATATGCACTGCATAAGTTATTTGTTAGCGGCTCTCGGCCAGGGCGCAGTGATGTGAATGCGGTGATGTCTGTAAGCGCAATTGAATGCAGCGTTTGCCAACCACCCTGTGGGCTAGCCGTAAAGCCAACTGCACCACCCGTTCATCTAAGACCCAGCCTTCAAGAATGATCCCTTCATAACTGCCAATCACCTGAATTTGTGCGGTCGCGCCGCCTAACAATGGGTGCGCCGCGAGTGCATCGCGCACGCGCCAAGCGACGATCCGATCCGTTGTGTGGTGGTGTACTTTGACCATCGGCTATCCTCCCAAACCGCTGCGTCACGAACCTCTTTGTCTAACGCAGCTTATGATTTCTAGGATAGCAAATGTTTATTTGATTGGCGTCAGCGCGCCGTTTGTACTGTGTTAGCGTTTGGGGAGGGATACGGGATTAGGAATACGGGATTAGGAATAGCCGTATCTCTAATCATAGTATTCTGGGCTTATAAACCGCGTCAGGGCAAAAATAACCGCTGTCTCTAACGCTGCACTGCGCGTGATCAGATTATTTGTCAGAATGCCAACGGCGCCTTGTTTATGTTTTGTGTTCTGTTCACCGGTCAGTTGATCCATCAAGGGACCGAGTTCACCACCCTGGCGCACGGCCTGCGCCACCGCTTCTGGCAATCGAAAGCGTCCACTCGACCCCAAGCCAATCACCCCAGTTCGATCCACGACCGTCACCCAGGCGGTGCTGAACATACCTTGTTCCAACTCTACGGTGTTGCCTTCCACGCCGATGCCCAAATCGGCGTCTATGCTGGCCAATGCTAGGCGGGCGCGGTTGGTTGCGCCACTAATGGCCTCTTGATCGCTCAACGGTTGGGTGCGTACGCCGGAATCTACGTTGATGCTGGCGATACTTACCTGTGACCAAATCTGTTTGAGCGCCTGATCAACCGCGGCGAGCTTGGCGGGATTGGTTGTGCCCACTACGACTTTAGAAACGACCAACGCGGGCTGCTGCATAAAAGCCTCTTTCTTCTTGAACCCTAACTTAATTCTCATATGGCATAACAGACACTGACAGCGCTTTGCATCAATTTTTCCCTGCGATAAAAAATCTCAATTGACAGACTGTAGTGGCTATGCTACCATACTTAACAGATACTTGCGGTTATTATAAACAGATCGTGCTAAATTGGTTGGCAAAGCCTGATAGTCAATCTAAGCCATAGCTACGTTAGTTTTATAGACCCCATTTTGGAAGCTCCCAACCCTTTTTCCAACAAAACGCGCTCTAAATCAATATCAAAGCTACAGTAATTAAAGGAGAACTCCATGGCTACACAGCAAACCATGACGCGACGCAGTTTCTTGCGCGCCACTTCGATGGCCTCGGTCGGGCTTGCGCTCGCCGCATGCGCACCCGTGCCAGTTGCCGCCCCAGCCGCTGGTGGCGCAGCCGCCGCCCCGTCTACTGACAAAGTCCAGATCCGTTTTCATGCACGGATCGGCGCTCAGGAAGATGCCCTCTACGACATGCAGATCCCCAAATTTATGGAGGCGCACCCCAACATTGAGGTCGTCAAAGAATCTTTCCCTGGTGCTGAGTATAATGCCAAGATCTCCACGATGGTGGCCGGTGGTACGTTAGGGGACTCTTGCTGGAGCGCGCTCGGTGGCGCAACCATTCAATTCGCTTGGTCACAGGGGACGATTACGCCGGTGGATGACTTGGTGGCTTCCAACAATGTGGATCTAAAGCAGTGGTATGAAGGTTGTCTGAAAGGCATCACGGTCGATGGCAAATTGCTCGGCTTGCCGTTCAAGTCGCACCCAGGGTTGGCCGTGATCTATTACAACGAGACGGCGATTGAGGCGGCGGGCAAAGAAGTGCCGAAGGCCGGTTGGACGCAGGAGCAACAAGTGGAACTGGCGAAGGCGCTGACCACCGCCGATGGCAAACAATTTGGCTATTTACCGGGCATCACCAATATCTGGAAAACCTGTGTCACGCTCTTGCGCTCCTATGGCGAGCAATTGCTCAGCGAAGATGCCACCAAATTCCAGCTCAATTCGGAAAAAGGCATGCAGGCGGTCACCTTCCTCTATGATCTCTTCCAAACGCACAAGGTTGCGCCCAAGCCCGACCAGATGGTCGGTGCTGACACCGAGATGTGGTCGAATGGTCTGTTGGGCATGTATCAAGGCGGCACTTCGGTCTCCGTCTTTGGCAAAACGATTGGCGATAAGTTCAAGTGGATGGTCGCCCCCAATGCGATTGGACCCGGCGGCGTAGGTGGCTCTGATTACGAAGTGGACGCCCATTGTGTGACCACCGCGACCAAACACCCAAATGAAGCCTTTGAATGGGTGCAATTCTTGTGCAGCAAGGACAGCGGTATCCAACTGGGGCTGATCGGTGGCACGGTCGGTGGCCGGCCCGATGTCTATGGCGCGCCAGAACTGCTCAAGTTCCCGTTCCGCGTCGTGTTTAAAGAAATTATGGACAACGCGCAAGCGAGCCGGATTACGGCCAACTGGCGCCAGAGTGAGGCGGAAGCCGCCTTGCTCCAGTTGATGCAACCGCTGTGGGCAGGCAACGAAAAGCCCACCCAGGCCTTCGTTGACGGCGTGACATCGCAGATTCAGGACATTCTGAACAAGCCGAAACCATAAGATCGTGCGCTAGATTTTTGCCGAAAGGGTGACAAGATTAGAGATGATCGTATCCACAATCTCTAATCTCGTTTTTTAGCAAGGGATAGAATATGTCAAAATCTTCTCGGTTTGGCACACGCATCCAACGGCTTGAGGCCATCGAAGGTTATCTTTGGATCAGCCCGTGGGTGATCGGTTTTCTGGTCTTCTCGTTGGGGCCGATGGTTGCCTCGCTCTACCTGAGCTTGACCAAATATAAGATCGGTGGCACGCCTGAATGGATTGGTCTCGCCAATTACAAAGAGGCCTTTACTGTTGACAAATTATTTTGGCCGTCATTAGGGCGCACCGCCTATTTTTCGATTGCCTCGGTCGTCTTGGGCGTCATCTTGTCACTGTTGGCCGCCATGCTGCTCAACCAAAACATGAAAGGGCGTAATATCTTTCGCGCGCTCTTCTATCTGCCGTCGCTCACCCCGATTGTGGCGCTGGCGATCTTGTGGGGGTGGTTGTTGAACCCCAAATTGGGGCTGGTCAATTATCTGCTGTCCATGATTGGCATTCAAGGCCCCGGTTGGCTGGTGGACCAAACTTGGGCGGTGCCCTCAATTATCCTGATTTCACTGTGGTCGAGCGTGGGTGGCGGGCGCATGATCATCTTCCTGGCCGGCTTACAGGGCGTGCCGAAAGAATTGCACGAAGCCGCCGAAATCGATGGCGCCAATGCATATCACCGCTTCCGCCACATTACCATCGCCTTGATCTCGCCCGTGATCCTCTTCAATGTGCTCCTCGGCATCATCGGCAGCTTTAGCGTCTTTTCCGTGGCGTACATTGCGACCTCTGGCGGCCCCAACTATGCCACCTGGTTCTTTATGTTACATCTCTATTACAACGCGTTCAGCTATTTCCAGATGGGTTACGCTTCGGCCCTGGCCTGGATTTTCTTTGTGATTATCTGCATTCTCTCCTATTTGCAGATCAAACTGTCGAATCGCTGGGTCTATTACGAATTTTCGTGAGCGGCACACTGCACTCATTTGGGGGTATAGTATGGCAACAACCGAACAGCGCGTCCGCCCTGGCATCAACAACCCAAGTATGCCAATCGGGCAGACGAAGCGGAGCCCATTCAACCAGCGCTTCTCCACCTTTTTGCTTTATGTCGTCACCATCATCACGGCACTGGCTTTTAGTGTGCCTTTTCTCTGGACCATCGCCAGCTCGTTAAAATCAGCATCCGAGCTTCACGTCTTTCCCCCGACTTTTTGGCCCGAAACGATCCGCTGGAAGAATTATAGCGATGTCTTTACCCTGGTGCCTTTTGCACGGTTTATCTGGAATACGGTGATTATCACCGCGCTGGCGATGATCGGCCAGATCGTGTCGGCGGCGGCAGTGGCCTATGGTTTTAGCCGGTTTAAGTTTCCTGGGCGCGATGCCCTCTTCTTTCTGGTGCTCAGCACGATGATGCTGCCCTGGCAGGTGACGATTGTGCCCACGTTCCTGCTCTTTCGCTATCTGGGCTGGATCAACACCTTTTGGCCGTTGATTATCCCTTCCTATTTTGGCGGCGGTGCCTTCTACATCTTCTTGCTACGCCAGTTTTTTATGACTATCCCGCGTGATTTGGATGAAGCAGCCAAGCTCGATGGCGCGTCTTCGGTGCGGATCTTTTGGAGCATTATCTTGCCGCTCGCCAAAGCGGCGGTCGCCACGGTGGCGATCTTCTCGTTCCTGCAACACTGGAACGAATTTATCGGTCCGTTGATCTTTCTCAATTCTACCGATAAATTTACCCTATCAATTGGTCTGCGCTATTTTCTAGACAATCCGTTTGAAAGCGACGAACCGCGTGAGGCCATTTTGATGGCGGCCTCGCTGATCGTGGCGCTGCCGCCGCTGGTTTTGTTCTTTGTGGCCCAACAATATTTCGTGCGCGGGATCGTGACGACAGGGTTGAAGGGCTGAGTAATGGTTAATGCTGAATGGTTAACGGTTAATGCTGAATAAAAATCGGTTTGCTGCATCTACCCTCATTCACCATTTAAAAAGGTAAATGATGAAAATTACAAAAATTGATACTTTTCTAATCAACCTCGGCCATCGCAACATCCCTTATGTCAAAGTTCACACGGATGAGGGGATCTATGGGGTGGGCGAGGCATATTCTTGTGGGCCGGACAAGGCGACGGTTGAGGTAATCCGCGATTTTGAAGGATGGCTGATCGGTCGCGATCCACGCGACATTGAAGGCTTGTGGCAGTTGATGTACGCCGGTTCCCGTTTTCCAGGCGGCTCAATTGTCAATGCAGCGATCAGCGGGATTGAACACGCGTTGTGGGACATTGCTGGCAAGGCCGCTAACCTGCCGGTCTACCGACTGTTGGGCGGTAAATGTCGCGATAAAATTCGGGTCTATCAATCACCGCACGGCAGAACGGCCCAGGAATTGGCCGAAAACGCGGTCGCGTTGATCGAAAAGTATGGGTACACGGCGATTAAAATGGGACCAATGGGGCCTGGCTGGCAGACGATGCCCTGGAACAAGGCGCTGCGTGAAGCCGAAGCCCGTGTCGCCGCCGTGCGCGACGCGGTCGGGCCGGATATTGATATTGGCTTGGACCCGCACGCCGCGATCTTTGAACCGGCGCGCGCCATGGAATTGTGCCGAGTCGTGGCCCAATATAACCCGTTTTTTGTCGAGGAACCGTTGCGCCCAGAAAATTATGCCGCGATGGCCAAATTGAGCCAACATGTCACCGTGCCCCTGGCGACCGGCGAGATGCTCTACACGCGGCATGAATTTAGAGAGTTGCTCAACTTGCAGGCCGTTGACATCATTCAGCCGGATATTTGTCTCACCGGCGGCTTGTGGGAGATGAAGAAGATTGCGGCGTTGGCCGAGGCGCACTATGTCAACGTCGCGCCGCATAATCCCTGTGGGCCGTTAGCGACTGCGGTCAATGTGCACTTTGCCGCCAGCACACATAATTTTCTGATCTTGGAATATCACGCCGACGACGAAGCGCCACGCCGCGATATTGTCGATGAACCGATCAAGTTGGTCAACGGCTATCTGGAACTGCCAGAGAAACCTGGGCTAGGTGTTGATCTGAACGAGGAAGCCCTGGGCAAATTCCCCTTCCGCAGTTGGCACCGTCCCTTCCCCTGGCGCACGGATAATTCGTTGGGCTATCAATAATTCATCCATTTGATCATCGTAGGGGCGGGGGGGGTGGGGGGGCCACGGGGCAAAAAAAAAAAACGACAAAAACCCCCCCCCCCCCGGGGTTTTTTTAAAGAGAAAAAAAAAAAACAAACAAAAAAATTT
>JBBQBY010000088.1:0-17696 GCA_038318235.1 Caldilineales bacterium
GGCGGACATCGTAAGCAGTTGACGCACGGTGATCAGCGATGTATCAGCCGTGGGATAACACAGACTTTCTAACGCTGGAACATAGGTTGCGACCGGTTCATCCAAGCGTAATTTGCCAGCATCACGCAGTTGGAGAATGGCTAAGGCCGCAAAACTCTTGGTCATCGAGGCAATACGAAAGACCGTGTCGGCATCAACCGCGGCCTGGGTGGCCACATTGTACACGCCAAAACCGTGGGTAAAGATCAGCTCGCCGTCGACGATCACCCCATAGGCAACGCCAGGTATATGGCGCCGTTCGGCTTGCTTGCGAAAGATTGGCTCTAGCGCCGGGCAGGCATCGAGCACGCGCGCCCGCCGATCAGGCGCAGTAAAGTGGGGAACGGGCAATTCAGGCAGATTAGATGAGCTGTTCATCAGCAAAACCACCCTCCTGGGTATCGTGCCCAAGCAAGGGCAGCATCGTCGGCGATTTCATGGCGTGATCCTTGGCAATCTATCGAGAATATTTGCTTTCTAAGGTCAATGGCGTTTGTTCGGCGCCATCTTCCCAAGCTAGCGTAAAAGCCCAGCTGTGATCAGTACCGATCCAGAACTCTGCTGGGTAAAATTCTTGCTTAGAATTTTGTGGTTTATGGCTACGATCCTCTGGGGTGTAATAAGCCAGCCAGCCTTGATATTCACCGCGCCAGGGTTTACCTTGCGTATGCAGATTGTCAGCAAACGCATGCACCTGTTCTAGATCCGGAATGGCGACAGAGATAGTTAATTCTGTTTCTATATCTGCGTAAGGTGCTCGATACTGCAATTTAATAACTTCGACCTGCATTGCGGCGTCTCCCTTCCATTTCATATAAAAGTAATTCAGATGATATGACTGGGCGCGAAACAGGCTTAACCCTAGACTTAACATGTTGCAACCCGTTTTATATGGTAGGCCGTGAATTCATTCATGGCCTACTGCACCAATTATAGCATATTCTCCTTCAACGGGAGCAATGGACGATAACTGGCCGACTTCCACACGCCACTCAACGTTACACCCAGATTCTTTTACGCTAGCGTAACCCGATACTTTGACGATCTACGCGGTCCGCAGTATGATTGACTAGACGGCCTCTAGTCTTGCGCATCAATCAAATGAAGCAATCCTATTTTGGATAAATCGAGCCTTGTCAGCGTCATTAGCCGACCCAGATCGGCACCAGCCGAGAGATAGTATGCAACCAATTACAGACGAACATGGTTATTATCAGACCCCAGTGCGCCGCGTCTTCTTTCTGGCGCGCTGGTTGCCTTCACTCTTTTATTATCCCCAATTTATCTACCAAATTTTGAAGTATAGCCGGCTCGCGCAACAGGGAAAATTTGGCGCGCAAGAATGGCAACAGAGCAGCCAGAGGTCGACGCTAGCGCTAGAGACAGTGGGCGTTGAATTTGAAATCACCGGTGTGGATAAGTTTGCCAGCCTGGCAGGGCCGTGTGTTTTTGTCGTCAACCATATGAGCACCCTAGAGACGATTGCCCTACCGGGTCTGATTCAGCCCTACAAAGATTGCATCTTCGTGCTCAAGCGCGGTATGGTCGAGTATCCAGTCTTTAAGCATATTATGCTCGCGCGCAACCCGATTGTCGTGGACCGTGAGAATCCACGCGAAGATTTAAAAGTTGTGCTGGAAGAAGGGTGCAGTTCGATTGCGCGTGGTCGTTCCGTGATCGTCTTTCCGCAGACGACCCGTACCCTGCAATTTGACCCGGATCAATTCAACACAATTGGTATCAAGCTGGCCAAGCGCGCCAATGTCCCGGTCGTGCCAATTGCTGTCCGAACCGACGCTTGGGGGATTGGCCCCAAGATCAAAGAGTTGGGCCGCATCGACCCGTCGAAAAAAGTCTACATTGCCTTTGGCGAACCGATCTCAATCAACGGGCGCGGCACGGACGAACACAAACAGGTGATTGAATTTATCCAGCAGAAATTAAAAAGTTGGCACTATCCACTGGTTAGCCGGGCAGATAGTGCCTCGCCCACTAACCCATGACAACGCAGGGCATTAATACCTTCAATGAAAAAGCGCTGCACCTGGATCTCAAGGCCTGGTATGCGCAACCAGCGGACCAATTCGAGGTGCCGGTTGATGGTTATATTATTGACCTGGTGCGCGCTGATTTGCTGGTGGAGTTCCAGACCCGCAACTTTGCTGCGATTCGCCCCAAATTGATCAAACTTTTGCCCCACCATCCGATTCGTCTGGTCTTCCCGATTGCCCAGGAAAAATGGATCGTGAAACTTGATCCGACTAAACCGCAAACGTTGAACCGGCGTAAATCACCGAAGCAAGGTGTCATCGAACATCTTTTTCAAGAATTGGTCCACATTCCGACGTTGCTGCTCGATCCCAACTTCTCGCTAGAAGTGTTGTTGATTCGTGAAGAGGAGATTCGCCGCCCAAACGAAAATTTTCGCTGGCGTCGGCGACCGTGGATCACGCAGGAACGCCGCATGTTGCAAGTGGTCGGTCACTATCATTTTGTCACGCCCATGGAATTGGCCGCACTGTTGCCAATCAATTTAAACCAACCTTTTACGAATGCCGACCTGGCCGCGGCCAGCGCACAACCGCGCCCGATCGCGCAGAAGATGACCTATTGTCTGGCTAAAATGGGCATGCTCCAGATTGTTGGTAAACAACGAAATGCGCTGTTATATCAAACAACCGTGGCCCAAACTGCTCGTGAAATTTCACCGTAGGTCATCCCTTTTAGGGTGACAATGATGGGTTACCGAATCTGGTTCAACCAGATCGCAAGGGGTTGACCAGCTTCCGGGAAGATTTGAGCGATTTCCCTCTTGCGATCCGGTTGAACCCCGAACCATTGTCACCCTAAAAGGGATGACCTACGGTATTTTGAAGCCGATTTGTGGAAACTTTATGATCGCTGAAAATCAATTCGTTAATGTTCGACCTTGCCTTACACCCCAAGCTGTCATTCAACTGGCACAAACGCGCTACGGCATCACAGTCACAGCGCAGGAATTACCCAGCGAGCGCGACCAGAATTTTCACCTTAAGGACGCCACGGGATGCGCCTTTGTGCTCAAAATTTCCGGCACAGCTGAACAGCGCGCGGTGCTCGATTTTCAAAACCAGGCGATTACACATTTGACGGCTCACGCGCCCGATCTACCTTGTCCGCGCGTCTGTAAAACAGTCTCCGGCGAAGAAATTACAACCATTGATGGTGGCAACGGCGCTACCCACTTTGTCCGGCTGTTAACCTATCTGCCCGGCAAACCACTGGCGCTGGTCAAACCGCAGGCTGCCGAACTGTTACAGAGTTTGGGCGCGTATCTGGGCCAGATGGACAAGGCGCTGGCGACCTTTGACCACCCAGCCATGCATCGGGCCTTGCACTGGGATCTCAAACAGGCCAGCCAGACGATCCGCCAGCATAAAGACAAAATTGCGGATGCGGTGCGGCGCGCCATCGTTGAACAGCTATTGGCAAATTTTGAACAAATTGTTGCGCCCTTGCTGCCAAGTTTACGCAGCAGCGTGATCCACGGCGATGCCAACGATTATAATGTGCTGGTCGGTGATGATCCGGTGCGTGCTCTCTTTGGGCGCAGCAAGCAAGTCGTGGGCGTGATCGACTTTGGCGACATGGTGTATACCTACACCGTCTGCGAAGTGGCAATTGCGGCGGCCTATGTGATGCTCGACAAGGCAGATCCTGTGGCGGCGGCGGCGCGTGTGGTGGGTGGCTATCACACGGTCAATCCCCTGACTGAACTGGAGCTAAGCGTCCTCTACCCGTTGATCTGCATGCGGCTGTGCATGAGCGTGAGTCTATCCGCCCATCAACAGGCATTGGAGCCGGACAACCATTATTTGTCGATCAGTGAGCAACCCGCCTGGACCGCACTGGAAAAACTCGTCGCACTCAAACCAACATTGGTCCATTATGCTTTCCGTCAGGTTTGTGGTCTGCCACCCTGTCCCCAAGCACCGCGCGTTGTGCAATGGCTGCGCGCCAATGCCGATCAATTGTATCCGGTGATCAATCTGGATTTGAAGACCGCGCCGACGCTGGTCTTTGACTGGAGTTTCGGCAGTTTAGAAATGGGCGAATTAACCGCGGTCAACGACACGGCAACTTTCACGGAAACGCTTTTTAAACGAATGCAAGCGGCGAACGCGCCGGTGGGCATTGGTCGTTACAACGAGGCACGGTTGGTCTACACGGGTGATCAATTCAACGTGCCCAGTGACGAATTGCCTGAGCGGCGCACGGTGCATTTAGGCATCGACTTGTTTCAACCGGCTAGTTCCCCAATTTTTGCGCCGCTGGATGGCGTCGTCCACAGTTTTGCCAACAACGCGGCCTATCATGATTACGGGCCGGTGATTATTTTAGAACACACCGTATCCTGCTCACGGCAAGCTGGTGATCCGCTCACATTCTACACCCTGTATGGTCATCTCAGTGAGGATTCGCTGCACGGGCTCGCAGTTGGTAAAGCCGTAAAAAAAGGCGAACTGTTCGCCAAGATCGGCAATTATCCAACCAATGGCGACTGGCCGCCGCATCTGCATTTTCAAATTATCTGCGACTTGCTGGGTGAAGGCACCGATTTTAACGGCGTCGCCGCGTCCAGCCAACGTACACTCTGGCTGAGTCTTAGCCCTGATCCCAACTTAATTTTGCAGATTCCAGCCGCAATTTTTCCACCGGCAAAGCGCGACAAAGCGGAATTGCTGGCGGCGCGGCGGCAAAACTTGGGCAAATCACTGAGCATTTCGTACAAAAAGCCGCTCAAGATCGTGCGCGGTGTACAGCAGTTTCTATACGATGAGGATGGTTACACGTATCTGGATGTGGTCAACAATGTCTGTCATGTCGGCCATTGTCACCCGCATGTGGTCAAAGCAGCACAAGCACAAATGGCGGTGCTCAACACCAACACGCGCTATTTGCACGATAACATTGTCGAGTACGCGGAACGCCTGTGCGCCACGTTGCCGGAGCCATTGCGCGTCTGCTTTTTTGTCAATTCGGGCAGTGAAGCCAATGACCTGGCGCTTCGCCTGGCGCGCGCCTACACGAATCAACAAGATCTGATCTGTGTCGATGTCGCCTACCACGGCAATCTGACTTCGTTGATCGAGGTGAGTCCGTATAAATTTGATGGCGCCGGTGGCAAAGGCGTGCCCGCCCACACGCATGTGGCGCTGATGCCTGATCCCTATCGGGGCAAGTTCAAGGGTATGAGTGCGCAGAGTGGCATCCTCTATGCCGACCATGTACATGAGCTAATCGCGCAGGTGCAACAACAAGGACGTGGCATCGCGGCGTTTATTGCCGAATCGGTGCTTGGCTGCGGCGGACAGATTGTGTTGCCGGACAATTATCTAGCCGCGGCCTATCAGCATGTACGCGCCGCCGGTGGCGTCTGTATTGCCGATGAAGTGCAAGTCGGCTTTGGGCGTGTTGGCACGCATTTTTGGGGTTTTGAAACGCAAGGCGTTGTGCCCGAGATTGTGACGATGGGCAAGCCGATTGGCAATGGTCATCCGTTGGGCGCGGTGGTGACAACGCCGGCGATTGCCGATGCGTTTGCGAATGGCATGGAGTATTTTAATACCTTCGGTGGCAATCCGGTTTCGTGTGCGGTGGGCTTGGCGGTGCTGGATGTGATCGAGGCGGAAGACTTGCAGGCGCATGCGTACGCGGTTGGCCAGCGGCTGGTTGACAGTTTGCGCCAATTGATGACTACCTATCCGTTGATCGGCGATGTGCGTGGTCTGGGCTTATTTGTCGGCATCGAACTGGTGCTGGACCGCGACACGTTGGAACCAGCCGGTGCGCAGGCCAGCTATGTCGCCGAACGCATGCGTGATCATGGTATTTTGATCAGCACCGATGGCCCTTTCCATAATGTGCTCAAGTTGAAACCACCGCTGGTCTTTAACCAGGCGGATGCGGATCGGTTGGTGGCGACGTTGGGTAAGGTGTTGGCCGAGGATGCCGTCGTTGGCATGACATGAATGCAGTTTTTAGCTTTCTAAGCTGACTACTTGACCGTCGGTATACTCGATTGCGGTCAGGCCGGCGCGCTTGCTCACGGTCAGATGCCCAGGATAGGCGCCGAGAAAACTACCAGATGTCGGCGCGACATCCGCATAATCACGGCCCACCGCAATGGTGATGTACTTATTGCGCGCTTGACAATGATTGGTCGGATCGAGCGGCCAGGCTTCCAGGTGGCCGAGCTGCTGGCTGGGCAAGAGAACTTCCACCCAAGCATGCGAAGCGCCTTCACCCAGCAAGTGACCCGAAACATAGCGCGCCGGCAAACCAGCCGCACGACAGACGGCCAACATAATGTGCGAATAATCCTGGCATAGCCCCGCACCCAAGGCGAGCGCTTCGGACGCGGTCGTATTGACCTGGGTCACGCCCCGCGCATAGCACATTGCCAGAAACGTCCAGTCATTGATACTTTCAGCGAGTTGCGCGGGTTCCTGATGTTGCTGGCTAAGTTTATGCGCAATGGCATCGATGGTGGCATCGGCCGTGGTCAGCCGCGTGGGCGTCAAGTAGTGGTGCGCTTGTTCGGCGGGCACCAATGGTCGGGTTGCTGGCTGAATGCTCTGCTCAAGCGCCGTCCAAACCTCAAAATCAAGCTTTTCTTGCACCTGGGCAATATGAAATTGAAAAATGCGATTGCCGAAGTTATCCAACTCACATTGTTGCGAAAGCGCCGGCACCGAGACATTAAGCTGATAGTCACACAGGCGCTGATAACCATGCTGATCCGTGGGCACAACCATCAGCCGATGGCGCAGTTCGCGCACCGGGCCGGGATAGTCATAGTGAAAACGTTGGTGAATTAAGCAGCGCGTCCGTTGCACCCGCGCCCATTCGATGCTGCGATAATCAATGAACTGAATGCTTTCCTGGGCTAGTTGTTTGTCACTGTTTAACCCATGTACGTGCGGCTCGGTCTGGAAGCCCACTGCCTTAGTGGACGGAATTGCTGTTTTATTGGTTTGTGAAGAATAATTATTCATAGCAAAAATGCACCTGTACCAAGACACTCTGATCAAACGGAGATCCTGGATAGAACAACATTTTTATGGACCCAGTTGCGAATGGGTTCGCAGTTGGGTAAAAGCAACACGCCCCATATGGGCTCCTACCTCTGGGCGTGGCGGACTTTTCTAATACGTACTATTGATGAGCCGTGCCGTCGCCAATGATGAAACTTCATCCACTTGATCCGCCCGCACGTTCAGGCTGAGCAAGCGGCTGGCCCCATAAGTGGTGGTGAGCGCGACATCAACCGCATCGCGCCCGCGCCCGATGACCACGCGCCCAATGCGCGGCTTGTTATGGCGGGCATCAAACGTGTGCCAAGCGCCGCCCAGGTAGGCTTCGAACCAAGCGTGAAAATCCATCGGCACAGGGTCGAAGGGCACCGCAATATCAGGCAGATAGCCATAGACATAGCGCGCCGGGATATTGAGCGCACGACAGAAGCTGACCGCAATATGCGCAAAGTCACGACAGACGCCACGCCGAGCTTGATAAGCCTGATACCCCGAAGTGTGAACTGTGCTGCCAATCCCGTAGGTAATATTGCTGTGTACCCAATCACAGATGGCTTGGACGCGCGGCCAACCCATCTGTGATTCGCCAAATAATTGCCAGGCGTCGTCACTAAACATGTCCGATTCGCAGTAACGGCTGGGCAATGTATAGGGCAACACGTCGTAGGGCATGTCTTCGACTAATGTCTGCGGGATATGCGACAGGGTCAGATCTGGCTCGCCAGAAACATCGATCAGCGCGTCATATTGCAACTGCATTTGGCCCGGCGGCGCCATCAGCCGCCACGCGCCATTGCCGAAATTATCGATATAATCTTCGACCGGGACAGACGGCGTTACCACGCGCACCTCTTCGAGAATGCGATGGCGGTCGAAAGCAGTGGGGCGGATCAAAAAGATCATTGGCGTGGGATATTCCGACTCATAGATAAATGTACAACCGACTTTAATATGCATAACCTGATTGCTCTACTCTTTCAGAATACAATTTGCGCCCGTATAAAGACACCAACATAGGTTGTATTCTCTAGTCACACGAATTTTATAACGATGGCTAAGATTGCTTCGTTCCTTATTTTGCCAGCATCCAAGTTATGGCCGTGCCGATAATTGGAAAATTATCCGCGTCGTCCCACCAGTTGCGGGCGTTGCGTTGGCCCAAAACCAACGTTCATACGCAAACTATAGATCAATTGCTCATCTACAAATTGACAGGTGATCGTAGGGCAAAAAGGTGTCTCATACAAACAGATTTTCATCATATAAGTATCCTCGGCTGTCCAAGCGCCACTCGCCGCCGAACGGCGCTTGGCATGTGGCATGAGCGTAGTTGCGCCTTTGCGCCATGCCTTGTTGCCCGCCACCACTTGGTGCTCGCCCCGTTGATCACGAACGGTTAAGATACACCCTTCGTCGGTAAAGTCGAGTGAGATCGCTTCCACTTGCACTTCATCCCATTCCATCGCTTTATCTTTATCAATCGGAAAATGATAGAGCTGGCCCGTCACTTTGGCAGCCAGCGGCGATGAAGATTCGCCCTGCGCCGGAACGAACGCGAGGTTAGCCAACTGCTTGCTCAACGCCGTTTGCGCGGTGGAATTCTCGGCCAATGCCGCTGGCGCAAAGGCCGGCAACAAATGTGCCCAGACCACATTCAGCACGGCCTGCATATCACCAACGCCACTCGTGATCGCCAGCACCGCATCCTGTTCGGGCATGACCACACAAAATTGACCAAATGCGCCATCGCCGCGATACGCTCCATGCTGACAACGCCAAAACTGGTAGCCATAGCCTTGTTGCCAATCAATGTTCGACTGGCTGCGATTTTCAACCTGGCTAATCGTTGCCTGCGCCACCCACGTTGCGGGCACCAATTGTTGGCCGTTCCATACGCCTTTTTGCAAATATAGCTGACCAAAGCGTGCAATATCCTCGGTCTGAATGCTCAACCCCCAGCCGCCCACGTTGATCCCGCGCGGGCAATTTTCCCAGGTAGGATGCTCAATGCCCAACGGCTCAAACAAACGTGGTTGCAGGTAATCCACAAGTTTCTGGCCGGTCAATTTTTGGACGATGGCCGATAACATGTATGTAGCGCCGCTGTTATAGATAAAATGCGTGCCGGGCTTATGTTCCACCGGCCGCGCCAGAAAGGCTTTTGCCCAATTGCCATGCGGCGCTTCGTGCAAATAGCGCGTCGTGTCTTCAGCATTCCCCGTAGCCATCGCCAACAGATCATGGATGCGCATCGCCGCTAGATTTTCGCTGATCTCGGCAGGCAAATCTTCGGGGAAGAAGGCGAGCACGCGATCTTCCACGGTCAAACGGGCTTCAGCCACAGCTAGACCGACAGCGGTTGAGGTGAAACTTTTACTTAAAGAGAAGAGCATGTGGGGATCGGTGGGCCCATAGGGTGACCACCAACCTTCGGCCACCACCTGGCCGTGGCGTACAAGCATAAAACTGTGGAGGGCATCAATCTTCTGCTCGGCGGCCTCGGCAAAGGCCAGAATGGCAGCAGAAGAAATACCCTGGGCTTCTGGGGAACTGCGCGGTAATTTATTTTCGATGGACATACAACTGGTTCCTTACTCGTTGATAACTAGATGAACAAAAGCGTCCGCTTCCACAAAAACGCTCAAAATGGCAAGTCGCGGGATTGATTGGCACAAAATTCTAGTTTACATAGTTCCGCAAGCGGTTGATTAACCACATAGGTGCTTATGATCGTCTAAGGCCATTCCAGAAAAATAAGTATACGCGGAGGAGGCGTTCTCTTATGCCTGTGTACTCCTGTAAACGCCGCATTAGAGAATTGCTCCCTCCACGGGTATATGGACGATTTATTTTTTGGAATAGCCTAAATCAAAAGCGCCCAAACGAACAGGCATTCGGTGACAAAATACAAACTTCTGGCGTGATTAAAGGGCGAAAACCTTGTCGGCGCAGGGGATGGCTCAACCACTGAGTAATGATGCTATGCACATGGCTATTCTTCGGTGAATAAACCGATGTGCGCGCCGCCCTAGAAACTTTTCTGATCTGATGATGGAATGGTAAAGATATATATCTAACTGTGATGTGAAATTCAATAACCTGTTTAGTTTACCTCAGATAAATCAGTAAACCAAACGGCAAAAATGTGGCGTTTTGTGCAGTGGACTGGCGCTTACTATCGTTTAGCTCTAGGGATGAAAGGTCAAATGGAATCGATCAAGTTCAATGAAAGTATAAGCGGAAAAACCTGTTAACCTGGGTCAAGCGGGTGGCAAACGTTAATGCAGCGAGAAGTGAGCAGTTTAGCGGTAAATTTGTTGTCCGTGTGCCGCGCTCACTCCATCGGCAGTTGGTCGAAGCTGCCGAGCACGATGGTGTCAGTCTGAATATGTTTGTGAATGTTGCTTTGGCCCAAACTGTTGGGGAAGCTTTCAAGGCTTAGCCGTATGGATGCGGTTATCCCTCTTGTGGCTCCAGATGCACCAGTGCCTCGCCCACATTCGGCACATTAGCGCGGATCGCCTCTTGCAGCCGCGTGCTCAGTTCGTGCGCTTCGACCACAGACAGGGCGCCATCCACCAGCGTCTCTACCGTAATAAAAAGCCGACCCTCGACCTGCCGCACCTGGATGTCGTGCGGGTCGCTCAAATTGGGGATGGTCGCAACCGCCTTTTCGATCACGCCGGTGATGCGTTGTTGCAAACCACTGCTGACATGCGCGCTGGGCAAAATATCGGCGTTCGCCAATTCGATATGGCTATGCACAGACTGGATCTGCGGCTGGCGCAGGAGGATTATCTGTTCGAGCTGATCCACCATCTGGTGCGCGACGGCCAGGGTCAAATTCGGGTTGACGCCCACATGTAAATGCAGGCGCAATTGGCCATCAATCGACTGCACCGACCACTCGTGAATCATGACGCCGATCTCCTGGGCCGCCAGTTTGGTGGCGGTGTAGAGATCGGTGGCACTCTCTGGCCCACGTTGGGCCTCGGCATGCACAGTCACATCATCGACGCCGGGCAGGGCCAGTAAACGGCGGCGCACTTCGTCGGCGATCGCGTTGGCTTCTTCCATCGAAAGGATGGGCGAGACCCGCACATGCAGATCTATGGCCACATTGTCGGCCAGGCCACGATTACGGATGCGATGATAGCTTTCCACCCCGGCCACAGTCTCCACCACCGCGCCAATCTGCTGGGCATCCAGTGGTGCGCGATCAACTAGCGCCGGAATGTTTTCGCGCACCGTGTCCACGCCGATCTTGGCGATCACACCAGCCACCAACAACGCGACGAGCGGGTCAGCCCAGAGATACCCCAGCCAGACCAACCCAAACCCGATCAAGACGGCAATGCTGACGCCGATGCTGGCAATCGTGTGGCGGGCATCGGCAATCAAAATTTCGCTGGCCAATTCATGCCCCTTACGCAATTCCCACCAACCAGTAAAGGCTTGCGCTACCCCACCAAAAACCAGCGCACCAATACTCCACCAATTGACAATCAACAGTTGTGGGTTGAGGAGATGCTCAATCGCGCCCCTGGCCAGCTCCCAGGCGGTGATGAAAAGCGCGGCGGCGATGAATAGGGCTGCCAATGTCTCAAATTTGCGATGGCCATACGGATGATCTTCATCGGGTGGTTGGCTGCTGATACGCACTGCGATCATGCCAATCACGTTGGAAAGGCCGTCGAACAATGTATCTAACCCATCGGCCACCAAGCTCAGCGCGCCCGACCAGAGCCCGACGCCCAGCTTGACCACCGTGGCCAACAGATTAAGCAAAAAGGTGACGAACAGTACCCATTGAATAGCTGAATAGTTACGATTCATAGTGAACGGTTAAGTAATCTCCAAAAAAGTGGCCAATGTGCAGGCGCGGCGAAGCACGCAATAACAGTGTAACGCAATCGAAAGAATCATGCGAAATACCATCTTTATAGACAACACACCCGGAAGTGCCAAGCTTCCGGGTGTGTTGTCTATAAATTCACACGACAAAACCAACTATTTTAAGCTCACCGGTTGGCCGGTCTGGCTCGACTCAATGATCGCCATCACGATTTGGGCTTGACGCAGCCCATCGATATGATTGGGCAATGGCCCGCGCTGCTGCCAACTGGCTGGCATAGCTGTGTTTTCCAGAATGCTATCAATGATCGGCCCAACCAACGCCATCGTGCCACCGGCGACATCCCCGTGATGTTCCAGCGCCAACGCTGTCTTACCACCGCCCGCCGCCAGTGTACCCGCCGCGGGGGCAGGGCGATGAACTTTAGCCGCCACATTGGCGCCGAGTTCAAGCAGGGTAGCCTGATGTTGCAACAGTGCATCGGTGCCTACTGTGGCTGAAAGATTAGCGCGCCAACTGCGTTCAACACCGAAGCCCGGCGCTTTGTTATAGATCAACGTGCCTTCACTGCCGGAGAAGCCCATGTAAAATTCCACCAGTTGATCCATATGTTTGATCCATTCAGCCTTAACGCGCACTTTCAGTCCACTGTTAAAGGTCAAAAACGCGTCGTAGAGGTCTGGTGTATACCCTAACACGATTTGTTGGCTCATGGCGTAAACGTCCGTCACTTCCGCCGGGGCAAAATACCAACGTAACAGATCGACCACATGGCTGAGCAAAAAGTGAGCAGTGGATGAGCCAGCCGCGAAATCCTTGGTGCGATCGCCCCACATTTGCGTCGGCACGCTGATGTTGTCATCCAAACGGGCTTCGCCATAGACCATACGACCGAGCAGCCCGTTCTGGATCACATAGCGGGTGGCAATGTCGGTGGGCACGGCGCGATTGGCAAAGTCGATAAAGAAGCGCGTGCCGGCCTGTTCCAGCGCATTATAAATCGCGTCGGCATCGGCCAAACTGGTAGCCAGTGGCTTTTCTTGCAAAATATTCGGCACCCCCGCCGCAATCGCGGCCAACGTCGGGGCGCGATGCAGATGATCCGGCGTGGCCACGACAACCAAATCGAGTTGGTGTTGCTTGAACATCTCGTCATAGTTGGTGAACGCCGCCGCGTTCAGCTTAGCCGCCACTTGTTCCGCCGCCACTTGGCGCAGATCGCTGACGGCGACAACATCCACGGCGGGATGATTGTCTAAAAATTCCGCATGTTGCTGCCCCAAAATGCCCAGGCCGATGACCCCTGCTTTTAGTTTATTTGGCATAGATTCCTCCAGTGTAGTTACTAATTTTTGTGGTTCAAGCGGATCGCAAGGGGGAAATCGCTCAGATCTTCCAGGAAGCGGCGGCGCCGATCAGGGACAGACGAAAGACCGTTACGCCGCTTCCTGGAAGATAGTCAACCCCTTGCGATCCGCTTGAACCATTTTTGTCTATTCCTATTATTGTAATCCACTAAGATAACGCCACCTAATGCCACTTTCGCACCCCAGCAATGCTCAATTCAAAAAATCGGACGCGGATCAACGCAGATAGACGCGGATTTTTTTCTAAACAATCGGTTTTTCGACCTTTCACATAGCGTATGCCATCGGCAAACCGTTTGAGCTGCGCAAATCCGCGTTTATCCGCGTCCGAATTGAGCATTCCTGATAACGATCTAGCAATACCATGTAGTCAGCCATGTTGTTGTATACTATATTTACCTCACGCAGTTGACTGACGCGATCATAGGGATATGGGATCGGTGGTGCACGCGGCCATGAATAACGCGAAACAGATCTGCGCCGCCAACAGCATGCTCACATCTCGGTACAAGTTTAGTTTCAAGCCGTCCAATCGGCCGAGCATAGGTGTTAGGTTCGCTTTAACGGCAATTTAGACCCCATTTAATCCTATTTGCGCAAAAGATCACTGAAATGGCTGAATTGAAACAGGTTAATCCCAATGTTATACTCAGTCTATCGCTTTAAGTTTTTAATTAGAGGGATTTTTGTCAGCCAATTCGAACAGACTATTTCTACTGTAGCCTTTTCTGTAAACCTTCATCTGCTTCAACCCATCTAAAATCACTGAATGAAGCCGCAGCGAAGTGCCAAGGTAGAAACAAATTAGCAAACGCAACTAATATCCATGACGAACTATAACAAACCAAACGAATCATCTGAGCGCCCCCCGATTCAGTTAATGATCGTTGAAGACCATCCGTTGCTGATCCAGGGCTTGCGGCGCGTGGTCGACGAAGAGCCGGACATTGAGATCGTAGCGGAAGTCACCGATGGTGATGAAGCAGTCAAGCGTGCATTGCAACTTGAACCAGATGTCATTTTGATGGACATTAACTTGCCTGGCAAAAATGGTCTACAGGTCACGCGCGAAATCAAAAATCGACAAACCTACGACGAGATCAACATCATTGTCTTGACCGCGTACAACGATGATGAACAACTTTTACATGCCTTGCGGGCCGGCGCCTCGGCGTATTATCCCAAGGATGTGCGCCCAAGCCAACTAATTCCGGCCATTCGGGCAGTTGCGGATGGCAAATATGTGATCAATAATAAGTTTCTGACCAAACCGGATGCCTTCCGGTGGATCATCGAACAACTGGAAGAGGGATCCAACAGTGGCGACACCGCCCAAGAGCAGTATACGCCGTTGAGTCCTCGCGAAATGGAGATTCTTGTCTTCATTACCCGTGGCGCCAGCAACAAAGAAATTGCCCACGAATTGGGCATCAGCCGCCAAACTGTGAAAAATCACATGAGCAGCGTGTTGCGCAAGATTGGCGTCGAGGATCGCACCCAGGCTGCGGTATTAGCTTTACGCCGCGGTTGGGTGCGCTTAGAAGACACGAACAGCAAAGCATCGAATTGAGATTGGCTGATTATGTCACGCTTACCTTCTAACCGCGGTCGTCAAAGTTTTATTGAATACGCATTGATCATTATCCTGTTTGCGATTGTCATGCTAGCCATTCTGCTCATTCTGGGGGATGATTTACGCACTTTCATTAATGATCTATTGCAAGCTTGGTTCCCAGTTCGCTAAAGCATAAAGCCTACAAATTTGAGCACAATCAGTTGCTAGTGCTTGTTGTCCTCTGCGACAGCCAGCACAGCGGGAGATTGGCCTAGTGTGATCACATCTACGCCCCAGCGTCTAAGTTGGTTCTGGCAAATTGGCAAACAGGGTCTGGATTTACTCTTCCCACCAATTTGTGTAGGCTGCCAACAAGCGGGTCATTACCTCTGTGCTGTCTGCGCCCAAACAGTTGAGCCGATTGGCCATGCGATCTGTGCCCGCTGTGGCACCGTCCAACACGCACCAACAGATCAATGTCTAGACTGCCAACTGCGCCTAAACTCACCCTTACGTTTTACCCGCACAGCAACCCGCTATGTTGGACCAATGCGTCAAGGCATCCATCACCTGAAATATGAAAATTGCCCGGAACTAGCCCCCCTATTAGCACGTTATTTAGTCACGATGTTTGCACAAACACCCTGGCTGGCAATTTATAGCACACTAGATGGCGTGGTGCCAGTGCCGCTCCATGCCAACCGTTTGGCGGAGCGTGGCTATAACCAAACAGAATTATTAGCCAGCGCGTTTTGCCAGCAAGTTCAATTAACACTTCACCCCGATTGGCTCGTACGCACCCGTGCGACGCTATCACAAGTTCGTTTGAATGCTCATCAGCGGCAAGCGAATGTGGACGGCGCCTTTCAAGCGCATCCTGACATCCAAAATAAAACCATTCTGTTGATCGACGATGTCTATACAACCGGCGCCACCTTGCGCGGTTGTGCCACCGCAGCCATAACCGCAGGCGCAACGGCCGTCTATGGCTTAACATTGGCGACGCCAGTTGCCAAGCATATGGGCATCGGATGAAGCGCTCCCCTTGCAAAATCACGCAGAACCGATGACTAATTACGGATGCCAGAGCAATTTTCTGGTAAATTTAGAGATGCACAAGCTGACTGACCAAGCCAACACAGCCAGCTTAATTTGTCGGGGAAATGCTTGAATTTTTCGCAACTCCCCAACATAACCATTTATGGCGTTAGACTTATGGCGTTAGACAAGGAATCAGATAAGGAGAAGACTTATGCAACTGATTGTGCATGGCCGCAATGTCGAAATCACTGACTGGGTGCAACAGTATGTGGAAAAGAAAGTTGGCAAGTTAGAGCGTTTTTTGCCTCAGGTGCGCGATGCCCACGCCGAGTTGACGCATAGTGCGACACGCTCGGCTAACGACAGTTATACTGCCCAGATTACCATCTGGACGAACGGCCAAATCCTGCGTGCCGAAGAGTCAACAAGCGACATTTTCGCTTCGATTGATGCTACGGTGGACAAGCTCTCTCGCCAGATTAAGCGTTTCAAGGGCCGGCGCTACGATAGCAAACGACGGGCGTCGGTTGTGGCTGCGGCAGAGGCAGAGTTGGTGGAAGAAACCGCAGAAGAAGTAACTCAAGACGAAGAAGCGGCCAACGGCAACATCATCCGCCGCAAAGAATTCATCTTGCAGCCGATGAATGAAGAAGAAGCACTGGAACAGATGGAGCTACTAGGCCACGATTTCTATGTCTTTTTCAACCCAGATACCAAGAGCACCAACATTATTTATCGCCGCAAGGATGGCAACTATGGTTTAATTCAACCATCTGGCTTTTAAAGTACCATCTGGCTTTTAAAGTAATAGTGTAATTTAGTTATATTGTAACTGTTCAGCCAGAAACCGGGTTTTTTATGCGTAAGACAGGCTAATGCTACCCAGAAAAACCCGGTTTCTTCGCCGAGCCTGAAGCGTTACGTTATATTCAAGTCAGAATGGAAATTAGCGTTTTATTGTGGGGCGCCCCTACGATGGCAAAATTCCCGTTCTCAAATTGATTTCGGTTTTGTAAAAGACAGGCCGAGCACCTAGGTGCTCGGCCTGTCTTTTACAAAATTCGGTTGAAATTTCCACTGCATGCGTCGCACTGGGCGAAATTATCCCCTGTATGCCTTCATTAAGCGACCCAGTGCGCGCACCTGTTGTTCATCAAATGGCAACGAACCCTCGTTAATCTATACCTTTTCTTGCCAATTCTTCCCAAATCGACAGAAAGCGGTTTAGGACAGATCAGGCATTGGCTTAGAAGGCACCCTTCACCGCTAATTTACTTTTTAGCTGGTTGTTAAGCCTATATTGCTGAATCGAATCGTCACCCCCTTGCCCATTAGGTCTGGCCTGGATGGTGACCGGAAAACTGTTAGGTAGATAGGAGATAGAAGACTGGCTAATCGCCCGACGGACAGGCTGACGCCTAGTAAAAACAGCCAATTGAACAGTGATCGACGGAGAAGCGGGCAGTAAGAAACTGCCGCTGAGATGAATTTGTTTGAATGGCTTCAATGTTGGGTTTAGGGTAAACATATGATTTCACCTGATTGATATTGAATTAGCATTGACAAAAATATTTTTAGCGCGCTTCTCTAAACTTTAAGGTAGCACCCGCCAGCACATCGGAATGATATTAATATATATAGTGGATAGTAAACGGTCTCTTTTTTAGAGGACTATCAACATTTTACGGTAAGTTGATTATCTACCAAAAGAATTACTTACGCATCGTAAGAATGATGTATTTCTTTCGCTATATGGTGCACAG
>JBBQBY010000089.1:0-17658 GCA_038318235.1 Caldilineales bacterium
GTCAGGTTACCCAAGCATGTGCGGTTACAAACCGCACCTACGCATCCTTAACTGAATGGCAGTAACCCTAACCCTCCCCTGCAGGGAGGGGACTGTTTGGTGGACAGACGAAATCTCTCCTTCTGTCCCGTGACAGGCTCCCTCCCAGCAGGGGAGGGCGGGGGGAGAGGTCATTTTGCCCATTAGTCGCGCGGCCCTAGCCCGCGCAATTTTCGGTCTAACTCCCACAGGGCAATTTTGTTGCCATCATACTGCATCAGGCTCAGCGCTGCTTCATAATTCAGCCAGAGATAAGTTGTATGCTCATGCGAAAGGACAATCGATTGCTGGTCGGCCTGCACACCGAAAAAATATTGAGGGATGACATAAACGTCGTCGCCCCATAAATAGCTGTCCCTGAACTCGGTCACTGGGTTCGGACAGACGGTATCTAGCTGTAGAAAGGCGGAATGTTCGAGAAGGCCACTCTCCTCGCGCGTTTCGCGCTTGGCTGCGGCTAGTGGGGTTTCATCATCTTCACCGCCACCCGCCACCCCTTGCCAATACGCATCATCCGCCCGTTTTAACAACGCATATTCAAATTCGCCGTTGCTTGCTTTGCGATAAGGGTAAACCAATACTTGAAAAGGCGCCCTTGCCACCGGCTATCTCCTTCTGCTTTTGGGTGTTTTCCCTCTGCTATACCCACTGTTCCAAATCTTGCTCGGTCGTCACCCGGACACGCGCGTCGGGGCGTTGCACTAATTCAGGTCGCAGCGCGATGCCCAACCCAGGCTGATCGCCCAAGCTAAGATAACCTTCTTCAATGCGAATCGGCGCCGTCACCACATCATTATACCAACCGCCTTCGCCCCAATAGGCGCGCACACTCTCCATGATCATGGCATTGGGGATGTGCAACATCAAATGCGCCGAGGCCCACAGCGCGACTGGTCCGACCGTGTCGTGCAAGGTGATCGGCAGATAATAGGTGTCGGCCAGCGCACAAATTTTGCGCGTTTCGGTGATGCCGCCGCCCCAGGCCACATCCGGCATGATAATATCGGCAACCGGCTTTTCGATCACTTGGCGAAAACCAAAACGTGTGAACAATCGCTCACTTTGGCACAACGGAACAGTGGTTGCCGCCTTCAAGCGCACATACGCTTCGAGATTATCCGGCGGCATGATCTCTTCCAACCAGAGGATGTCATAGGGTTCCAACGCCCGCGCAATGCGGGTGGCGGTGGGCAGATCCCAGCGCGCATGGCCTTCGATCGCAATCGCCATTTTGTCACCTACCGCCTTCCGAATATCGGCGACAATTTGCAGGCCGCGCTTTAAGTCTTCGTTGTCAATCGAATGGGCAAGCAAGCCAGCGGCGGTTTCTCCGCCCCACATGCGAACTTTGCCGTGGGGGTTGGCGGGCCCGGCCAGTGTCACGCCAAATTGGTCAAAGGGCCAAATCTTCATCGCCTTAATGCCCTGGCCCAACAAGCTCTCGGCCAGTTCCCCGGCGCGCCCTTCGAGCCAGGCAAAGTCGGGATAGTTGCCATAGCCGACACAGGTGTTGTAGACTTGGATTCGTTCGCGGTTGCGCCCACCCAGTAGGTTGTAGATCGGTTGGCCGGTCTCCTGACCCACCAAGTCCCAAAGGGCAATATCAAGCGCCGAGAGCGCGCGCATTTCGGCGCCGGCAAAGCCACAGAAGTTGACTAAGGCAAAAAGATTGGCCCAGTTATTCTCGATATCGCGTGCGTCACGGCCAATCAGCAGCGGCGCATAGACATCATGGATGATGGCGCTGGTGGCCGAAGGAATGTAGTAGGTTTCACCTAGCCCAACGAGGCCATTATCCGTGTAGACGCGCACCCAACAATTGTTGGGCAACGCCTGGCGCGACTGCCCCATTTGCTGTTGCCATGCGCCTTTGGGCATTGCTTCGAACCAGATCGTTTCCAGCTTGGTGATTTTCATGGTGGGTGCGCGTTGCTAGGATTATTTTCTTTTTTCAGGCCCTCCGTCTTTGAAGGCATCGATTGTAGACACGCTACTGCTGCCTTTTTAAGGCTGGGGAGGCCGCAGCGGGTCTAGGCTGGCGTAGACATCAGGGAAAATGTTGTAGACGCCAAGCCTACCCAATTCCCTCGCACTATAAGGTTGCCTATCACGCATTTAGTATATTGTATACCAAGATTTGACAACGTGTCAATCTTACATTTAAAATAATGTAGTGCTAATTGTTCCAGCTACCATGTACTTTTCCCAGGTTTGTAAAAGTTTATAGAGCAACAGGGTCTGCGCCAGCTGTCTATCACTAGCCAATGCTGGACCATCGCTGTCTCTGCGAGATAATCTCGCTTGCTGTCAACTAAACGTCCCACATTGTCTAGATTTTTGGCATAAATTAGGGTAAGCCCCCATTTATTACTCTATATCCTGACCAAAGACTACCCGCCAAGCTGTCTCTTATTGAGTTCACCGCGCTGATCCGGGGCACGGTTTCCCCCGACTCATTTCACCGAACCGGAACATTTCAAAGCAATTTAGGAAGGAGAGAATCATCATGACGACCCAAAAATCCCCACAAATCAGTCGCCGTCAACTCCTCAAGGCAACGGCCTTGATTGGCGCTGGCGCTGCATTGGCCGCGTGTGCAGCCCCTGGAACCGGGCCTGCCGCCTCGACTGGCCCGGCCGTTAATACAGGCGCTAAGCAGACTGTCCGCTATCTATCCTGGTGGTTTGAGGAAGGCAACCGCGGCAAGACTTGGAACGCCTTTATCAAGGAGTTCAACGACTCGCAGAAAGAGATCGAAATCAAGGCCGAGAACATTCCGTTTGATGCCTATACCACCAAGACGATTGTGGCGGCCCAATCCGGCAAGCTCGATGGCGATATCCTACAAGCTACCCCTGAACTGGCGCCACGCTTGATTAAGGCCGATTTGTTGCTTCCGCTAGATGATGTTTTGGTTCGCAATAACATCAAGGATCTGAGTTCGGCCCACGATGCCTTGCGCAAAGATGGTAAGCTTTATGGTCTGGACATGGTGACGGTGGCCTTTGGCATCCTCTACAACAAAAAGCGCTATGAGGATGCTAAAATCACCCCGGCGAAAACGCCCGAAGAATGGGTTGAGGTTAGCAAAGCGTTGACCGACCGCGATAAGCAGCAATATGGCTTATGGTCATCCCATTTGGTCAACGAAGCGGCTGACTTCTGGTTTACACTTGAAGAGTGGGCCATGCCGTATGATGGCGTGTGGGCCAAGGGCAAGACCCCGCTTTTGACTTCTGACCCGATTATCAAGGGTTTGAAGCTCTTTAAGCAAATGTACGATGTAGCTTTCCCACAGGGCGCTGATGGCGCTACCGGGTCGCGTCTCTTTGGAACCGGAGCGACAGCCCAGGCTTTGTTTGTGTCGGCTGCGGTCGGCGGCATAAAGCCACAGTACCCAGACACCTACCCATTGCTACGCAGCGCCCCGATCCCGTGGGCGAGCAACAAATCAATCGCCCGCATCCACCCGATGATGATTAACAAGGACTCAGCGGTCAAGGAAGCGGCGCTTGAATTTGTGACCTACATGTACAAGCCAGACAACTACCGGCGCATGGTGGAAGGCTGCGAGGATGTGATCTTCGCCCAACCGTCGGCAGCCCGCAAGGAATATCTGGACAAACTGGAGTGGCTGAAACCAGGGTATGATGGCGTCAGCTATGTGACCCCCTTCGACGTGGTCGGTGACTTCGTTTACAACTTCCAGGAATTCGGTCAGATCGTGATCACCAACTTTGCCGATGTGCTCAACGCCGGTAAATCGGTCGAGGATGCGATGGCGAAGGCGCAGACCGAAGCGGAAGCGTTGGCGGATCGGATTAAGTAAGTGGCATTACGCAGGGCAACCCCACCCCCGCCCTCCCTTACCAAGGGAGGGCGGGGGTGGGGTTGCCCTGTGCACCATGTGTAAGTGATAACGTAAAAGCAGTTACCTTGTTCATCAATTCTGAGGAAATCAATTATGTCGAAAAAGAACGTCTTTTCTGGGCTCAGCGCCTTGCTCATTCTGAGCTTCGTGCTTACGGCCTGCGGGGCTGGTGCTCCACCGGCCGCAGGACCGGCGGGTGTGCAGACCGATAAGAATGCGTCGATTGAAGTCTGGATTGACGCGGCCCGTGAGGAATCGGCTGGCAAATTTATCAAAGCGTTTCCAGATCAAGGGAAGCTGGTATCGTTAACTACCACAGACTATGGGCAACTGCCTCAGAAGATCCTATTCTGGAACAACGTGGGCGGCGGTTGGCCGGATGCCTCCTTTGGCGGCCCCCAGATCGTCCCGTTGATCAACGATGCGGCGCATAACTATCTAGGCGATTTGGCTCCGTACGTCGATCCCAATATTGTTAAAGATTTTGCGCCTGGCTCGTTGTAGAACTGCTTTGATGGCACCAAGCTCTACTGCCTGCGCAATGACCTGGCCCACTTTGTTCTGTGGTACAACGCGACAAAGGTGAAGGAATTGGGTGTTAAAATCCCAGAGACCTATGAAGAACTGGCCGACACCTGCGCCTCCCTCAAGCAGTCTCATCCCGAAATCCAGTGCGCGCTTGGGCAGGAAATTACTTCATTCTTCAATATCCTGGTTTCGAATAAATGCCCTTTCCAACAGATCATCAGCGCTGGGCAGATTCGCGTCAACGCCACCCACGAAAACTGCGTGAAAGCGGCGCAGTGGTTGGATAAGATGAGCAAGGCTGGTTATTACAAACTCACCAACATGTTTGCCGCCGAGACCTCCGACCTGGTTAAGAGCGACAATTGGCTGTTCATACCCTCGTCCTCCTGGTTTGGTGATTATGTGATCAAGGGCACCTACTATGATGCCGCCGATCCCAAGTTCCAAGGCAAGATCGGTGTGGCGCCGATGCCCAAATGGCAAGGTCAGGATCATCCCTGGGTCTTCTGGTGGGGTGGTGCCGCTTGGGTGATGTCGCGTCACACCAAAAATCCTCAATTGACCGCCGATTTCCTAAAGTATATGACCACCGACGTGATCAAAGAGCAGGGCACCTACCCGGCCTATATGCCGGCGGCGGACGAATGGCTAAAGAAGCGCATGCCTACCCTTACCTATCTGGAAGACACGACGAAAGCCGGTGAGGTCTTGAAGTCGGAAGCTGGCCACATGTGGACCATGGCGACTGAAGGCCCCGTGGATGTTGGCGCGCTCTTCGGACCGATCTCGGCGAAGATTAACGCTGGTGAGCTGACCTACGAAGCTTCGCTGGCCGAATGGCAGAAAGTTTTGGTCGATGGCGCGGGCAAGCTTGGTTACACGCCGGTCACCACTGGCTTGGATGATTTCCCGGCCAAATAGCCTAGTTTGATCCTGACGATAGTACGGGGACGATGAGCGTTCGCGTACTATCGTTTTTTTTGGTGATGCGGAGCCCCCAGCCCAACCCTCCCATAGGGAGGGAACTGTTTGGTGGACGGAAGAAGTAACTCATTCTATCCGACCAACGGCTCCCTCCCTTTTCCTGGGAGGGTTGGGCTGGGGCTCTCATCACTTTCTTGGAGGTTCATAATCCACATGGCTTTAGCGACGAGTAAAGCAACGAAACCAAGTCGGTTTCAGTTTAACAGTGCCATCCTGCTCGGCATTCCCTATATCGGTTTTATGATCGTGTTCGGCATCGTGCCGATGATCTTGGCGATCATTTTTAGTTTTTCGAAATATGGCAATTATCAACCTGAATACTTTGCCGCCGGGATCTCCAACTATAGTTCGATTTTAAAAGATCCCCAATTGCTGATCAGCTTTGGCAATATTTTGAAGTTTGGGTTGATCATGTTGCCGGTCAGCTTTATTGGCGCCCTGGGCATTGCGCTGATTCTCGATCTGGCCGATGATCGCCTGGGTGGCTTCATGCGCACGATCTATTTCGTGCCTGGCGCGATTACTTTGCCGGCGGTCGCGCTGATCGCGATCTTTATGTTTGACCCTGGGATCAGCCCGTTTGGCTTTTTGCTCAAACTGACCGGCGCCAGGGTGGCTGGTGACATCTTAAATAACAAAACCCTGATCTATTTTATGGTGCTCCTGCGCTTTTTTGCCAGCTCGGGCGGCTGGATTGCCGTCTTTTATGGCGCATTGACGGGGATCAACCGTGAAGTGATTGAGGCTGGTATGATTGATGGCTGTAGCCCCTGGCAATTGGCTTATTACATCAAGCGGCCTTTGATCATGGGGTATGCCCTCTTTATGTTAATTAACTTGACCATTCAAAGCCTGCAACTCTTTGCCGAACCGTTCATCTTGCAGACCAGTTTGCAAACGGCTTCGCCGATTGATCCCTATTGGTCGCCGAATATGTGGAGCGCCTTTATCACCATCCGCACCGGCGATTTTGGCAAGTCAGCCGTCATCTCGTTGATCATGTTGCTGATCAGTCTCGTAGCCGCAGTCTTTATTGTGACGCGCACCGGGATGTTTAAGACGGATGTGGTCAGAAACTAATCTTCATAGTATTTTTAGTTCGCTGCTCTGTGCTGCCCATAACTGCTGCGAACTCTCTTGATTGAGGAGTAAAGCCTGATGGCGCAAGTATCACCAATCTCCCCACCCGCTTTTTCATTGAAACGAGTCTATACCAACTGGCGCTACCGCATTGGCTTAGACCCGGTCTCGTATCTATTTCGCTTGGCGATCCTTGTGCTGCTTTTGATCTATTTTGGGGTGCCAGTCCTCTGGCTGTTCATCACCCCGACCAAAGCCCACAAGCAGTTGAACGAACTGCCACCGTTAGCCTTTGGCAATCTGCAAAATGTGATGGATTCTTGGCATCGCCTGATGAATTACAACAACGGCATTGTTATGACCTGGGCCTGGAACTCGGTCTGGTATGTGGCCTTTGCCCTGACGCTCTGTTTGGTGATCACCATTCCCGCCGGTTATCTGTTGGCCAACGTAAACATCAAGGGGCGTAAACTATTGCTGTGGGCAACCCTGATCTTGATGTTGCTGCCCAGTGACGCTGCCGTCTTGCCGATGTATATGGAGTTGTATTTGCTGCGTTTGATCAACTCCCCCTGGGCCGTGATCCTGCCCGCTGGCTTTGCGCCGTTCGCAGTCTACCTCACCTACACCTACTATAAGACGGTGATGCCTAGAGATATTGTGGATGCGGCCAAGGTGGACGGTTGTTCGGATTTGACCATGTTCTGGCATATCGGGCTGCCGCTGGCGCAGAGTGTGATCGCCATGCTGCTCTTTACGCAGTTTGCTGCGCTGTGGAATGGCTTTTTTGCCGCGTCGATCTTCCTCGAAAGCGACCGGCTCAAGACGCTACCCGTTGGCATCTGGGTGATGGCGCAACAGACTGGCGCGTTGAACCCTAATCCAAGCGCGTATGGCAAGGTGTTGCTGCTGCGCCCAGATATGGCAACGATCAGCGTGATTACCGTACTGCCGGTGATCATCATTTTCCTGTTATCCCAGCGCTTTATTGTGCGGGCGGCGACCGCTGGCGCGATTCAGGGTGAATAGCATCTTCTGTTTATGAGCACAAACCAACGACCTAATCTACTCTACATTCATACCGACCAACATAATCCTTATGTGTTTGGCTGTTATGGGGATCCGTTGGTCCAGACGCCCAACTTGGATCGCTTGGCGGCCAACGGCGCGCTTTTTGAAAACACCTACTGCACCTCGCCGATCTGTGTGCCCTCGCGCATGTCGATGCTCACGGGGCGTCACCCCTATCAGAATGAGGTCTGGACGAACAGTCACATGTTAGATTCTGGCATTCCCACGCTGGCGCACGCCATGGGGGCAGCCAACTATCGGCCTGTGATCATTGGGCGGATGCATTTGGTCGGCCCCGATCAGTTGCATGGTTATGCCGAACGGTTGGTCGGCGACCACGGCCCCAACTACATCGGTGGCGGTGACACAGGCCGCGGCGTATTGGATGGCACCGCCGGTCCCGACCGCATCAGTCTGGTGAAATCTGGCGCGGGGCAGTCGGCCTACCAGGTCCATGATGAATATGTGGTGGCGGCGACCGTCGATTATCTGAATCGCTTTGGCGTGCAAAAAAAGGCCGCAGGCAAGCTCGACCCCTTTAGTCTCACGGTGGGTTTTATGCTGCCCCATCCACCCTACGTGGCCCGCCAAGCAGATTATGCGATCTATGCTGATCGCATGACGATGCCTAAGAAACCTGTTCCTTTTGACCAGGTAAAGCACCCCTTCCTACGGGCCTGGCGCGAGCATACCGGCATTGTTGCTGTGACAGACGCCGAAATTCTGCGTGCGCGCGCCGCTTATTGGGGTCTGGTGCATCGCGTGGACATCATGGTGGGCCAGATTTTGCAAGCCCTGGCCGCGAATGGCCTCGCTGAGAACACCCTGATTGTCTACACTTCGGATCATGGCGACATGGAAGGCGAGCATGGACTCTGGTGGAAACATGTCTTTCACGAGGAATCGGCCAAAGTTCCGTTGATTCTCAACTGGCCGGGCGTGATCTCTGCTGGCCAGCGTTGTGCGCGGGTGGTGAGCGCGCTCGATGTGAACGCCACGATCCTCGATGCCTTGGACGCGCCACCTTTACCGAATTCGCCAGGGCGCAGCTTTTTGGGGTTGATTGCCGACGTGCGCGCAACACCGACCTGGGAAGATGTCGCCTTCGCTGAATATTGCGCCGATGAATATGTGCCCCAAGTGATTGACAATGGCCGAACCTACCAACGCATGCTGCGCCAAGGTGACTGGAAACTCGTCTACTATCACGATCTAGAGCCACAACTGTTTAACTTGGCTGAAGACCCGGGTGAGCTAGTCGACCGCGCGCAAGATGTTACCTGCCAGACTGTACGGGCCCAATTGCTCGACCGCCTGTTGGCCGATTGGAGCCCGACTGAAATTGCCGCGACGATGGCGGCCAAACGCGCCGATAATCCGGTGCTCCGAGCCTGGGCGCGCCAAACCCATCCAGCCGATCAGCACCGCTGGAATCTTCGACCGGAGATGAACTTCCTTGACAACCACGAATAACTATCCATCAGACGCCAGTGGCGCGACCGCGCGTGTCAATAAACCATCGTCTCAGGCCCGCCGGCCTCTTCGCCTGTTGCCCTATGCGTTGGTCCTGCCGATTATTCTCTATGAGGTCGCGCTGGTCGTCTATCCGATTATTCAGGGGATTTATGGCAGTTTCCAACAGATCGAGTTGGCGGCTAACAGCCCACCCACCTGGGTCGGCTTAAAAAACTACCAGCGCATGTTCAGCGACCCCGATTTTTGGAAGGTGATGCAGACCACGCTGATCTTCACCGCCTTGGTGATCATTGTGGCGATTGGCGTTGGTTTGGCCACGGCATTGCTCTTCAACCGGCCTTTTCGCTTCCGCCCGCTGGCGCGCGCCATGCTCATGCTGCCCTGGGCTTTCCCTGAAGTGCCGGTTGTGATGATCTTTGTCTGGATCCTCAGCCCACAATTTGGCGTGGTCAATCTGCTCGTGCGCTGGATTCCCGGTGTGACCACCAACCCGCAATGGTTGCAGGTGCCCGTGTTGGCCATGGGCTGGGTTGTGTTGATCGCGTCTTGGAAGGCTTTCCCTTTTTACAGCCTGGTGATTTTGGCCGCCTTACAATCGGTGCCTCAAGAGATCTATGAAGCGGCCAAGGTGGATGGCGCGAATTCATGGCAATTGTTCTGGCGCATCACCGTTCCCAGCATTCGTACAACCCTAGAATTGTTGGTCGTGCTGGCTTCGATCTTCTCTTTTAAACAATTTACGATCATCTACCTGATGACCGGCGGTGGTCCTTCGGGTGCCACGGAGACGATTGTGATGCGGATTTTCAACACGGCCTTCCGCTTCTACGACTATTCCTATGCGACAGCCCTTGGGGTGGCGGGTTTTGTGGTCTCACTGGTCATTGCCTTTTTCTTTATCATTCTGCAATCCCGCCGGGCGCAGGAGAACAATTAATTATGCCAGATATGGCGGTAAACACGGGCACAACAGCCAAAAAATCTAAGGTAAGCCAGACGCTCAGCACGATTGCCCTGTATGTGACGGTGATTGTGGTCTCGTTGATGACGGTCTTCCCAATCTACTGGATGCTGGTCAGCACCTTTCAACCTAGTAAATTTACGTTACACTATCCACCGCCTTTGATTCCCAAAGAAATTACGTTCTATCAGTTTTCTGAACTGTTTGCCAATCATCCAGTGGCGCTCTGGCTGCGCAACTCGTTTCTGATCGCCTTGATGGCCATGCTGCTCTGTACGGCCTTGACTGTATTGGGTGCTTATGCCCTCTCTAGCCTGCGTTGGAAAGGCCGCTCGACGTTCGGCCTGTTTTTGCTCGTCACACAGATGTTGCCAGAGATCCTGATCTTGATTCCGCTCTATAAGATCTACCAGCAGTTGAATATGCTCGACAGTTTGCCGGCGCTCTCGCTAGTGGATACCGCGTTCGCCCTGCCGATCTGCATCTGGATCTTGAAAGGCGTCTTTGACACGGTGCCCACCGAAGTTCTGGATGCTGCGGTGGTTGACGGCTGCACCGAACTGAGCGTGCTCTGGCATATTGTGCTGCCGCTCTCAACGCCGGGCCTGGTCGCGGTCGCTGTAGTCTCTTTCTTCTCGGCCTGGAACGAGTTTTTGTTCGCCGTGATCATGCTGACCAGCGCAGAGTTTCAACCGGCTTCGGTCGGCCTGACCACGCTCAAGGCCACTGGGTTTACACCTGTGGAACAGTATATGGCCGCCGGTCTGATCTTCTCGATTCTGCCCGTGCTCTTCTATCTGATCATGCAGCGTTATATTATTTCGGGGTTGACGGCGGGGGCGGTCAAGGGGTAGTGCCATTTACTCAAATAAATCAGTGTGGGATCCGGTGCGCTCAAAGATAATCTCATTGTCCTGAAGCTTATAGATCAATAGCCAATCCGGCTGAATATGACATTCACGGCGACCACGCCAACTGCCCATGAGAGGATGATCACGATAACGCTCAGCGAGCGATTGTTCTTCAATAAGTAGCTTTATCACAATTTTTAACTTTTCAATTTCTTTGCCGCGCCGTTGCATCAGTCGCAAATCACGCTCAAATTGCCGAGAGTAGCTGGGCGTGCGCATTAGATGCCTAGCTTTTCAAATAACGCTTTGGCATTTTCACAACGAACCAGATCCTGTCCAGTATCAGTGTCAGTGTCAGCAAAGGTTTGTCGTGTCACCTGGTTTGGTAGACGCACTTCAAAGGGTAAGCCTTTGCTTAAGCGAATCTGCTGATAGAAAAGTGTGATTGCTTGCGTGGTGGAAAGGCCAAGTTCTTGTAAAATTCCTTCTACTTCTTCTTTCAGCATCGAGTCAACGCGTGCGCGTATCATGGCCGACTTTGTCATTATTGCCTCCGATTTGAAACATCCAATTTGAATAAATTGTAGCACATTTGGGATACAAATACAAGGCTCACCTGGTTGATCAATCTTTTATGCCCACTCACCCCTAAAAATGGGTGGGCTAGGTCAGACTTCCACCCACACCACCCGCTCGAAGCCAGGCATCACCACCGCCACATGCGTTTTATCGGCTAGGCTGGCCGTGGAGGCACAAATTTTCGATTTGCGCCAGGATCTCTAGAAAGAGTACAATTTCCCCTGTCTCTCCAACCACGCCAAACGAAAGGACAAGTGCATGCCCTACCAATTTCAACCCAAACGCCTGTATCGTATGCCCACTCATTTTGGGCCAGCAACGGGACCAAGACAGGGGCCGGATGGTCAGAAATTCGAGTGCAAAGACAACCCTAAAACAACCACGCTGGCCGTCAGTTTTCTGACCAACCCCGATCAGCTTGCGGCGCTCCTGCCAGAACGCTTCGAACTGGCTGGCGAACCGGTGGTCACCGTGTATGCCAGCTATATGACCGAGATAGAATGGTTGGCCGGTCGCGGCTACAACGTGCTGGGCGTTGCCTTTCCGGCTACCTTTCGTGGCGAACAGGAGACGGTGACGGGTAGCTTCCTGACCGTGCTCTGGGAAAATCTGACCGACCCGATCCTCACCGGACGTGAGGAATTGGGCTTTGCCAAGGTGTATTGCGAACTACCCGAGCCGACCGTGCTGCGCGGTGAATGGCATCTGATCGCCAGTTGGCTGGGTTTTAAGTTTCTCGATCTGGAGATCAACCAACTCCGCCAACAGTCCGCCACGGAGATCGCCGCGTTGGCCGAAACCGGTGCTGGACAATTGCACTACAAGTACATCCCCAGAACTGGGGAATGGGGCGTACCGGATGTGGCCTATGCCTGCTTGTCACCGACCGGCCATTCCCACAAAGTGATCACGGAGCGCTGGGTGGGCGCTGGCACCGTGCATTTCCATCCGGCGCGTTGGGAAGATATGCCCACCCAATATAACATTGTAAATACCTTCCACGCGTTAGAGATCAAAGCCTATCGCGGTGCCAGCGTCACCAAGTCAGTCGGCGGCGAAGATCTGAGCGCGCAACGGATTCTGCGCTGATCAATAACCTATCATGAAATTCTTGCCCAAAATCGCAAAGTTTTTCTTGGCGTCCTTTGCGGCTTTGCGTGAGACTTGCTTTTAGCTTGTCAGATTAAGGGAATAACTATGTATAATCTCGACGATAAAGTGGCGCTGGTCACCGGTGCTGGCGGTCAGCATGGCCTGGGACGCGCGATTGCGCTGCGCCTGGCCCAGGAAGGTGCCCATGTTGTGATCAACGATGTGGTAGAGCGCCGCATCAATTCACCCGAATGGGCTGGCCTGCCCGACCTGGCGCGTGAGATTGCTGCGTTGGGTCGCCAAAGTCTCTCCGTCGTGGCCGATGTTTCCAATGCCGAACAAGTGGAGGCGATGGTGCTACAGGCGCTGCAAAAGTTTGGTCACGTTGACATCCTCGTCAACAATGCCGGGGCGCTGGCTGGGCGTGACCGGGTGCCAGTCGTAGAACTGGAAGAGGCCGAGTGGGATCGGATTCAGAATATAAACGCCAAAGGTCCCTTTTTATGCAGTCGCGCCGTGGCGCGCGCCATGATCGCGCGTGGCCAGGGTGGCAAAATCATCAACATGTCCTCCGTATCGGGCCAACGCGGTGTGGCCCGATTTGCCGCCTATTGTGCCTCTAAGTTTGCCGTGCGCGGCTTCACCCAATCGTTGGCGCTGGAACTGGCCCCGTACAAGATCAACGTCAACGCGATCTGCCCGGGGTTGATGGAAACCGAGCGCGTGGCCGACATGGCCGCCGCCCTCGCCCCTGAAGGTGTATCAGCAGAAACCCAGCGCCAGTTGATGATCGATCGGGCCAATCAAACAATCCCCTTAGGCCGTGTCGGGCAGGCTGCCGACGTGGCGCGCATGGCGGCTTTCCTTGCCTCGGCAGAGTCGGATTATCTGACTGGCCTTTCGATGATCGTGGCCGGTGGGGCTTACTTTGAGTAAGCGAGTTAGGCATTGTGAGTTGCGAAGCTGAATATCGCAATTCCTGACTCGCTGGTAACGGCCAAACAACCCCACCCCCGCCCTCCCCTGGTAAGGGAGGGAGCCGTTTGGTGGACAGAATCAATAGCTTCCTCTATTCCTGATCAATCCCCTCCCTCGTTTGGGGAGGGTTAGGGTGGGGTTAATGGTTGTGGAAACTCAAAGGTGATCATCATGAGCGAACAACGTTTACGAGGCAAAACCGCGATTGTGACTGGCGCAGGCACGCGCGGGCCGATGGTCGGAACGGGGCAGGCCACCGCGCTGCTTTTTGCGCGCCAAGGGGCCAATGTGCTGCTGGTCGATCTGGATCCGGCGCGCGCCCAAGAAACCCAAGCCACCATCGCCGCGGAAGGGGGACAAGCTTCGATCTTCCAGGCTGACGTCACCCAAGAAGCGAGTTGTCGCGCCTTGGTGGACGCTTGCGTAGAACGTTATGGCGGGCTACACATTCTGTTTAACAATGTGGGCGTCGCCGGTCCTGGCAAGGTAACCGAGGTCGAGGAGGCAATTTGGGATCGGGCGCTGGATGCGAACCTAAAGAGTGCGGTATTTGTCAGCAAATATGCGGTGCCGAAAATGGCAAAGGCCGGCGGTGGATCGATTATCCACGTCTCGTCGATTGATGGATTACGGGCGGGCATGGCGAACAATATCCCTTATTCGGTGGCTAAAGGCGGGTTGATTACATTGACCAAAGCGATGGCCGTCCATCATGGGCGGGAAGGGATTCGCGTCAACTGTATTGCACCCGGCCATCTCTACGCACCCTTTGCCGGTGATATTTCCGCCGAAACCCGTGAATTGCGGCGTAAGGCCGGTCCGCTTGGCACCGAAGGGACCGCCTGGGATGTCGCCTGGGCCGCCGTCTTCCTCGCCAGTGACGAAGCGCGCTGGATCTCCGGCGTGGTGCTGCCGATCGATGCCGGTCTGCTGGCCGCGACGCCGCTGTCCGTGTTGGATAATTTTCGTTAAATGATAAGTGAAGCGTGATGAGTGAGCTAAGGACGCAATTCACTCGTCACTTTTTCACTCGTCACTTTTTCACTCATCACGCTGAAAGCAACCAGCAATTATATCTCACATAATCTCATATAAGGAGAAAATCTATGCCGACCATGACCGGTGCGCGCTTTCTGGCCGAAACAGTCCACGGCTATGGACTGACCCACGTTTTTTTTATGCCCTATATTGCGCCCAGGGCCTTAATGGAGATGGAAAAGCTGGGGATTCAGCGCGTTCAGACCCACGGTGAAAAGGCCGCCGCCTATATGGCCGATGCCTACGCCCGCGCCCGGCGCGGCCCCGGCCTCTGTATGGCCCAATCCGTGGGTGCGCTCAATCTCGCTGCGGGTCTACAAGACGCGTATCTGGCCTGCTCGCCCGTGATTGCCGTAACCGGGCGCGAGTTTCAAATCAACCAACAGCGCCACGCCTATCAGGAAGTCGATCACGTCAATCCGTTTGCGGCGGTCACCAAATCTAGCGCCTTTGTCGCCAAGCCGGAACAACTGCCCGTCTATTTGCGCCAGGCGTTTCGTGCGGCTACGTCGGGCACGCCGGGGCCGGTCCACCTGGAATTAGAGGGGCTGGCGGGGCAGACCGTTGTCGATCACGAAGCCGATCTGGAAGTTGTCATCGAAGAAAACTTTGCCCACGTCCCGCCCTTCCGCCCCGAAGCGGATGAGGAAAGCGTGCGCGCGGCGTTGCAACTGCTCGCCCAGGCCCAACGGCCCGTTATCGTCGCGGGCGGCGGTGTCACCGCATCCGGGGCGCGCGCCGAACTGATCGCGCTGGCCGAGAAGCTTGCGATCCCGGTGGCAACCGCGCTCAATGCCAAAGCCATGTTCCCCGCCGACCATCCGCTGGCGGTCGGCGTCCCCGGTTTGTACTCGCGCGCCTGCACCAACCAAATCCTATGTGAGGCCGATCTGGTCTTCTTCATCGGCAGCCACACGGGAGGCCAGGTGACCAACAACTATACGATCCCGCCGCAAGGCACGCCGATCATCCAACTCGACATCAACCCGGCGGAAATCGGGCGCAATTATCCGATCAAGGTGGGGTTGCAGGGCGATGTCAGAAATACGCTGCGCAGGATGCTCGACCAGGCCGCAACCGCGGTGCCGCGCACAGCCTGGATCAGCCGAGTGCAGGAATTGGTGCAGGCGTGGAAAGAAGACGTCGGCGAACAGTTCAACTCCGACAGCGTGCCGATGCGACCGGAACGCCTCTGTCGCGAACTGGCCGACGCTCTGCCCTCCGATGCGATTCTCGTCTCCGACACCGGCCATTCGGGCATCTGGACCGGTACGATGCTTGACCTCAAACACCCCGACCAAATGTTCATCCGTTGCGCCGGTTCATTGGGCTGGGGACTGCCTGCGGCCATCGGCGCCAAGTGTGCCCAACCCGACCGGCCGGTTGTCTGCTTTACGGGCGATGGCGGCATCTGGTATCACATCACCGAGTTGGATACGGCGCGCAAATGTGGGATCAACACGGTCACTGTGGTCAACAACAACCATTCACTGAACCAGGAAAAGGGCGGCGTCGAGGCGATCTATGGGGGCCAAACCGCTGGCTCGGATGAACTCTGGCTCTTCCCCGACACGGACTTTGCCAAGATCGCCGAATCAATGAATTGTTTTGGCATCACGGTTAACAAACCGAGTGAATTGGCGAGTGCGCTCGATCAGGCGTTTGCGGCGGGGAAACCCGCGCTCGTGGATGTGAAGACGCACCTTGATGGGATTGCGCCGCGGGCATGGACGCCGGGGTAAGCATGAGCAGTGGGTAGGATAAAGATGTAACCAGCTAAAGCTTGAAAACAAGAATTTTCACCGCAAAGGGCGCAAAGAGTGCGAAGAAAAACCTTGCTTTTGCTTTTCTTTGCGCTCTTTGCGCCCTTTGCGGTAGAAAGTTGTAGTTTTAGTTCGGCGATGAGGTGAGATTTCCTCGCTTCCTAGCTACCCAACATCCACCACGCGCCCCGTGCGCGCCGATTCAAGCGCGGCGCGCAACACGGCACTGTTCGCCATGCCACGTTCGCCGGAGATGATCGGTGTTGTGCCGTTGAGCACACAATCGGACACGTGCTCGATCTGCGGCACATAGACGTTGACATGCGGCAGATCGTAGTCGATCACCTCTTTGCCGCGCTGCATATGCAAGTCGCCGCTAAACTCGCGGCCCCACCAGGCGTTGCTCCAGATGCGCCCTTCGGTGCCCTGAATGTCGAGTGAGTTTTGCAGACAATTAAAGTGCGATTGGATAAAGCCATGTGCGCCACTTTGGAAACGGGCGAGGATGCTGGCGGTGTCTTCGGTATTAAAATTGAAGGTGCGCTTGTCGGCCCACGCCGCCACCTGCGCGATCGGCCCCAACAAGCGTGTGATGCCATCGACGGCGTGCGAGCCCATATCATAGAGGATGCCACCGCCCTCATCCGAGCTATCCGTCTGACGCCAACCACTTGCTGTCGGCCCCGTTGGGTAAGACGCGCTGATCGAAGCGCTGATGATCGTGCCAATCGCGTTCTGTTCCAGCAACTCGCGTGCTTTGGTCAACGGGCTGCCCCATTCCATACAGTGCGCCACGGCGAGGACCACCTGGTTGGCGCGTGCCGCGTCGATCATGGCGCGACACGCGTCCAGCGAAGGTGCCATCGGCTTCTCGCAGATCACATGTAGCCCATGTTGCGCAGCCGCAATTGCAAACGGCGCATGCTGGGGGTTGGGCAAACAGAGAAAGACGCCATCGACCAAATTTTTGTCAATCGCCTCAATCGACGTGAAAACATGCGGCGCATCGACCTTCTGCGCCGCTGCTTTGCCCCGCTCGGCGTCGCGGCTGACAATCGCCGCCAATTCGGCATTGCTGCCCAGCTTGATCCCGCGCGCCAGCCAATCCAGCGCAAACCCACTCGTGCCCACCATGGCCCAACGAACTTTGCTCATTTATTTTCTCCTGAAATTTTGGGGTGATTTGTTTCATTTTACGTGGAGAAGATTATGCCACAATCAGGCATAAAGCTTGAATCACGCCGCGTACTGCATTCGACATGCCGGTATTGCCGCCAATGTGACCGGCACGTCGCGCTGAGCGAGCCGACAGATCGATCCTGGTTGCCCGTTGCAACGGACGTGCCG
>JBBQBY010000090.1:0-17585 GCA_038318235.1 Caldilineales bacterium
ATTGCAAAGCTATCCACAAAGCCGATGGATATTCGTATGGCGCTTCGGCTCTGGCATTGGGCTAAAGCCGCTGAAGCGGAGGTCTTCCTCCCAGCCCTGGAAGGGACTGGGTTTCCGACCCTAAAGGGGAACCATCGATGAAACAGGCATACTCAATAAGAGCAGATAATGTAAATGCCGCGCTACTCGTGTACGCTCGGCGTCTTCAAAAATAGGTGGTGCGATGAGAGCGAGAAGAGATGTAAACATAGTTTGATGAATGTGAAAATTAAACTTTGCAAGAGATTAAGCACGCGGCAGTGGGCCGACTTGGATTGGAACATTATTCCATATGCTTAATTCCTAATCCAGAGCATGCCTAGTATGAGTATATAACGGCGTCCTGCTTTTTCTCAAAACCTTACACCCATCTGAACGTGATCGGGTTGAAAAACTTATCTGACGCTTGGCTGAAGGTCCAGATCACTAGGATCTGGACCTTTAGCCAAGGTGAAGTTCATCCGCAAGCGAATATGAATACCTTCGCTTATTCCAGCCAGATTGGCGGCGCAGGATCAACGGCGTGTTTTTGGAAGACTGCGTCGATCTCGTTCATTTCTTCCGGATTGAGCGACCAATCGAGCGCGCCCAAACTGGCGTCTACTTCTGTAGGTTTGCGAAAACCGACCAAGCCCACGCTGACCACTGGATTGGAGAGTACCCAACGCAAAGCCAGATGCGCGATTGTCTTGTTGTGGCGAGCGGCAAGCGCTTTTAACTCTTCAACGACCGCTAAATTCTTCGCTAAATTCTCGGGTGCAAAGAGACTCAAGCCAAAAGCGCTGCCATTACGTCGCCAATCGTTTTCGGCAAAAGTAGTTTGGGGTGTAAAAGTTCCCGTCAACAAGCCATGCGCCAGCGAACCATAGGCCATCATGCCAATGCCATGTTCCAGGCAATAAGGAAAAACCTCGCGTTCCATCCGGCGGTCGAAGAGATGATAGCCATATTGGCCGACGTCAACCCGACGTGCCTGCCTACAGGTGTCGATATCTGCCGCATTGAAGTTGGAAATTCCTACGAAGCGCGCTTTGCCAGATTGGACAATCTCCTCTAGCGCCCGCATCGTCTCCGCATAGGGCATCTGGCGGTCGGGCCAGTGAATCAAATAGACATCTACATAGTCGGTTTGCAAGGCTTTGAGGCTGCGCTCAATCGCGGCCAGCGCTTGAGAACGCTTGCTGTCGCGATACCAGCGCTCATTTTCCATGTAGATGCCGAACTTGGTGACCAGAATCACCTCTTTGCGGCGCGTGCCCAGTGCCCGTGCCAGCAGATCTTCCGAACGGCCAAAGCCATAACCTTCTGCTGTGTCAAAACAATTGATACCCACATCCAACGCTCGACTGACGGCTGTGATCACCTCGCTTTCATCATAATGCCCATATTGGCCGCCCAATTCCCAGCAACCAAAGCCGATCGCCGAAACCTGTAAGCCAGTCCGACCAAATGCACGATATTCCATACTCATTCCCCTCCAGCTAAACAAAGATTGGTTCGAAGTTGAAAATCAATCAATGGCAGTTTGTTGGATAATCCACAACTGGGCTTGCGAAACGCTAACGTTCTGGGGCAATCTCTTCTAAGGTGCGACCACTGGTTTCGGGCAAAAATTTCAATAAGCCTGGCGCCAATAGCATAAGGAGCGCCAACAGGCTGATTGCTACCCAAGGTGATCCTGCTGTGGCGACCAACAGGCCGTGGATTACCAGGCTCAATGCACCGCCCAGCGTGGCAATGACGGCGGTGGCGCCGGCTGCCGTGGAACGATAAGACGTGGGAAATAGCTCGGCGCGGATCGTTCCCAGCGCAACGCTGACCCCTAAACTGATAAAGAGCATACCGGCCCACAAAAGTGGCAGCAGCCAACCACGACTATTAAAATAGGCAATGATAAAAAAAGGCAAGATCACCAAGAACAACAATGTGGTCTTTTTGCGCCCCCAACGATCACTTAGTTGGCCGGCGTAAGCGCTGCCCAGCACGGCCATAAAACCGGCGCTCAAATTGAGCAAAGCCACATGCCAGGGTTGCCAACCATGTGCCTGTTGCAAATAAGCCGAATCGTAAAAGAGCGCCGCACTTTCGCCGAGATTAACCAGAAAAATCAAAGCGCCAATCACGATAAAGCGGCCGGGATAGGCGCGCACCAAGCTAACCAGTGGTTGCGCAGTCTGTAAGAGAGGATTGGTTTTTTGGGCCTGAAAACGACTGGTCTCTGGCAGATTTTTGCGCAATTGATTTGTAAAGACCAAAGCCAGCAAACCTAGCAAAAAGAGCGCGCGCCAGCCACCCGGCGTAACATTTACCAGCGAAAAGAGCACAGCCGCCATCCCGCCGCCATAGGAAGTCAAGGCAGCCAGGGCGCCGATTCCCCAGCCGCGCGCCTGCTCGGGAAATTCCTCAATGATGATCACCCCGGCGAGCAAGGTGGCGGCCGTCACAAACGTGCGCACCAGGAATTGTAGGCTGACAAAAACCATGATCGATGCACTAAAAGCGGTGGCCCCCGTCAGCAGTGAAAACGCCACCAACGAACCAATCAGCAACCGGCTCCGGCCCAAGCGGTCGGCGGCCAACATCAACGCGAAGGCAGGCAGCGCGCCCAATCGGATAATCGCCGCCATATTGCTCAACTCAGCGGTGGAAATGGCGAAACTGACCTGAATCTGGGGCAGTGCCAATGAGAGCAATGCCAGATCATATTGGCCGGCAATCGCACCGATACCGACCAAGCCGAGGATATGCCACTGGCGGCGAGTTAAGGTTGGTGTGTTGGCGCGAAAGGGCGTCCAGCGAATCCAGCCAGGCGCCGCTGAAGACAAACTTGATTCGTCTATAGGCAATGCTGCCACCGCTTACCGAACAAATTTGATGATAAGTTTGAAGACACAGGTGCAAGACATATTATTTTAGCACTAAATCGGGGTGGCGTAAAGGCCGGAACGGGAATCTGGTGGGGTTGTTTTAGGCGCTCGAAGCGCAGCACCTAAGGGTAGGGGAGAGGCATTGCCTCTCCCCTACCCTTAGGTGCTTGTAATCGTTGCTCTAGCGTATGCGTCTGGGAATTCGACGTATCGATTTAGCTCAGTTAATTTTGGATGCTGACAGTGGCGAAATATTCTTCATAGTTGCCATCTTTGTGAACAACACGCAACCGTAATTTGTGGTTGCCATTGGGATATTTGGTTGAGTCGAGCGTGAACAACTTACCCCACTGCGGTTTAGATTGCACATCCAGACTCGTCGTTTGTTTGTCATCCCCATGGAGCAATAAATCGAGCTGCCATTTGCCAAAATTAGGATCTTGGGCTAACCCTTCGACATTAAAGCTGCCACTAATCGTGGCCCCATCTAGTGGCGCGCTCAGCCCAACTTTGCCGTTTGTCACCGCTGCGGCTTGGGCCACCTGGCCAGTTGTGGTGTAGATCTTCCAAAGGGCGCGGCGTGTATCGGTTTCAAGCTTGGTTTCGCCGCTGCTTTGCCAAATTTTCAGCGCCTCATTATAGGCGGCCACGGCCTGGTCATACTGCTTGAGAGCACTTTGCAACCCCCCGATTTCATTTAGGATATCGCCAATCGTGGCTGGATCGTTGCTTTGGCGCGCCGTGACCAACGCTTGGTTAAATATCTTGAGCGCGTCGGCAGTCTGATTGAGTTGTTGATAATTTGCACCGATCGAAAGTAAAGCGCTTGCTGCTCGCTCTGTGTCATTGAGCTTCTGCCACAATTGCATAGCTTGTTGATAAGCGGTGGTAGATTGCGCATATAACTGTTGGCGGCGATAGACGCGGCCAATCGCAACCAGTGTGCTCGCCACCTGTGCCTGATCACCAACCGCGCGGCTGGCTGTCAGCGCTTGCTGATAGGCCATCAGCGCGGCGGCGTATTGCCCTGTATTCTCGTTTACATTGCCCATCGCTTTGTAGGCATCAAACAAGATTGAAGTGTCATTCAACTTGCGTCCAATCGCCAGCGCTTGGTCGAAAGCCGCCGCTGCTGCTGGATTGTTGGCTACATTGGTATAGTTCGACCCCATATTCAACAGCACATTGGCCTGACCTTTTGCATCGTTCAACTTTTGCAATAAAACAAGCGCCTGCTGGTAAGTTGTGGTGGACTTGGCGTATTGTTTTTGTTTGCGATAAACGCGGGCGTAGGCGGTGAGCATGTCGGCCATTAAAACCTGGTCGCCGGTCGTCTGCGCCAGATTGTATACTTGCTGATAGGCGGCCAACGCTTGATCGTATTGTTGTAAATCTTCGCGCAAAGCCCCGATTGGTTGCAGGGCATCGCTCACGAGCCCGTTGTCGTTCAACTGGCGTGCAATGGTTAAGGCCTGGGCAAAGGCTTCCAGGGCTTTGGCCGATTGATTGGCCGATTTGTAGCTCTGACCAATCGCGGCCCACGTACTTGCCACATTTTTTGTATCGTTTAATGTTTTAAATAAGGCTAAGGCCTGTTGGTAGAAGGTGATCGCCTTATCATATTGTTCTTGTCGACGATATACACGACCGATTCTACTGAATGCATTCGCCGTCGCCACTTGATCTTGGAGCGCTTGGGCAGCCGTGAGCGCCTTTTGATAAGAGGCCAAAGCTAAGTCGTATTGTTCGTTTTTGAAATAGGTGTCTCCCTCCTGCTATAACTGCTTCGCCGTTGCCTGGGGCTGTGCGGTTGTGCCTGTTTGGGCGTAGGGCGCGGCAAAGGCCGGTATAGATAAAAGTGACAAGCCAATCATCAGCGCGCTGCCATAAGCTTTGAGGCTGCGCGACATAAAAATTTTCATACTATCCTCCAAATTCGCAAGCGAATACCGAATTCTATCGTAAAAACGAGTTGGTGAAACAACCAGTAATTAGTATATATTCCCAACTTCTCCCGTTTTATTATAACAGAAAAGCCCAATAGACAAGCCGCGATCGCTTGCGACTTGCTTACGATCACAATTGGCGATTGTTGACGATTTATTGCTTATTCGTTCGTTGCCTTGAATAGGGGATAACCCTCCAACTGGGTAGAGTTATCCCCTATTGTTAACAGATGCTCTACCCTGTAAGATTGGTTAATGATCTAGCAATGATGAGCCAAGGTCAGCGACAATGCGATTAATGACAATGCGATTAATGACAATGCGATTAATGCCAATGCGATTAATGCCAATGCGATTAATAAGGCGTCATCAAAGCATAAAGGATCCAGTAGGTGCGTGCTTTTAGCCGCACGTGCTGCGTGTGCCCCAATTGTGCAGCTAAAAGCACGCACCTACAAATGATTTTGTTCGGCAAACACTGGATCCTTATTTCATTGAAATGGCCTAAGAAGAAGGTCATGTCACAAACATCAGCGCGCCGGATGGCAGACTTGGTAAAAATGCTTCAGCACGATCCTTCGCTGCTGGCGCGCTTGCCCCAATCGGAGGCCGATATTGTCCAACGCGCATTGAGCGGCCAAGATGTTTATGCGATCGCCCAAAGTCTCCGGATTGCAGAAACTGCGGTGTGGGAAGTGTTGGGGAGCGCGGCGAAAATGGCTAGCGGCAAGCCAGCGCAACAGGTGGAGACTGGCGGGCTGGGCAGTGACACCGACCCTGGCATCGGTGGCGGCTATGATGAAACTGGCTTTGGCCGCTTACCCGCCGATGCACCGCTGACCGAGATTGAAGAATTCAACTAGCCAGAATTCAACCAACAAGAATTCGACGATTACGACGCTGTCGAACGCGATCTAAAGTAAAAGCAGCTAGAGACCAGTGGGTTTTCATCGAACCATCTTCCTGGAAGCGGACACGGCTGGCTTCGTTGACTGGAAACCCCCTGTCCGCTTCCAGGAAGATTCAGAACACCCGTTTTCAAACTGCTTTCACTTTAGATGAAGAAGGTTAAAACTCTATTGTCGCCAGACGCGCTCCCCGCCTACAGCGCTGGTGAAATCGTGAATGCGCTGCTCCAGATGAGCGCGGCTATCAAAAAAAGTGCTTAGCTGTGATTTGAAGGCAAAGATTGCCTCAATTTTGGCTTGCACGTCGGCTTCGGTTAGCGGTATCACCGCGGCCTGCCAAGTGGCCTGATTGGGCAGCACGGCCTCTAAGGCACCTGCCTTTTCTGCATACGGATAATCTTCGTAATAGACCAAATTTTGTGCGCCAAAGCAAAGTTCTGCGGCGGCGCGGGTCAATTGATGATCAACATGGTGACCAATCGTCAACGGGGCAAAGATCTCTGTCGCTGCCGGTAGATTCGCCATCTGGCGCGCTAAGTCGTTGATCAAGTTCAACTCGGCTGGATCCACCTCGCCAAAAATGTCGGCATCCGAAACATAGAATGGCGACCCTGTTTCTGGATCATAGCGATAGATACAGTCGGGTACTGTCCAATGTAGGGTGTGCGCGCCCAGAATTTGACTCGCTGTGATGTCCTCTGCTCGCCTTCCTGCTACGGCGTCCACCACTAATTCCCAACGCGTATGCAAACTTTGGGCATATTCAGAGACCGTTGACACCGCGGGATCGCCAGCGGTGATGGTGACAATGAGCACGCGTTTACCAATCGTTGTTTGCTGATAAATTTGTCCACCACACGAAAGCGTGGCGTCATCTAGGTGGGGTGACAGATAAATTGAATCGTAGACTACGTGTGTCATGTGCCTCTTTCGCAAAATAAGCTTGAATTTTTAGAGATTCTTACATTCAATCCGTGCCACTTTATGGTATACTCCCGGTCGGCGTAAAAACCATCTATTTCAGTTTGATCCAGCGATCCATAAAGGTTATGATGAAAAATAGTGCTTCTCCGATTCGCCGCATTGCTATGCTCAGCGTACACACTTGCCCCCTGGCCTTATTGGGCGGTAAAAAGACCGGTGGCATGAACGTTTACGTTCGCGATTTTAGCCGCGAACTGGGTTGCCACGGTGTCCAGGTTGACGTCTTCACCCGTTCGCAAGACGATTGCCAGCCCATGATCAAACACGATCTGGGCAATGGTGGCCGGGTCATTCACATTCCCGCCGGGCCAGAGAAACCGATTCCGGTCGCTGAAATCGGCAACTACCTAGAGGAGTTTACCGACGGCGTGTTGCACTTTGCGCGGGCAGAAGGCTTAGAATATGATCTGATCCACAGTCACTACTGGCTTTCGGGGCTCGTGGCCGAACAATTGCGGAATGCCTGGGTAGACACGCCAATTGTCCACATGTTCCACACCCTAGGCCACATGAAAAATCTGATTGCTGATTCTGACAGCGAACGAGCGCCCCAGGCCCGCCTCGACGGTGAAGCGCGGGTCGTGCAAATTGCCGATCGGATTATTGCCGCGACGCCCGCCGAAGAGCAACAGTTGCTTGCACTATATCAGGCCGACCCGCGTAAAATTGCTGTGATTCCGCCGGGCGTTGATCTCGCGCGCTTTCGCCCGATCGCGAAGACTGTGGCCCGTGAACGTGTTGGCATTCCCTGCGGCAACCGAAATATTTTGTTCGCTGGCCGGATTGAACCGTTAAAAGGCATTGATACCTTATTGCAGGCCATGTCGATCCTGCAAAATGAACATCCAGAAGCGGTGACTGACACCTGTGTGGCCATTATTGGCGGCGATCCTTGGGCCGATACATTGGATGCCGAGATGGCGCGGCTCCAGGAGTTACGCGCGCAACTAGGCATTCACAATCTGGTCACCTTTTTAGGTGCGAAAGACCAGGATATTTTACCAAACTATTACGCCGCCGCAGAAATGGTGGTGATGCCTTCGCACTATGAAAGTTTTGGGATGGTGGCCTTAGAAGCGATGGCGATGGGGACACCGGTGATCGCTTCGGAAGTGGGCGGCCTGGCCCACCTGGTGCAACACGGTGTCAACGGTTTTCATGTGCCATCGCGCGATCCAGAGGCGCTTGCCGCCGCCATGCTTGCCCTGTTAACCGATGATGAACTACGTCAAAAATTAGGTCGCCAAGCCCGCGCGTATGCGCAGCAATATGATTGGAGCAACATTGTCCAGCGTATGTTGAGCGTTTATCGAGAATTGAGTTGAGCCTGACCAACTTATACGCCAAATTTTTACGCGTGTTCCAGTTCGACGCCCAACGCGGCCAGCGCGGCTGGTAGATCCGTTTGTGGCGTAAAGTGAATCGTCTGGAGCCCGACGGCGCGTGCCCCTTCGATGTTGTGGGCAAAATCATCAATGAAGATGGCTTCTTCCGGTTGTCGGCCCAGGCGGGCTAACGTGCGCTCAAAGATGACGCGATCGGGCTTCATGATCTTTTCATAGGCCGAGCCGACAATTAAATCAAAGGCATCTGCCATCGGATAATCAACCGTGAGCGTCTGGTTGAGATTGTCGGCGGCATTGCTGATAATGGCCGTCTGATAACGGGTCTTCAAGCGGCGAATCAGGTCGATCAACGCGGTATCTAATTGATCGCCGCCCCAAAAATCTTGGCGAAAGGCCAGAAATTCTTCATCGGTCAAACGGAGATGTTGCTGAATCCACTGCCACAATTCCAGGGTCGTAATCGCACCCCGTTGCGCTTTTAGGCCCATCTCCCCATTGAAGACGATGATTTCTGATTCACCAGGTTGCAGCCCCAAGCGTTGTTCCAGCGCATTGCGGCGGCTGCGATTGGCCGTCCGCACTAAAACACCACCAACATCGAAAATGATTGCCTTGATCAATGTTAAATCCTTAATCTATTAGAGTTCAACCGGATCGCAAGGGGGGAAATCGCTCAAATCTTCCAGGAAGCGGCGCAAGGGTCTTTCGTCTGCCCCTGAGCGGCGCCGCCGCTTCCTGGAAGATGGTCAACCCCTTGCGATCCGGTTGAACCTCTATTAGAACCGCGGATGTGCGGGGTGACACGGATTTTTGCTAACAATTCATCAATCCGTGTCACCCCGCGCATCCGTGGTGCTAAATCAGTGGTTAAAAATTAGCCCAACTTTTCCAGCGGCACCTTGGCATGGATCGCACTGCCGTTGGCATATTCAAACTTCGGCCCGTTCGTCGTTGCCGCCCAGCGTACGCCATTGGCGATCACAAGCCGCACATTATCGTCGAAATAGGTTGGATGCGTCTCGTGGCCGGGACGGAAGTAGAAAATTTTACCGCGCCCGCGATGGAAACAACAACCGCTGCGGAAGACTTCACCACCCGGGAACCAACTGATCAAGACCAGGGCATCTGGGGTTGGAATGTCGAAGAGTTCGCCGTACATTTCCTCTTCGGGTAACTCGAAATAAGCGCCCAACCCTTCGGCAATTGGGTGCGCCGGATCGACAACCCAGAAGCGCTCATGTTCACCGGCTTCGCGCCAACGCAAACTGCATGAGGTGCCCATCAATTTCCTGAAGATCTTGGAATGGTGGCCGGAATGCAATACGACCAAGCCCATACCCGCCAACACGCGTTGGTGGACACGATCGACGATTTCGTCTTGCACTTTGCCATGCGCCATATGGCCCCACCAGATTAATACATCGGTATTAGCCAAGACTTCTTCGGTTAAGCCGTGCTCTGGTTCGTCCAGGGTAGCCGTGCCCACGCTGTCAAAACCGTGCTGCTTCAAACCATCAGCAATCACGGTGTGAATCCCATTCGGATAGACTTTGATCACCGCTTCATGCGATTTCTCGTGTTGAAACTCATTCCAGACCGTTACGCGAATTGAACTCATGCTTGCTTCTCCTTGGTTGTGTTAAATAAAAATATAATGGTAGCACATGGACGAATTCTACCATTAAGTGTGGTGCTTCGTCATATAAGGCAGTGGGGCAGCAAGACAGTAAGAACAGTGGGACAGTGGTCAGTAACTCACAGCTCACTATCTTACTGTCCCACCATGACTCGATTGCCATTTTGCGCGGCTGATGCCTGAATCGCATCCCACAGCCGCGCCATGCGCAAGCCTACTTCTGGTGGGCAAGGGTTGGGGATTTCTCGATTGCGTACGGCCAGGAACTGCTGCCAGACACCCATGGAATTGGAAACTGTCACTGGCTCTGGTTGCGCTTGACCCGCCTTTTGCAGATTCAAAAAATGGCCCCAGATATTGGTAAACAGGACACCTTGCGTGCAAAAGACGCGCACGTCGGAGGTAGAGTTTGTGCAAGTATCGCCACATGCATTCATCGTTACCATTGCGCCGGATTGCAACCGGGCGATCACGGCGCCGAGGATTTCGACCGGTGTCTCACGATTGTCGAACCAGGCAGCTACCTGCGCAAAATCTTCACCCGCCAAATCGGTAATGGTATTTAGCATGTGCGCACCGGTGTCAAAAAAGAAACCACCGCCCGCCAGTTCTGGCACCTGACGCCACGTTCCTAGATTGGGCGTGCGCCAGTTTTCCCAAGAAAGGCCAGAGATGTTGAGGATTTGGCCCAGTTCGCCGCTGCGCAACATCTTTACCGCAGTGCGAATTTGTGGCGACAAACTGCCTGGAAAAGCGACCACCAACAGCTTGCCCGTTTGGTTACGCACTTCGATCAAGCCCTCGGCTTCGGCGGCGTTGATCACCATTGGTTTTTCCAGCAGCACATCCAGACCCGCTTCCATGCAAGCTTTTGTTTGCGCGTAGTGATAGGCATGCGGCGTGATGATGAAGGCGGCGTCTAGGTCTGGCCCATATTGTTGGAGGAGCTGCGCCAGATCAGGCTCATTCGGCGGCGGTGTCAAATTCTTTTCTGTAAAAAGTTCGCAAACCTTTTCATAAGCCGCAGCCGAAGGTTCGCAGATCACACGGATGTTTGTGGTTTCGGGTTGGGCCAACATCATTTTGACGTGCCCATAAGCCATGCGCCCACAGCCGATCATTACTGTTTGTACAGGGGATTTCATCGCTTTTATCCTTAAATTTAATAATTTTTGCAACGAATTATACGAATTTACACGAATTATTTAGACGTTTCGTGTAAATTCGTGGCAGCTAGTGTTATGTCTCGCCAGACCCCACCCTAACCCTCCCCTGGTAAGGGAGGGGACTGATTGGTGGACAGAGAAATGACTCATTCTATCCCGTGACAGGCACCCTCCCAGCAGGGGAGGGCGGGGGGAGAGGTCCAGCGTTACCCATTGATGATTTGTCAGCGTGTCCAGACCCCACCCTAACCCTCCCCAAACAGGGAGGGAACTGTTTGGTGCGACAGCCGAAGTGACTCTTGCTGTCCCGTGACAGGCACCCTCCAGCAGGGGAGGGCGGGGGGAGAGGTCCAGCGTTACCCATTAATGATTTGTCAGCGTGTCCAGACCCCACCCTAACCCTCCCCAAACGAGGGAGGGGACTGTTTGGTGCGACAGCCGAAGTGACTCATTCTATCCCGTGACAGGCACCCTCCCAGCAGGGGAGGGCGGGGGGAGAGGTCCAGCGAGAGGTCAACGACCCTTGAATTGTGGTTTGCGTTTTTCGATAAAGGCGCGGTAGCCTTCTAGGTAATCCTCGGTGGAGGCGTTGGCGAAACTTTCGTCAAATTCGGCGGCGGTGAGGGGACTGGGATCCAGGAGCCGCTGGGCAAATTTTTTGTGCCAGCGATTGGACAGCGGCGCCCCGTCCGCAATGCGGCGCGCGGCGGCATAAGCTGCTTGCTCTACCTCGCTGTCGGCGACCACACGCGTGACCAACCCTTTGGCTTTGGCTTCCTGCGCATCGAAAACCTGCCCTTCCAATAAAATTTCGAGGGCGTTAGCGCGCCCGACTAGATCGATCAGCGCCTCGATTTCTGGATAGGCCATGATCACGCCAATCCGGTTGATCGGCACGCCAAACCGGCTAGATTCACCACAGATGCGCAAATCACAGACGCTGGCGAGTTCCAGCCCGCCGCCCACGCAGATGCCCTTGATCAGCGCAACGGTTGGATGGCGGCAATCGCGGATCGCGGCCATGGCTTCGTGCATGGTTTTGCCATACGAACGGGCCTGATCAGGCGTAGCCCGTTCGGTCTCAAATTCTGAAATATCAGCGCCGGGCGAAAAGGCTTTATCCCCCGCCCCATGCAGCACGATACAGCGTAAGGTCACATCCGCCGTCAACTCCTGCATCACCTCGCTGACCCGCCGCCAGAGCGCTTTGCTCAGTGCGTTGAGTTTCTCTGGCCGATTTAGCACTACAGTGGCGATATCATCCGCACGCTGCACCAAAATCAGGTCATCCATAAAGCCTATCCTCAGCCAGTGGCTAGCACACTAGATTTGACGCCAATAACGGTTGGAGCATTCCGCATTGCCTATTGACCTGCCATTGCGCCGGCCATCGTCCCCTTGATCAGATATTGGCGCGCAAAGATGAAAATCAGGAGTGAGGGCAACATATACAGGAGCGCCATTGCGTTCAACATACCATAGTCCAAATTGGTATAAGCAATCAACGCCCGGAAAAGCCCCAGCGGCATCAGAAACTTTTTGGCATCCGACAGCAAGATCAAGGGTAGGAAAAAGGTGCTCCAGGCACTATTAAAGGAGAGAATGGCGGCTGCGCCCACTCCTGGTAGCGCCAACGGAAACACAATCTGTGACAAGGTCTGGAAACGGGTGGCGCCGTCGAGCCAGGCCGCTTCTTCCAATTCTAGTGGCACCGAATCGATAAATCCTTTCATCACCCAGAGCATAAAAGGAATATTACCCGCCGTCAGACCCAGCACTACACCGGTCAAGGTGTTGAGCAAGCCAAGTTCGCGCATGATCAAATAAAAGGGCAACACTGTCGCCGTGCCCGGGATGATCTGCACCAGCAAGATGCTAAACATCAGCCCCCGTTTGAAGCGAAATGTGCCGCGCGACAGCGCATAGCCACCGAGCGCACAGCACAATAGGGCGAGCAATACACTGCTAATCGTGGTCACCAAGCTATTGCGCAGCAGGGTCAACGCATCGCCGCGCCCAAAAATTGAATCCCAGAAATGCTGCCAGGTAAATCCTGTGGGCCAATAGAGATAGAGGCTGGAGACATTGGCTGGTTTGTTGGTAAAAGCACTCAATACCGGCCAGATGAAGGGGATCAAGATAAAGATCGAAAAGATCACAAGAAACAGATAAATGCCCCCAACGTCCAGACGCTGCTGCCAGTTATTATGGCGCGTTTGTTGCGCGTTCAACATAATATTATTTTGTGTAGTCAATGTTCAGTCTCCTACTTTCCAGATCCAACTGCCTAGAAAACAATCCAACCAGCCAGGCCTATGCTTGCCCAACGCTGGCCTAAATTCGCTTTTCGTCGCGCTTACAACTCAACCCGCATCAGCCGCAAATAAACAAATGCCAGCAGCAGACTGATGAGCAACATGATCATTGCTGCCGCGCTGCCGTAGCCGAGCTCGAAGAATTGGAAACCTTGGTTGTAGACATAGATGCCTACCAGTTCGGTGGCATTGCCTGGCCCACCGCGGGTCAAGGCGAAGACCAGGTCGAAGGTGCCAAAACAGCCAATCGTGTTGAGCAATAACCAGAGCAGCACCACATAGCGAATCAGCGGCAGTTTGATGCGTGTTAACATCTGCCAACCGTTGGCGCCGTCAATCGTCGCCGACTCCAAGATCTCTTTCGGGATACTCTCCAAGCCGGATAGAAAGAGGATCATGGCGAAACCAGAGTTGTTCCAAAAGTTGACCAGCACAATCGATAACAACGGCGCGCTGCGCAGCCATAATAAGGGTTCGATCCCAACCAAGCCGATCATCCGGTTGAGCGTCCCCAATTCTTTGGCGCCCAACATCGAAGACCAGATGAGGGCTTGCGTAATGCCGGGGATGACCATGGGCAACACAATCACGGCCAGCAAGAACCCTTGTCCGCGCAATTTGCGTCGATTCAACACCAACGCGGCGGATAATCCTAGAATGAATTGACCCAAATTGGTATAAAATGTGTATTGCAACGAGAGCAAAAGGGCATGTCGGAACTTGTCGTCACCAAACAGCTTGACATAGTTTCCTAGCCCAATAAACTTGTAATTCATTGCCTTCGGCCCTGAGAGCGCCAGGTCCGTGAAGCTTACGTAGACCGCCCACAAGGCTGGCAGTAGGGTAAAAACCAGCACCATGAACAAGGCCGGCGCCAGAAAAAGGAAGAGCGTTCTAGTGGAAAGACGGGTCATTATGAGATCCAACCTATTATCAAAAGGGGATACTGACCACAAATTTGGTGGGTCAGCATCCCCTTTCCGTAGTCATTGATTGATCCGGAGGGTAAAACCTGGGAGCCTCACCCCCGCGCCCTGTGGGCGTCCCCCTCTCCTGAACGATAGGACTGTTTCAGAAGAGGGGAGCAAGACAACTGCTGTGCTCCCCCTCTCCTGAACTCTGCCCTTTGATTCAGGAGAGGGGGGCGGGGGGTGAGGCTCTTCTCATTAGCTGGCGCTTTTGGCGTTTTCCTCGCCCAATGCTTCAATCATCGCCTTCGCAAATTCTTCCATCGCTTGTTCGGCTGTCAGCTTGCCTGTGATGATATCTTCGGTCGCGCGACCGACACCGTCGGATAACTTGGCGGCGCCCACGCGGTCAAACTTGTAGGTGCGGCCAGTCTCAAACAATTGGCTGGCGGCATACATCTTGCCGTCAACGATCGTTTTGTAATCTGGGCATTTATCGACGGTATCCTTGCGTCCGGACGGCCCACCAATGTAGGTCTCCATTGTCTTGCAGAATACATCTGGGGCGCCGCTGTACTTGATAAATTCGGCACAACCTTCGATCGATTTGCTCTTGGAGGATACAACATCGCCCACGCCACCACTGACATACGTGAAAGGCTTGCCGCTTTCGGACGGGAATTCCCAGCGGTCAACCTTCTCGAATAGTCCTTCAATCGGTGTGGCACCCTTTGGACCCCAGTCGAAGGTCCACTGCCATTCACCACCAGTCACGATGGCGGTTTTGCCCTCAGGGAATTCCTGATACTTAATCGGCTCCCAGGGGTTCGGCGACAAGAGTTCTTCCACCGTCAGCCAATTGTTTTTGGCCAATGTCTCATAGACTTTGAACGCCTTAAGCAAATTCGGGCTGGAGACGACCCATTTGTTATCTTTTTCGTCAAAGATCGTACCATCAAAGCTCAACCAGACCATCTGGAAGCCTTCACCCCAGGTGCCGCCACCCCACGGTGTCGCCGCCGGCAGTCCGCACGGTTTCGCCTTGGTCTTCTTGGCAATTTGATCACAAATGGCATAAAAATCATCCCAAGTTTTGGGCTGATCGGTCGAAATGCCCGCGTCTGTCAGCACATCTTTGCGATAGAAGAAAGTAAATGTCGAGCCGCCAGGTAGGCCCAGGATCTTGCCATCATAGGTGGAGAGTGATTTCAAGACATCATAATATTGCGCCCAATCTGGCCAGGTGGTCAGATATGGTCCTAAGTCGGCCAGATAGCCAGCCGCCACAAAGTCCGCAATCAACTCGGCATTTAGGCTGGCAATATCCGCTAAGGTGCCCGCCGCGGCATCGAGGGTGACCTTGGTTTTAAGATCATTATCCGTGGCCGGGCCGTTGACGCCGACCACTTGAAAGGCTTTGCCTTCTTCTTTCATTTTGGCATTAAAACCGTCAATTACGATCTTTTTGACGTTGTTGCCCAATTCACGATCTGGTGTAATATAGCTCAGCTCGATCACTTCACCGCTTGGCGCAGCGCTACCGCCAGCATTTTGCGCGCCTGGTGAAGCGGCTACACAAGCGACCAAGGCACTGCCCGCTGCGATTACGGCGGAAGTCCGCAAGAATTGCCGTCGCGAGATCGCGTTGTTACGAATTGCCATTCTATTCTCCTTTATTCATTGCATCAAGTAAGAGATAAACCGAAGGCAGGGGATCGGATAACGACCGCCGATGCCAGCACTCGGGTAGATTACACGGGTGTTGCACATCACAAACTAAATTGCTGTAGAGAGGTATGTGGATGGTGCGCGCTGAGTATAACATTCGCCGGATCGCTTTGTCAATCTGCTAGGAAAACTTGAGTAATTTGGGCGGTCCATACCTGGAAATAAGGCGTTTCAGATTGATAATTTGTAGTTGCTTGTTAAATTTGTTGACAAAGCACAATAGACCGTTATGATACAAGAAAAATTGTAGTATGAGTGCCTACCCTCAACCCCCACAGTATTTAGTGACATTGATAAATTTAGAGAAGTTTTAAGCCTTCGACAGGAAGCAACTGTGAATTATCGGATCGGACAACCGGAACTACTCAAAGAAATTAATCTCAGCCGGGCCTTTGATATTTTAAAAAGTGCGCGGATTCTCTCACGTCCCGTGTTGGCCCATCAGACCGGGTTGAGCCGTGCCACGAGCGCGGTTTTGATGGAAGATTTGTTGCGAGCTGGCGTTGCCAAACATGTGGGGCTCGGTGACTCTACCGGTGGACGACCACCCGCTTTGCTGGAATTTAACCCCGACGCAGCCTACGCCTTGGGGGCACGGATGGTTGATCATCGTTGGGGCATTGTCATTACCAATCTAGACGGTCGGGTGGTGCAACGCTTGGATATACCAATTTTGAACCATACGCCAGAGGCCGCGGTGGCCGCTTTGCATGAAGGGGTCAAAACGATCACGGCCACGGTCGAACAAGCGCGGATTTTGCCGGCGATTGGTTTGGGCACGCCAGGGCTGGTGGACATGGAAGCCGGGGTAATCAAAACTGCCGTCGACGTAAATTGGTTCGAAGTGCCGATCCGGGCGATGGTTGAAGAGCAGTTGGGTTTGCGAACTTTTGTGGCTAACCGCGGCAAGGTGGGGGCGCTGGCCGAATATTGGCACGGTGCCGCGCGTAACCTGCGGGATATTATCTACATTTCGATTGGCACAGGCATCGCCGCCGGTATAGTACACGAGGGCAAACTCTTCATGGGCGCTAATTCCAGCGCTGGCGAATTAGGCCATGTCACGATTTTACCTGATGGCCCGATCTGTCGCTGTGGCAACCGTGGCTGTCTGCAACAATTGATCTCTGAACCGGCGATTGCCGACCGCGCCCGCGCTCGCTTGCGCGAGGGGGGCGATACAATTCTCTGGACCATGGTAGGGACTTATCCCGAACGTGTCACCGCAGAAATGGTCTTTCAGGCCGCCGAACAAGGCGATCTGTTGGCTGGTGAAATCGTGGTTGAAGTGGCGCGCTATTTAGGGATTGCGATTGCGAATCTGGTCAACTTATTTAACCCAGAATTGATCGTCCTCGGTGGACCACTTGGGCAGATTGGCCAGGTGTTGTTGGAGCCGCTGCTCGAAGAAGTACGCCGGCGGGCGATGGCTTATCCATTGTCGGTTGTAAAGATTGTCACCAGCGACATGGGGCCAGACGCCGGCGCAATTGGCGCGGCGGTGCTTGTGTTGCAGCGCGCCAGTGAATTGATCTTTGCGGATAAGTGATCCGGGCGCAGGGCGATAATCGTCTGTAGATTAACTCTCAAGTAACGAGCCAGGAAACCCCACCCGCGCCCAAAGGGCTCCCGCACCCCCAACAGGGGGGGGACCGGTGGTCGGATAGTACACGGTACTTGCTCTGTCCACCAAACAAATACCAACCGTACCAGGGGAGCGGGAGCCCACTGGGCGCGGGGGG
>JBBQBY010000091.1:0-17585 GCA_038318235.1 Caldilineales bacterium
ATCTACGACCAGATTTTCAATTAGGCCATTTCAATGAAATTAAGGATCCCGCGTTTGGCGAACAAAATCATGCGTAGGTGCGTGCTTGTAGCCGCACGTGCTGCGTATACCCCAATTGTGCGGCTACAAGCACGCACCTACCAGACAAAACAAATCAAAGGCATACAAAAGGCAGGTGCGGTTTTTAACCGCACTTGGCTGGTTTACCCAAGCTGTGCGGTTAAAAACCGCACCTACGATTGTCTGACATTTAAATGGTTTGTCTATCAGTATAGTACACAAGTACTAGTGCTCTAGGTAAAAGATCCGCATTTTTGCGGATGAAATCAATATAGCCTCAGCATATAATACTCAGGCTTTAGCAAAAAAACAAAGGCAACCTCGCGAACAGGTTGCCTTTGCGCTAAAGCGAGCATGAACACAAACTTATTGATCAATTATTTAAACTGTCGCCAAAGAAGGGTCGGGGCGCGTGGTATGCGCCCCGACGTTGATTGTCCTTTGTTTCAGTGTTTTCACTATTACCCATAAAAAGTATAACCAGTCTAAAAGCAACTGATAATCTCTTTGCTTGATTACGAGTCTGTCCCAAAGAGTCACGAATTTTGTGCCGTGCCAGTGCATAACTCGCATCCTCGTCGATCACGGAAAAGCATGGCGCAGGAGTTTCCTCAGTGGGGGACACACCCGGCTTGCAACTTCGCTAAACTGTTATCACGGCCTACACCCATCGCTACTTTACCCTGTATGTATTTGGACACATGCAGGTGATTTTGTTGTTGCCTAAATCAAAAACATTTTTAACCAGCATTATAATTATATAACCGTTTATTTATGTAGGAAGGAATTTATGCAAAAATTCACTCATCTATCTCGCCACTACCATAAGACGATGCACGCGCTAGTCTGCGTCTGCATCGTGCTCAGCAGTGTTTTGGCGGTGGCGCCACGCGCGGTACAAGCTGCACCGGCCATCACCAATCCCGAACATATCGGCCCTAAAATCGAAAACTCCAAACCCGACGTCGTCAGGCGTATCCAGCCGGAGCCGATCAACATGTCGGCCAATGCTCCTATCCCCGGCGCCAATTCCGGTCAGATCAAGGGTACTGTCTTCCAAGACTATAACTCGAATGGCGTCATGGATACCACGGGCAGCACCGCCAATCCAGCGATTGATATGGGCGTGGCGGGCATCGCCGTCCAAGTGTATGATGCGACCGGCGCACAGGTTGGCGCCACGGCCACCACCGTGGCCAATGGGAGCTATACCATCAACGGCGTCACTGATGGCACAACATACCGCGTCGAATTCAGCAATTTGCCCACAGGCTATGAATCTTCCTTTCATGGCAGCGGCACGGGCACGACTTCCGGTACCTCAGTGCAATTTGTCACCGGGGGCACCGGTAATGTCAGCTTTGGCATTAACCGGCCCTGTGACTATTGTCAGCAAGACCCAGAGTTAGCTACTAGCCAATACTACAAAGGCAATAAGCCGACCCAGACAAAGGCCACGATCGTCGGCTTTCCCTATAATGCGGGTAGCAGCACGGCTGTGGGTTACGACAACCCCACTACACCATTATTCTCTACAGCGCTCAACAAGGTGGGGACAACCTGGGGTCTGGGTTATGCACGGAGTCGGCAGCAAGTATATGCCGCCGCGTATTTCAAGCGCCATGCCCAGTTTGGCCCGGGTGCCGACGGTGTTCAAGATAATACTGATGATCCAGGCGCGATCTATGTGATTGACCGGAACACGGGCAATGTCGTTTCCACCTTTTCAGTCGCTGGTGTGACAACCAACGCACACGACATTGCCAACTATGATTCCGACAATGGCAATACCGGCTGGGATGCCGTGGGCAAAACTGCGCTGGGCGGTCTGGATCTGTCTGATGATGATCAAACCCTCTACGTCATGGATGTGCAGAACCGTCGTCTGGTGGCGCTGGATGCCGTTACCGGCGCCCAGATCGCCGCCGTCAATGTGCCGACGACAGGGGTACCGACCCAGACTACATGCGCCAGCAGTGACGTACGGCCTTTTGCGGTGGAGTATTACCACGGTGTCCTCTACTTCGGGTTGGTATGCAGTGCAGAAAGCACAGGGAACGTTAACGACCTTTGGGCATATGTGTATACCGCTGATCCAGTTACGCTAGCCATCCGCGCCGCGCCAGTGTTTTCGGCGCCATTGAACTACCCACGCGGCCAAGGCAACGATGGTGCAGGCCAAGTCGCCGATTGGAATCCCTGGACGCCTACGTATCAGACTGTAACCAGCAGAAACGATTATCCAGTAGATCCGCAACCCATGCTGACGGGCCTGACCTTTGATAATGACAGGATGGTGCTTGGTTTACGCGACCGTTTCTCCGACCAGGTCGGCAACGGCAACCTCTCGCAGGAGGGCACGACGAATCGCCCGAATGGGGTGCAAGCTGGCGATATTTTACAGGTTTGCCAAAACAATACCGGTCAATGGACGCTTGAATCCAATGGGTTGTGTAATGGTCGCGGCACCAGCGGCAATCCGAACAATTCAGCTGGCCAGGGGCCTGGCAACGGGGAGTTTTACTATGAAGATGACTTTTCGACGCCCCACAACAGCGCTAAGTATCATGACGAAGTCTCGTCGGCCGGCGTTGTACAAGTGCCGGGCTTTCCGAGTGTTGCGGTTACAGTATTCGATCCAATTCCACGCCAAATTTTGGACAACACCTATGACGGTGGTGTGCGCTGGTTGAATAACAGCACGGGTGCATTAGATAAATCCTATTCGATTTATGATGGCTCTGCTGGTTCAGCCACCAACCAGTTTGGCAAATCTGGCGGCATGGGCGATCTGGTCGCGCTCTGCGACCCTGCACCGCTCGAAATCGGCAACCGCGTCTGGAACGATACCAACGGCAACGGCATCCAAGATGCAGGCGAAGCGGGCATCAATAATGTCACGGTCCAATTACAGACACCCACCGGCATCAGCACGACGGTGACCAGCAGCGACGGCAACTACTATTTCAGCGATCTCAATCCAAATACGCCGTACACGATCACTATCAACCCGACCCAAGGGGGACTCAGCGGCCTGACGCTGACCCAAGCCAATACCGCAGCGCGCAATGGCACCAGCGCAACCAGCAATAACGCCATCAGCGATACCATCGACAGCGATGCTGTGCTGGTGAATAGTCTTGCGACAATCGATTATACGACCGGCAACGCAGGTCAGAATAACCACGGTCTTGATTTCGGCTTCCATGCCCCATTTGCCCAGTTTGGTGACCGCGCCTGGATCGAATCTGACCAGGATGGTCTCGCCAACACCGGTATCGTCAAACCGATTGCCGGCCTAACAATTACGGCCACGAGCAGCAGCGGCCAGGTCTACACGACCACGACCAATGCGAACGGCTACTACTCATTCACTGTGCTGGCGACCACTTACACCATTGCCTATGGCACTGTCCCAGCCAGCTATGGCATCGTGACGCCGAGCGCGACCCCCGGCGGCAACAGCGAAATTGGCAATGCAGGTCTCTATGCCGAAACCAGTAACCCCGACCAGAGCCACAGCAATGGCACGACCGTCACGGTAGCCGCTGGTGAGGCGAACTGGCATGTTGACTTCGCCTTCCATGCGCCCATCGTACAGATCGGCAACCGTTTGTGGATCGAAAGTGACACGGATGGCGACGCTACCACGGGTAGTGTGACCCCAGTCGTGGGCCAAATCGTGACTGCCACCAGCAGCACTGGTCAAGTGTATACGGCCACCACCAATAATACTGGCTTGTACACGATCACCGTCCCCGCGAACGATACCTACACCGTGACCACCGGCACACCAGTGGGTACGACACCCAGCACGGTCATCACCAGTGTGGCGAACAATGCCAACGCGGCGACCAACAACAACAAGAATCATCTCAACACGGGCACAACCGTCACCGTCGTCACGACCGACAACCTGAGCGTCGACTTTGGCTTCCATGCACCGCTCGCCCAGTTCGGAGATCGCGTTTGGATCGAATCTGACACGGATGGCAAGGCCAACACCGGCACGATCACGCCGGTGGCAGGCATGCTGATTACAGCAACCGCTGGCGCCAATGTCTACACGACGACGACAAATGCCGCTGGTTACTACAGCTTCACGACGCCGGCGGGCACATACAACGTCACCTATGGCAGTGTGCCGGCCAGCTATGGCACCGTTACCCAGAGCAGCACGCCCGGTGGCAATACCGAGAATGGCAATGCCGGCGTTTATGCTGAAACCGGCAATCCCGATCAAAGTCACACTAACGGCGTCACGGTGACCGTGGCGGCTGGCCAAGCGAACTGGCATGTCGACTTCGCTTTCACGCCGATGCTAGTTAAGATCGGTAATCGGCTCTGGGTTGAGTCGGATAGTGATGGCAATGCGACCACCGGTACGGTGCTGCCCGTCATCGGTCAGATCGTCACCGCGACGAGCAGCAGCGGGGCCATCTACACTGCCACGACCGATGCCAATGGCTTGTATACCATCACCGTACCAGCCAACAATGTCTACACCGTGACCACAGCTACACCGCTCGGCACAGTACCGAGCGTCTACAATGGCACCCCAGGCAACAATCAGAGCCACAATCCGAGTGGTACACCAGTGACCATTGCGACGACCGACAACCTGAGCGTCGACTTTGGCTTCCATGCGCCGCTCGCCCAGTTTGGCGACCGCGTTTGGATCGAATCCGACACGGATGGGTTGGCCAACACCGGCACGATTACACCGGTGGCCGGCATGACGATCACAGCCACAGACGGCACGCATGCCTACACGACGACAACCAATGCCCAAGGCTACTACAACTTCACCGTGCCAGTAGGCGTCTACACGGTTACCTATGGCAACGTTCCTAGTACGTATGGCGCCATTGCGCCGAGTGCCACACCCGGTGGCAACACAGAAAGTGGCAACGCCGGTGTTTATGCGGAAGGCAGCAAACCCGATCAAAGCCACGGCAACAATACCACCGTCACCGTGATGGATGGGCAAGCCAATTGGCACGTCGACTTTGCCTTCCATCCTGTCCTGGGCAGCATCGGTGACACCGTCTGGGGCGACCTTGACCAGAGCGGCGGAGACCAAACCACGCAGGGCAGTGAGCCGGGTCTGTCTGGTGTTGTCGTCACGTTGACCCAGCCGAATGGCGTCCAGATTACCACGACGACTAGCATTACGGGTTTCTATCTGTTCCCGAATCTGCCGTTGGGGGTGTATACCGTGACGGTGAGCACAACTACCCTGCCCGCTGGTTATCAACCTACACCCACCTTCGACGCCAATGGCGGCAACGATAGCAAAAGTATCGTAACCCTTACACCCGCCGTCCCAGACCGTCGTGACCAGGATTTCAGTTACCCACCGGTGCTCTATGATCGGGGCGACTTGCCCGACGGCAATGCCACCAACTCACCGAACTATGCGACACTCAGCGCCAACAACGGACCAAGCCACGTGATCGTCCCTGGTCTGCACATCGGCGCTATAGAGGACAACGAACTCGACGGCCAACCCGACCCGATGGCCCTGGGCGATGACAAAAATCCAACCGGCCAGCCGGATGATGAAGACGGCGTGACCCTACCTGCCCAGTTCATCTCTGGTCAGACAGCCTTGATTACGGTCACCGTGGTCAATACCACAGGCCAGAATGCCACACTCTACAGCTTTATCGACTGGAACGGGGACGGCGATTTCAACGACCTGAATGAGCAGTTAACAGTGCCGGCGAACAACAGCGGCAGCGTGGTGCTAACTGTCAACGTGCCCGCGACGGCAACGACCACCAGTCAACTCGGTGCGCGCTTCCGCCTGAGCACGGATGCCAACCTGAAGGCCAGCGGTCCTGCCAGCAACGGCGAAGTGGAAGATTATCTGCTCCAGGCCACCCCGATCCTAAGTCTGGGTAACCGAGTCTGGCGCGACGATGGCGCTGGTGGCGGTCTGCTCAACGATGGCAAGCAGAATGGCAACGAAGTTGGCGTGGCGAACGTGGTCGTCAATTTGCTGGATGCGAACGGCAATCCAGCCAAGGACATCAATGGCAATCTGACCGCCGCTCAAACGACCGATGCCAATGGTTATTACCTCTTCACTAACCTGGCGCCCGGCGACTACATGGTCGAAATCGCCGCCAGTAATTTCACGGGGGCAGGGCCACTGGTCAGCCTGATCAGTAGCACGGGCAACAGTACCACAGGTGTGGCGCCAGACGAGGATATCACGCCCGGTGACCAGGACGACAACGGCAATGACGTTAAAGTCAACGGCGGCATCCGCAGCAACCCTGTGACGCTGAGCTACGGCCAGGAGCCGACCGGCGACAGTGACTTGGGTCCGGCGGTCAGCGGCAACGCCCTGAACAACAACAGCAATTTGCAGCTAGACTTTGGCTTTATTCCCACCGTCAACCTGGGCAACCTGGTCTGGGTGGACAAAGACAATAATGGCAAACAGGATGCTGGGGAAATTGGCATCGATGGTGTAAAGATCGAGCTCTTCCGCGCCGGCGATAATCCGTTGACTGCCCCACCGGTCCAAACCGCCACAACCAGTGGAGGCGGATTCTACAACTTCACGGGGCTGATCCCCGGCCAATACTTTGTCTACATCCCAATGCCGCCGGCCAGTTACCCGGTCAGCAGTACGCCCACCAACACAGCTGACAATGGCCAAGACAACGATGATAACGGTAGCCAACCTGGCGGCAGCAGTACACCAGTCACAAGCCCGGTGATCAACCTAACGCCAGGCCAAGAGCCCGCCAGCGCCATTGATGGCGATGGCACGAACGGCGACCTGACCGTGGACTTTGGTTTCTTTGCCCCTGTGACGGTGGGTGACACTGTCTGGTACGACAACAATGGGAATGGCTTGCAAGATGCCAGTGAGCCCGGCGTCCAGGGCGTGAAAGTGACGTTGCTCAACAACGCCACGGGTCAGCCAGTCACCACGGATGCCAATGGCAACCCGCTGACGCCCCAGACCACCGATGCCAACGGCAAGTATCTCTTCACAAACCTGCCACCGGGCAATTACGCCGTGCAGTTCGATTTGCGTACATTGCCTAATGGCTACAAACCCACGACGCAAGATGCAAGCGGCGTGCCAGACGATCAGGATTCAGACGCCAACCCAAGCGATGGGAAGACGGCCTCCACTGGCTTCCTACCCAGCGGCAGCGCAAACCTGACCCTAGACATGGGCATCCACCAGCCCGCAACGGTACGCGTCGGTGACTATGTCTGGGTGGATCAGAACGGCAATGGCCTGCAAGATGTCGGTGAGCCGGGCGTGCAGGGTGTCAAAGTGACGCTCTTCGACAATGCCACCGGCCAACCGGTGACGCAAGATGCCTTTGGCAACCCCATCACCGCGCAGACCACCGATGCCAACGGCAAGTATCTGTTCACCAACCTGCCGGGCGGCAGCTACTATGTGCAATTCGACCTGACTACCCTGCCAGCGGGCTATGTGATCACCAAAGCCAACACCGGCGATGATGCCGCCGACAGCGATGCCGACGCAACGGGCAAGACTGCGCCAACGCCTGTTCTAAAAGATGGCGAGCAAGATCTGACCCTGGATCTGGGCATCTACCAACCGGCCAGCATTGGCGACTATGTCTGGCTAGACAAAGATGTGGATGGCGTGCAGGATGCTGGCGAACCGGCGGTGCAGGGCGTGCAAGTGGCCCTGTTCAAAGCCGACGGCTCGCCTGCGACCGACGTCAACGGCAACCCCGTCACGCCGCAAATGACCGATGTCAACGGCAAGTATCAATTCACCAACTTGCCGCCGGACGCTTACTACGTGCAGTTCACGCCGCCAGCCAACTACTTCATCAGCACGCAGGATCAAGGCACAAATGACCGCGTAGACAACGATGTCAATCCGACCACCGGTAAGACTGCGATCACCACGCTAATCAGCGGTGAGAACGATCTAACCTGGGATCTTGGCCTCTATCAAGGGGCAGCGATTGGCAACTATGTCTGGCACGACAAGAATGGCAACGGTCTGCAAGAAGCTGGGGAGCCAGGCTTGCCAGCCGTCACGGTCACTTTATACGATAGCACCGGCAAAGTGCTGGCGACTACCGAAACCGATGCGAATGGCTACTACGGCTTCAGCAACTTGACGCCTGGCGACTACAGCGTTCAATTCGCAACACCCAACGGCTACGTGCCGACCCCACCCAATCAGGGGAATGAAGAGGAACTGGGCAGCGATGCTGTCAATGGGCGCACAGTGGTGACAACCCTGACCAACGGCGAGCATGACACGACCTGGGATGCCGGCTTTACACTACCCGCAACGATTGGCAGCTACGCCTGGGATGACGGCCCAAAGGGTACGGCCGACGGCATCAAAACGCCAGGTGAGCCAAGTGTGCCGGGCATGATCGTCATTCTGTTAGACGCCAACGGCCAGGAAGTAGCCCACACGACGACTGATAATACCGGCTTCTTCCAGTTCACCAACTTGGCGCCGGGCGATTACAGCCTCAAGTTTATCACACCCAATGGGGCTGAATTTACCAAGCAGTTGCCCGGTGTCAATAACAACAGTGATGTGAACCCAGCCACGGGCGAAACGGTAGTGACGACGCTCAAACCAGGTCAGATTGATTTCTCCTGGGGCGCTGGCATCGTCAACGTGCCAACCGCGCTAGACACGACGCTGGAGCCAGGTGCGGGGAATATTCATCTCTATCTGCCTGTCGTTCAAAATCAGACCGATGCGGCGCAAGGGCGATCTGGCTTTAAGAAACCAAGCATCACTCCGCAGCCCCAGACATTGGATCAGATCGTCGAGGAATACTGGAATAATCTACTGCTTTGGGTGGGCAATCTAACGAACACAAGGTAGTTACCTCGTCCATGTGCTGGCACTAGCAGCAAAGTCCCAATGCCAGCGTATCAAAAGCACGACGTCGGCTAGTCAATTCAGATTTGAATTGACTAGCTGACAAAAGAGCTACGGCTGAGATTAGCCATTGAACAAGCTAATCTCAGCCGTAGCTCTTTTTATGGCTCATAACTCTACCCTATAAAAGAACGGAGCGCTCCGTTTTTGCGCCAACCAAATTAGTCTTCTCTATTGCCCTGGGCACGTTGCCACAAAGATTCCGTCACATATTCGATCCCTGAGCGTAGGTGACGGCGGTAGGTGCTGAAGGGTAAATCAAGCAGTTCTGCCGCTTGTTCCTGCGTGGCCGCAGGTTGAAAATAGGTGTGTTGTAAGACACGAAAAAAGCTAGCTTGGCCTGGTGCGGCTTGTAACGGAGCCGCCGCTTCTTGCAACAACTTCTTCAGTACGCCGGCACGGATCGCCCCATTACTATCCGGCCCCGCCCGTTGCACGATTAGCTGCGTGCGTAATAAAGCGTTATTTTGCAGCGCGTTGGGATTGATAAAATCGTGCAAAGCCTCGCGCACGGCGGCGGCGAATTCAGCTTCGTTAAGCGTGGACAGCGGCGCGCTCGTCGGCAGCGTGGGGTTGGGCATGCCATTACCCAGTTCACGTTCGGCAATCGCCGCCAACCAGGCCATGGGTGACAACGTATGCCAATCGCGGCCATAAACGCCGTAACGCTGCTCATCGACTACAAAATCTGCGTTGCTAAGCGAAATCGCGCTGCCTGGTTTGTCACCCACCGCGCGGCGCAACGCCAGACTTTCGGTATGCCGTTGGCAGGCCAACGCAGAATCCCCTTGCGAAAAGGCGACCAAGCCTAAATTATCTAAAGTTTGCGCCGCGGCCCAACGGTCGCCTAGATCCTGGCGCAAGCGGAGGCTCTCTTCCCAATACTGCTGCGCCTGTTGGTAATTGCCCTGTAAATAGGGAATGACCGCCAAATTGTTCAGCGAAGCGGCGATGCCCCACAGATCCCCGATCTCTTGGCGCAGGCTTGCTTCGCGGTGGGTTTGTGCTATTGCATAATTCCCGGTGATGCGGGCGATATTGCCCAAATTATTCAAGGCATTGGCCATCCCAGCTTTATCGCCTATGGCTTGGTAGCGGCTCAGCGCCTGTTCACCATAGCGGAGGGCATCGGCATATTGGCCCTGCGCGTAATAGACACTGCCCAGCCGGTGCAGCGCCACTGCGACAATCGCCAATTGCTGGTGCTGTTGCGCCAGTTGCAGCCCCTCTTCCAACTGACTTCGCGCATTTCGATAGTCACCCTGCATAAAGTAGACGTTGGCAATTTCCACCAATACCGTGCTGATCTGAACCGTGCTGAGCGGCAGCGCGATCGATTGGCTCGACCAACGCCAACGCTTGTTGATAAGCCCTTTCGGCTTCGTCCCACCGGCCAATCAGAGGCGCAGCCTACAAGAAGCTTTCGCGGGTGGCCACGGTTTCCAGTGGCAGTGGTTGGTCAGTCGCCGCACACAGGGCTGCAATCGCAGCCGCGGCGTCTGGATAGCGATCCGCTGGCCGCTTAGCCAGCAGACGCGCAAGGACGCCTTGCAAAGGTGGATCAAGGTCAACAAACGTAAAGTCCGGTGCCTCGGACAAGATGGCTTGGGTAAGATCCTGTCCGGCATGGGCAAACGGATGCCAGCCAGCGAACAGTTCATAGCCAATGATCCCAACCGCGTAGAGGTCAGACGCCGGGCTAGCCGGTTCGCCACCAATAATTTCTGGGGCCATATAGGCCAGCGTGCCCGACGACGGCAAAGTCTGACCAGTAATCGTAGCCAGGCCAAAGTCGAGCACCTTTACCGTGCGCCCGCTGACCAGCACATTGCCCGGCTTGAGGTCGCGGTGGACGATATTGCGCCGGTGGATATAGATCAAGGCGGCCAATAATTGCAGCAGCAAGTCTAGCTTCTCGTTCGTCGCCAGCCATTGGCCGGCATCGACGATCGAGCTGGAAGCCGACAATAATTCCATCGTGAAATAGGGCTGCTGCGTCTGGTCAAACCCATAATCGCGCACAGCGATCAGGTTGGGGTGGCGCAAGCCGGCCAAGGCTTGAAATTCATGGGCCAGGGCCAAGCGCAGTTCCGGCGTTGTGATTGGTTGCAGGGCGGAAGGCGCCACGCGCTTGAGCGCCACCGTTTCGCCAGTAAGCCCGTCCACGGCGCAATAGACCGACCCCAGGCCGCCGGCCCCGACCAAATCGAGCAGGCGGTAGCGATTGCCCAATAAACGTAGATCAGCGGTCGCTTTGGCGTGCGGCGTACCCTCTACCATACACTCATTATAACTGAGAAAAGACAAAGATAAAAGCGAAACAGCAGACCAGGGTGCAGCCCAATTTCTAGGGGGAAATCTTCCGGGAAGCGGTCAGTGACAGGTTCGTTAACCAGTATGATTGGTGGTCCGCCGTCTTCCGGGAAGGCTCGCTTCGTTCAGTGCCTGGTCGGGCATTTCCTTCCCGGAAGATTGTTAGGCTCCCACCTCAACCCCACAGACAAGATCGCGCGCATCCTAAATAAATATGGGGAGGCACCATGCAGAACACAAATTGAACAGCAAATGAACAGGGTGTGACCTGTAAAATGAGCACCTAGCCCACGTAAACTAAGCCAGACCAACCGACCGTCAACTGGACAAAACTCAATTTCGTTCAACCACAAGGAGGTTCTATGTGATTAAGGTAAGGGTGAGTGCATTGCACGGCGGCCAACAATGACAACAAGCCGAAGAATGTGCGCCCCGCCGAAGTGCTGCGCCTGAATGTGGCCGAAGCGTTCCGCCCCGGCGTCAAAGGCAGCCTCTGCTCGCCCAAGCCGAATTATAAACTGGGTCTGCTCGGTGGCAATGTCTGTGGCTTCCCGAATGGCCGGCGCCTGCAAGATGACGTGACGGAGATTGAATTGTTGGCCGTGGCCGGCGCAGCGTATGGGGTGCTGACCACTGACGACTTCAAGTTCGACCCCGGCCTGATCAAAGTGCTGAATGACGGGCTCGACCACAACGATGTACAGTTCCAGAACAGCTTCCCCTACCTAGCGCTGCCCAATCGAGGGCTTGACTTCCGCAGCAATGCGAAGTGGGAGCAGTAGGAGCGTAGGGACAAGTACACAGTAAGGCCAGTAGACTAGTAGACTTGGTGCGAAATAATTTGTCACACTGGAACAAGCAGATAGACTCTCTCTAGAGGTTTCTTATTTCGCACCAAGTCTAGTAGACAGTGGACAGTAGACAGAGTAAGCTTTTCTGTCTACTGTCTACCCGCGCTCAAACAAGGAGGATGCGATGGCTCAGGTAACGAATACGATCCAGATTCACGGTTCACTCGTTGCGGTCTTTGATCTGGTCACCACCACGCGCTTTTGGCCGCAGTGGCACCCCGTCACGATTGGTGTCGGCGGCGTAATTGAACGCCCTTTTCAACTGGGTGATAAAATCCGTGAACGGGCACGCATCGGCGCCCACACCTATGAGGGCACCTGGACCGTGATCGAACACGAACGGCCAACCCACGCCCTGTTACAGGGTGACAACGGGCGAATTCAGATCCGCTATCGTTTTCAGCCGGTGGGCGACCAGGTGGCCTACAGTCGCACGCTGGAATATTATCCCGAAGATTTCGCCGCTAGCACGCCGGATCCAACGCGCTTAGCCACGTTAATGTATGCCCAATCTGAGCAGGCATTGCAGAAGGTAAAGGCGCTGGTTGAGCAGATTTTGGCGGATGAGGCGAAAGTGGTGATTCAGGCGTAGCTAATTTTCCAGGCGAATGGCATCACGCACTTGGTCCAGCAGTTTTTCGGTTTTGGTTCCATCTCAAGGCTAGCAGAATTCTAGTTGACAACGCAATTGGAAGTCCGTATACTGGTGAACGGATGTTCTTGAAATGCACAAGAACATCCGTTATCTCATGCTCGCTGCGGCTTAAGGTCGCCGCCCAGGCGGGCAAGCACATCACTCGCGAAGGGCAGGAGAAGGACGTGACGACTGCCGGTCTCGCCCGCATGAACGAACACCCCAAAAGTATGGGATTTACATCCTTGCCCCACCCCAGCCCTCCCAAGGGAGGGCTGGGGTGGGGCTTATTTCCTTTAACTTACTGACTCTAGAACACAGATTATGCCAATCAACAGACGATACGAATGGCAGACTGCGCCTGAACTATGGCACAGGCTAAAGCTATTGGCACGGCAGATGCGTGTAGAACCAACCGGAGCAGAAGCCAGGTTGTGGCAATGTATCCGAAAACAGTAGATTCGCGGCGTTAAGTTCCAACGGCAACATGGCATCGAGCGTTTTATTGTTGACTTCTGCTGCTTACAGCTGAGCCTCATCATTGAAGTTGATGGACCGATCCATCAATATACACAGGAAGAAGATAAAATCCGGCAGACATATCTTGAAAATTTAGGCTATGAAGTGTTGCGTTTTCCCAACATGGAAGTCTTTAATCATATACAGGCAGTGTTAGATGTGATCGACGAAGCCGTGTTACGCAGGCTGGGGTCTGTTCCGACTGCATCCTCGGTGTTGGCAAAGTAAGCGTACATTTAGCCCCACCCTAGCCCTCCCAAGGGAGGGAACTATTGAGGGACGAATGTAAATTTTACTTATATCTACCAAATCTCTATCTACCCCGTGACAGTTCCCTCCCTTGGGAGGGTTAGGGTGGGGCTTCCCCCGCGCGCCGACAAGCTACGTTTAATCCAATTTTGACACCACTCAATCCCTTTAGTGCGTCAGAAACATTGATAAAAAGGTTAGAAGACCATAAAATTTTTGTCTATGACAGCGTCAAGAGGCCTTTAATAGAGTAGAGTTTATTCCGATTTATTATTTGGATAGCAAAACAGCGCCAGATCGGTCTTGTAGGTGCGGTTTGTAACCGCACAAGGCTGGATTGACCCAGATTGTGCGGTTAAAAACCGCACCTACAAATGCACAAAATTAAATCGGAATAAGGTCTAGTATAAAGCAACCGCCAAAACATACGTAACCGCAGAATAGATTTTCTCGGTGTTCTTTGCGCCCTCTGCGGCTAAAAGTTTTCAATTGGTCCTCTGTCTGTATATAATTGCCTACTAAAGATGGCGGCGTTCCTGATGCATAGCCTGCGTTATCAACAGATTTTAACTCTGCCTATCGTACTTTTCGCTGAGTTGCCGGGAAAGAAATCGAAAATCAATATGGTTACAACGATAGAAACATCTGTTGCTATTCAAAAGACACTTTTAGATCAGGCTGAAAGCGTGGCGCAACAACTCAATATATCCCGAAGTCATTTGTTCGAGATTGCCGTTGAGAATTTCATCAAGACTTACCAAAATGAGGTCGATGCAGAGCAGATCGATCTGCACAAACAGGCAAGCCCGGCTTACCAGGCTGCAAAAACGGCAACGCAAATTGGCGGAGGACGCAGGGAAGTCTATCAAGGGGAACTCTACTGGCTTCAGTTAGCCGCACCGGGCGGGTCGGAACCAGGCTATCCCCATCCCCACGTTGTCATTCAGGATGATGCCATTAACGGCAGCCGCATCAATACGGTGATTGTTTGCGCCTTGACATCGAATATAAAGCGGGCCGCCGAACCCGGCAATCTATTACTGGAAGCGGGGGAAGCAAATTTATCCAGGCAAAGCGTCATCGTTGTTTCACAGATAGGTATGGTAGATAAAACGCAGTTAGGTGAATATATTGGGTCGCTAAGCAAGCAGCGGATAAAACAGATATTGGCGGGTATGCGGTTTCAGCAGTTGTCATTTTTCGCCCGTGATCAAGCCCGTTGAACGGTGAATTCAGGCATCAGATTTGCGGGCGCGTTATAACCGATAACTGGCCGCAGGGTTGGTGTGAAGTTGTGTTTGGCCAGCAACGCTGGGCCTTCCCATTGACAATTTGTCCTTCTATGTGTGACGTATGTAATGCAATCGGTTTCTCCCCAGTGCAAGCATGTGCATTTAGCCATTGTTTCACGATTACTGCCAAACAAAAGCGCCTAACAAGGTGCTACACCGGATGGCAATTCCGCTATGCGCCATTATCACCGGTGAGTTTTGCGTTTGCCGTCTTGCCATAGAAACTCACAAATTGCCGCCACTTTCTATACCTATCGGCGCTGACATAACGGGGCGGGTTGAAGCGGTTGGCAGAAACGGTAAGCAGTTTCAGCCAGGTGGTATGTGTTGTATAATAGATCTATGTCTACGCCGATTTTAGCCACAAAACTGTATACCCCCCCACCGCGGCCGAAAGCTGTCCTTCGCCCCCGCCTGATCGCGCGGCTGAACGAGGGTCTGCACCGCAAACTGACCCTCATCTCTGCCCCTGCTGGCTTTGGTAAAACCACGCTGGTCAGCGAATGGCTCGCCGCGCCCAACGGCGGGAACCCGCTGGGCAAGATGCGACCAACCGCCTGGCTGTCGCTGGACGCAGGCGATAGCGACCCCACACGCTTTCTGGCTTACCTCGTTGCCGCTTTGCAGACGGTCGCCGCGAACATCGGCGAGGGGGTGTTGGCTATGCTCCACTCCCCGCAGCCACCGCGGGAACCCGCTGGGCACGAAGCGATTTTGACAATCCTGCTCAATGAAATTGCCACCATCCCGGACGATTTTATCCTCGTCCTGGACGACTACCACGCCATTGATGCCGGGGGCCCTTTGGGCGCGGTTGACCAGGACCTCGCCTTTCTGCTCGAGCACCTGCCGCCGCAGATGCACCTGATTATCACCACCCGTGAGGATCCACAGCTACCCCTGGCGCGGTACCGCGCCCGGGGCCAAATGACCGAACTGCGTGCCGCCGACTTGCGTTTTACACCCGCCGAAGCCGCGGGCTTTCTCAACCAAGTGATGGATCTAGACCTCTCGGCGGAAGAAGTTACCGTCCTGGAGACGCGCACCGAAGGCTGGATTGCCGGTCTCCAACTGGCGGCACTCTCGATGCGGGGGCGCGAGGACATTGCCGGGTTCGTACAGGCTTTCGCCGGCGACAACCGGTACATTGTGGACTATCTCGTCGAAGAGGTGCTCCAGCGTCAGCCGGAACGGGTGCGCAGCTTCTTACGCCAGACCGCCATTCTCGACCGGTTGAGTGGCCCGCTGTGCGATGCCGTCACCGACCAGCACGATGGTATGCTGCTGTTGGATGCCCTGGAGCGTGGCAATTTGTTTGTCGTGCCGCTGGACGATCAACGCCACTGGTTTCGCTATCACCACCTCTTTGCTGACGTGCTCGCGGCCCATGCGCTGCAGGAGCAACCCGCGCAAGTCCCGATCCTGCATCAGCGGGCCAGCGCGTGGTACGCGGCCAATCATTTGCCCGCCGAGGCGATTCGCCACGCGCTGGTCGCCAAGGATTTCGCGCGCGCGGCAGGCCTGGTCGAACTGGCCTGGCCGGCCATGGACGGGCGTTTCCAGGCCGCTACGTGGCTGGGCTGGGCGCAGGCGCTCCCCGAGGAGTTGTTCCGCGCCAGGCCCGTGCTCAGCGTTGCCTATGCCTGGGGGCTGCTGAATGGTGGCGAGCTAGAAGCCGCCGAGGTCTGCTTGGGGGATGCCGAACGGTGGCTGGACACTTCGGTAGAGCACAGCGAGCGACCGGAAGCAGAGATGGTAATTGTGGACGAAGCGCAGTTTCGGACGCTCCTTTCGTCGATCGCCACGGCCCGTGCCTACCTTACGCAGACGCGCGGCGATATCCCAGGCTCCGTGAAGTATGGTCAGCGGGCGCTCGACCTCTTACCAGCGGGCGATCATCTGCGGCGCGGACCGGCTGCGGCGCTCCTGGGGCTGGCCCACTGGGCGCTCGGCGATTTGGAGGCAGCGCACCGGGCGATTGCCGAGGCGATGGCGAATTTTCAGAAAATCGGCAACTTGCATTTCGCCATCAGTGGCACCTTTGGCCTGGCGGATATCAGGACGGTGCAGGGTCGTCTGCGCGATGCCGTCAAGACTTATACACAAGTATTGACACTGGCGCTAGCGCAGGGCGAACCGCGGCTGCGTGGCACGGCAGACCTCTATATGGGGTTGAGCGAGTTATATCGTGAGCAAGGGGATGCGGACGCCGCGATCCAACACCTGCGGCGTAGCGAGGAACTGGGCGAACAAGCTGGGTTACCCGATTGGCGCTATCGCTTCTGCCGCATCCAGGCGCGTTTCAAAGAGACCGAGGGCGACTTGGCCGGTGCGCTCGACCGGCTCGACGAGGCAGAACGTCACTATCGCCGGTCGCCCGTCCCCGATTTGCGTCCGCTTGCGGCTTTGAAGACACGGGTGTGGGTGGCCCAGGGCCGGTTAAGCGAAGCCCTGCACTGGGTGCAGGAAATGGGCTTGTCGGTTGACGATGAACTCAGCTTTTTGCGCGAATTCGAACACATCACGCTGGCGCGGGTGCTGATGGCCGAATATAGGCGAAACCCTGCTGACCGCACCATTCATGAGGCGTTAGGACTACTGGAGCGTCTCCAGCAAGCCGCTGAAGCAGGGGGCAGGATGGGCAGCGTGATCGAGATCCTTGTGTTGCAGGCGCTTGCCCACCAGGCGCAGGGCAACCTGGCCCCGGCGCTCGTTGCGCTAGAGCGTGCCCTGCGGCTGGC
>JBBQBY010000092.1:0-17491 GCA_038318235.1 Caldilineales bacterium
TCCGGAGTTTTACCCCACCCTAACCCTCCCCAAACAGGGAGGGGACCGTCACAGGGTAGACGAAGTAACCGTTCCTCCCCTCGTTTGGGGGAGGTTAGGAGGGGGTAAAAACTCCGCTTTTCAAATTGAACTCAGTATAGCCGTTAAATTATCCCCATCACCGCTAACAAACTGTTGTTTATCCTCTAACCTCTTGTATACGCCTTCATAAATGAGTGGGTTTATGCTCCTGAGATTAGGCGCGGATTGTTAAGCGCTTGCGCGCATGGCGTTATGCGCGCCGCGCTGATCCCAGCCGTTGGGTTTGTATAAATCATCAACTTGGAGAAAAATGGCGAATGTTAACCAATAAAACTGGCAAGGCCGACCTACATATTCATACGAGTCATAGCTACGATGGCACGGCCACCGTAAAAGCAGTGCTGCAACAGGTGGCAGAGCACACAGATCTGGACGTGATCGCGATCACCGATCATGACGAAATTGATGGCGCGTTGGAAGCGATGGAATTGGCCCCCTACTATGGCATTGAGGTGATTCCTGGGATCGAGATTTCAACTGCCGAAGGCCATGTGTTAGCACTTTTTGTTAGAAAATTAGTGCCCCCGAATTTATCATTGGTGGAAACCGTGCAACGCGTGGCCGACCAGAATGGCCTCTGTATCGCGGCACATCCAGGGGGACGTTGGTCATGGTGTCTAAGCGAGGCTACGCTTCAGCAAGCTTTGCGTCAGCCAGGTGTGGCACAAACTTTAATTGGTCTAGAAACCTATAATGCCAGTCTGCCCGATTTGCGTTTGAATTACCAGGCTTTGGCGATGAACAAGCGTTTGGCCCTGGCGACTGTTGGCAATAGCGATGCCCACATGCCTTGGATGATCGGTCTAGCTGTCACCTGCTTTCCAGGCCATCAGGCGGGACATTTGCGAACTGCGCTCCAGCAAAAGCTGACGACGACAGCCATCGTGCGCCGACCCAACGATTACATTGCCAGCTATCTGAAAGGTCAAATTCTGCGCTATTTTGGCCTAGTCCATTGCGCTGCGCCGACCCCCGGTGGGCGAGCTATCTTGCGCCGGTTGCCAGTATCGGAAAACTGGCCGCTGCTCCATCAACCGGCCCGCAATAGTAGCTAGCTCCAGGGCGCGCTCTGACCAATCAATTTTGTCAAAGCGAAACCTTTAAAAAAGCATAACCAGTTGTTAATTAATCTTCGATTTAATGTTAACAATGATCAAATAGGGTGTAGCTATTGCATGCTTGGGCAGATTTTGGACATCATACGTCAATTGCGCAGCGTGAATTTGTATAGTTCGCAATAGGTTTGCCTTGTTAACCTGTTTTATATTAGGCTTGATTGAGCGCAGAACCGCGCTAGTTTTTGCCGGTTGTAGTTCCATTTTATGGCCTAAAATGGGCGCATTTGCGGATGCACCCCTATAAATTTATTTGTGTAGTTGGTGAACTTGCATAGTAAGGGGTTCTTATGGATACTCATAGAATAATTTTAAATCATGTTGAAGACAAGGGAGCTCCATTGACTATAACCCCTAGAATTCTTGTTGTTGAAGATGAACCGGCTTTGGTTGATACACTAGAATACAGTTTAGTCCGCCAAGGTTATACGGTTAGTGTGGCGAGTGACGGCCTTAAAGCCCTGGAAATCGCGCGCCAAGTGATGCCCGACCTGGTTGTTTTGGATATTATGTTGCCAGGGCTGGACGGCTTTGAAGTTTGTCGCATTTTGCGCCAAGAGACGAACGCACCCATCATCATGTTGACGGCGCGGGTTGAAGAAGTTGATAAGGTGGTCGGTTTAGAAGTTGGCGCCGATGATTATATGACCAAACCGTTTAGCATGCGCGAACTAATGGCCCGCGTCAAGGCCTTATTGCGTCGTGTCCGTTTAGTGCGCGAAGAGATGGCCGTTAGTAACAATGATAATCCGCCTTCGGAATTCCCAATCGAACGGCTGCTTTTCGACGATTTGATCATTGATCTAAGCCGGCGCGAGGTATCGTTTAAAGGCGCTGTCTTTCATTTGAAACCCAAAGAATTTGATCTGTTGGTTTTCTTGGCGCGTAATCGCGGCATGGTAATGAGCCGTGATCTGATCTTAGAACGCGTGTGGGGCTGGGACTATGATGGTGGCAGCCGCACTGTGGACGTTCATATGCGTTGGTTGCGTGAAAAAATTGAGTTAGATCCGGCCAATCCCACGCGGCTTGTCACTGTGCGCGGCACTGGTTATCGTTTTGAAGGCTGAATCGGCTACCCATCTGGCTTAGCAAATGTTCCTGAATCTCTGATAGCCCTTTCTTCGAAATTTAACGATAAGCCGCAGGTCCACCACGTTTAGACGATATTCAGGCTTAGCCAATATCCTAGTTCGCTCTATAAAACTATCGGCGCAAATTGTGTTTTCTTCTGCTAAGCACTGGCGCCAGTTTCTGGCATCACCGATGAAATTAAAGCAGAGCATCCCTGCATTAAATCGCGCTGCTTTAATTTACAGCACATTTGTACATAAATCTTTATCTAGACTATACACAATCGTTATTATGTTATCGTTGTCTAATGCTAATAACCCCGAGGATTACATTGTTTTTGGGTAGTTCATTGCTGGGAATGAATTAATCGAGCATTAACGTAGTACGTAATCTAATGTTTAATATCTTCAACGATCAATTAATCGATTAATCATCATTGGTATGCACGAGGGGAGCATCAATCAAATGATGCTCCCCTCGTGCATACCGCGTTTTCTCTGGCCTTCGCTGTGATTTTTTTGGCAAAATCGGGGTATAATATGGAACTTTCTCACATAAATTTGCCTTTTGGCGTGGGCATACGTCTCCCCAAAACGTTTTTCTCCCTGCGCTTGCGTTGGCGTAATGCCTTCCTCTATGCGGTTGCGATTCTGTTGGTGATGGCTACGCTGGCTTTTTTCCTCTTTAATCGAATCAGCTCAATCGATACCGCAGACACTGTTGAACAATTCGCCAAGCAAGCCAACGCAACTGCCACCAACCCCGCGTTGACAACGGCTTGGGCGCAGGATAAACCTGCACTGACGGCGCTTTTGCAACAGTGGTCCACCATACTCGGCGGCCACGCAACCGCAATTCTCGCTGACGGCACCCTTGTCGCAGATTCGCAGATCGACGCTCAACCCATCGAAGATTTGAGTGAATTGCCCGAAGTGCGCGGCGCATTGGATACAGGCCAGGGTCGCAGTATTCGCGACGATTTAACCCTGCACGGTCGAACCTTGTTCCTCGCGTTTCCCGTGCAGCTGGCTAGTGGGCAGGTGGGTGTGTTGCGCTGGGCTTTCCTCCTTACTGATTTGGAAACCAGCCTCAATCGCTTCCGCATTGCGATTTTTTGGTCTACCTTGATTGCGACTTTATTGATCATTGGCTTAGTGGTCTTTCAAGCCGAGCGCTCTGCCTCTATGGTGCGCCATCTGACTGAAATGGTCGAGCGAATTGCGCATGGTGACTTGAATGCGCGGATCTTTTCATTTAACAGCGGCGAGATCGGTCAACTTGCTCGTGCCTTTAACCTGATGGTAACGCGCTTGCAAAAGCAAATGGCTAAGCGCGCCCGCGAAAAAGATCGTCTGAATACAGTCCTCAATGTCATGAGTGATGGTGTGCTCATTTTGAACAAACATGGTCGCGTGAGCCTGTTCAACCCCGCAACGGCCCGCATTCTACAGGTTGCCGAGCCTAGTGAAACGTTGCGCACCTTTGTTCAAGTTGTGCGCGACCACCGTATTGTCGAAGTATGGCAGCGTTGCCAAGAGAGTAAAAAAGAAGAATCCGCCACCGTAGAACTGGAAGGTGATCGTTTCATCCGCATTGTCGTAACCCCGTTATTCAAAGGTGGCAACCCAACCGCAGGTGAACGCGGCCACCTGGTGATCATTCAAGATCTGACCCGCCTTTATCAACTACAAACGGTGCGCCAAGATTTTGTGAGCAATATCTCGCATGAATTACGCACACCACTGGCTTCCTTGCGCGCGTTGGTTGACACATTAAATGATGGCGCCTTGCAAGACCCACCGGCGGCGCAGCGCTTTTTATTACGCATGGAAGTCGAAGTTGATGCCTTGACGCAGATGGTGCAAGAATTATTGGAACTTGCCCGCATCGAATCGGGCAAAGTACCGCTAGTCCTGCGGCCTACCCCCGTGATGCAGGCGATCGCCCCGGCTGCCGAGCGGCTAAGCCTGCAAGCGGAACGGGCCAAAATTTCGCTAATCATTGACCTGCCCACCGAATTGCCCAATTTAATGGTCGATGCTGACCGGATCCAACAGGTCGTTACCAATCTGGTCCATAATGCGATTAAATTTACGCCCGCCGAGGGTTTTATCCGGATCTCGGCGCAAATGGATATTAACATCGGCTACGTTGTCATCTGCATCAAAGATTCTGGCATGGGTATTGATCCTGACGACTTAGCCCGCATTTTTGAGCGCTTTTACAAGGCCGATCGCGCGCGCTCTGGATCTCGCCCCAGTGTGCGCAATGGGGATCGTACGACGGGCGGCACAGGCCTGGGGCTAGCGATTGCCAAGCATATTGTGCAGGCGCATGGGGGGCGGATCTGGGTCGAAAGCATTGCTGGCAAGGGCAGTAGCTTCTATTTTTCATTGCCAATTGTAGGGTAGCTCGGTTGCCAGGTCAGCAGACGCCACAAGTTGATCCCCGCGTTGACTGATCTATGGTACTAAACTTCTCCATTCTTCAACATCAAACCACTGCTCCGCAGGCGGAAGCTCAGCCATAGCTTCCGCCTCGTTGTTTTCCTCGCGTTTTCACCACTATTAATTAAGTCTTTACGAATAAATGACACAGCCTTAACCATTTGCAAATTATCGTTAATCCAGACCCTTTATAATAGGCTTGAGAAATAATGGGCTTGGGGATTGACTCGACACGCCTCCCGTTCTGTCAAGCACAAAGTGAGTAATTTGTCGTGAGCCTGGTCTGCTATCGGGCTGTGGCACGCTAAAAGCTGATCAAAACGCACGAAGGGGCCTAAGCGGTATGTAATTCTCAGGTCATTTCAATGAAATAAGGATGCAGCGTTTGCCGAACAAAATCATGCGTAGGTGCGTGCTTGTAGCCGCACGTGCTGCGTATACCCCAATTGTGCGGCTACAAGCACGCACCTACGCGATACTTTATTCTTTGATTGCGCCTCAGTGCAGTCAATCATGGGAAACTGACTGAGTGAGTTTGCCTAATCGACCAACCTGACCAACCTGACCAACTTGCTATGCCAACATAGCTAATTTTATGAAAATAAAACGTAATCAATCGTTAACATTAATGAATAGGAAAAAATTATGACGATATTTCAAATCCTCCTCGCCATCTTTGCGGTGCTGATTTTGCTCGCTTCGCTTGTTGGCTACTCGGTCTGTGTGCTGGCGGGTAGAGCCGATGCTAGGCCTGGCCAACCTCGCCCGCAACCTCAGCCGCACAAGCGCCGTCGGCTAATTGTCAGCATCAAACGTTTGAGCTTGAAACATTATTAATCAAACTCTTACAAACCATTGTCGTTTTGTTAATCAGAGTCGCCGTCTCTGTTAACACAGTTGCGCCAAAATACTTTTGGGTAAGAAATTTAAACTACAAGTTAAAAAGAGGAGTAATGACAAAAATGCGTCGAATTATTGGGTCTATTTTACTAGTTTCGGTTTTGGCGTTGGCGGCTTGCGCCCCTGCTGCTGCCCCTGCCTCACAGACAACCGCTGCGGCAACTCAGCCAGCGGCCAGCGAGGCCTTGACAACTACAACCACGAGCACAGACACCCAAGCGGTGACATCGACCACAGCCACAACTAGCGCAACCACTAGTGGCGCCGATCTGAGTGGCAAGTTGACCATTGCTGGTTCTTCGGCCCTGTTGCCGATGATACAAGCGGCGGCCATTCAATTGCAGTCTACGAATCCGAATCTCCACATTACAGTGACGGGTGGCGGTTCCGGTGCGGGCCGTTCTCAAGTTTGCGGTGGCCAGATTGATATTGGTGACAGCGATGTGAAGCTTTCCGACAAGGAAAAGACCGACTTTAAATGTGACGATGCGGTAGAAACCCCGGTTGCCATCCAGGCTTTTGCCCCAGTTGCGAACAAGCAAGGTCCCGGCGCAACGACCAATCTGACCAAGCAACAATTAGTTGACATTTTCACGGGCAAGACCACCAACTGGAAGGATGTCGGTGGTGATGACCAAGAGATTGTGCTGATCAACCGCGCCAAAGGTTCAGGCACTCGCTCGAATATGACGAAGTTTCTTTTCGCTGGCGATGATACGCAGTTTGCCACCGGTGCTTCCGAAGAAGACAACAGTGAAACCGTGCTCCAGACAGTGAGCCAGACACCGGGCGCCGTCTCTTACCTGGGCTTTGCCTATCTGACCAACGAGAATATCCTGGCTTTCTCGATTGACGGCGTCGCGCCGAACAAAGAAGATATCCAGAGCGGCAAGTGGCCAATCGGTGGCCCCGGCTATGCGATTACCAAAGGCGAGCCGAACGCATTGGCGAAGGCGTTCTTGGACTTTGTGACTAGCGCTGAATGGCAGAATGGTGATGCCTTTAGCAAACTCGGTTTCGTGCCAGTGGCCAAATAATTTATAGATTTACGCTCGCAAAGAAAACCCTATGAGGCATGAGCAGCAACATTGATCGCAGTTGTTGCTCATGCCTTTACCCAAAGAACAAGCATCGTTTTGCGCAAATTCAGCCAGCTTTGATTAACCAGCCCACGATCAACGTTTTGTTTGCTACATTTCCCTGATTCGACTGATAAAAACCTTATGGTCTTAAAAAAAGCCATTTTCATCCAATCGATTTTTTTTACAGCAGCGGCCATTCTTGTGTTGGCCAGCCTTGCCCTGATGATTTTTGTGGGTAGCCAGGGTCTACACGTGTTCAGCTACATGAACCCACTGGAGTTCTTTACAGGGACGACCTGGGATCAGAATACAGAGACCTATGGCGTTTTACCGTTGCTATTTGGTTCGCTGGCCACGGCCTTGATCACCTTAGTGATCAGTGCCCCCCTGGCGATTCTGGTGGCACTTTTTATGGTCGAAGTAGCCTCTCCCCGCGTGCGTCAGTTGATGCGTACGACGGTCGAGCTTTTTGCCTCGTTGCCTTCGGTGATCTATGGCTTGCTTGGCCTCGTGATCGTGGTGCCTTGGGTGCGCGAATCGTTTCACACGGGGTTGGGCAAAGGGATTCTGGCGGCGTCGATTGTGTTGGTCTTTATGACACAACCAACGATGGTCGCGATTACAGAAGATGCGCTACGTGCATTGCCCAAAACATTACGCGAAGGGGCTTGGGGCCTGGGCGCTACGCGTTGGCAAATGATTTGGGGTGTGCTCTTGCCCGCGGCACGCCCAGGGATTCTCACCGCCGTGATTTTGGGGATGGGGCGTGCGATTGGCGAGACCATGGCCGTGCAAATGGTCGTTGGCAATATTACTGCGCGTGTCCCTAAGAGCTTTATCACCGGCGCCACGACCATGCCGGCGGCGATTGTCACCCAACTACCCGAAGCAACCAGCCCAGAACACCGGGCGGCCCTGATTATGGTCGGTTTTTTACTTTTATTGATCACCTTTGCTTTGATCGCCACCGTCCGCCTGACCACTGGTGGGGCAGGCGTCAGGAGATAACCCATGAGTAACACGCTTTTGGAAAGCTCTAATCAGTGGATAAAGAGCGATCTGGAGGATAGCAAGCGGACGTTACAGCGCCATAAGCTGGCTGACCGCATTGCCACCGTAGTAATGAGTTTGGCCGCCTTATTGTTAGTCTTGGTATTGCTGAGCGTGATCAGTATTTTGTTGTACAAGGGCCTATCGACGATTAGCTGGAAATTCCTGACCAGTGCCGGGACGTTTACAGAAGCTGGAGGTGGCATCGGGCCGCAGATTTTTGTCTCCGTTTATATCTTATTCCTATCCTTGCTCTTCACAACCCCATTGGGTGTGGGCGCGGCGATCTATTTGGCCGAATATGCCAAACCGGGCCGTCTGACAACGGCGATCCGTTTTAGTACGGAAACCTTGGCCTCGGTGCCCTCGATTGTTTTTGGTATTTTTGGTGCTATCGTCTTTCTTACCATTATGGGGCTGGGCTATAGCGTGCTCAGTGGCGCATTGACGTTGACGTTGCTCAACCTGCCCTTGATGGTACGCATTGCCGAAGACGCGATTCGCGCCGTACCGAATACCTATCGCGAAGCCAGCCTGGCATTGGCGGGTACGCAATGGGAAACCATTCGCAAAATCATTTTACCGGCGGCGTTGCCTGGCATCATCACGGCTATCGTCCTGACCGGTGGCCGCATTATCGGCGAGACGGCGCCTTTGATCTTAACGACAGGGACCACGATTTCGCCAAATGCGCAATATAGCCTCAACCCTTTCCAAACCGGCGAAACGCTGGCCGTGCATATTTGGGTGCTTAAGATTGTCGGCGTACCTGGCTTAAAGGATTCGCAAGCGGTGGCTGATGGCACGGCGGCGGTGCTGTTGCTGATTGTGCTGATCGTCAATATTGGGGCGGCTTATCTTTCGCAACGCTTGCAAAAGAATCAGCGAGGGGCTAGATAGTTACCATGACGCAACTTCAGCAAAATGATAATTTATTGACTAAGTCGCTGCCCAATCCTGAGCTTAACGGTGACTTATCGCCTGAGATCGAAGCGCGCAATTTTAATTTTTATTACAATTATGGCCATTTCAAAGCCCTGAATAACATTAACCTGACCGTGCCACGCCACAAGATCAGCGCATTTATCGGCTCGTCTGGTTGTGGAAAATCCACTTTCCTACGGGCTATCAATCGCATGCACGATCGCACGCCAGGCACATCAAGCGAGGGGCAATTACTATTCGAAGGCCAAGATATCAATGCCATCACGGATACAACTGACCTACGTAAGCGGGTCGGTATGATCTTTCAACAACCTGCGCCTTTTCCGCTCTCCATTTTTGATAACGTGGCTTATGGGATGCGTTTAGAGGCGCAGCGTGTCCCGAAAAGTGAGATTGCTGATCGCGTCGAGCAGGCGCTGCGCGCGGCGGTGCTTTGGAAAGAGGTGCATGATAAGCTGGACCAATCTGGGTTGGCCCTATCCGGCGGTCAGCAGCAGCGTTTGTGCATTGCGCGTGCGATTGCTGTGGAACCAGCCGTCCTTTTAATGGATGAACCATGCGCAGCGCTGGATCCAATTGCCACCCTGAAGATTGAAGACTTGATCCGTGAGTTATCCCAAAATTATACGATCTTGATTGTCACCCACAACATGGAGCAAGCCTCGCGCGTGTCGGACTTTACGGCTTTTTTCACGATTGATGAAAATCGCGCGGGCACCTTGGCTGAATATGGTCCTACCAAACAAATTTTCACCAAACCGCGTGATCGACGTACAGAAGATTATATCACGGGGCGTTTCGGCTAGTGATAAGTTTTTTTTATGGATTAGGTGGCTGAGCTAGACCTCTCCCCCGCCTTCCCGTTCGGCTGCCCTTCGACACTTCGACTGATCTGGCCGAACGTCAGCTCAGGGCACGGGTGGTGTGTCTCGACGGCTCGACAACCGGCCCCTGAGCCTGTTGAAGGGGTCGAACCGCACGCCGAAGTCTGCTTGGAGGGAGCCCGTCACGGGATAGAACACATCATTTCGACTGTCCACCCAATAGTCCCCTCCCTGTTTGGGGAGGGTTAGGGAGGGGTCTGGATATGTCACTTCGGTACCCCCTGATCTGTCCCCTCCCTGTAGGGCTTACCTTTACCCATAAGTCGGTAACGTAAGGTTGGCAGGGCAAGGGCAACGAAAGTGATCCGTGTCGCACGGGGTTTGCCGCACGGTTTTGCTAAATTCATGGCATATATATCATCGCAATCAATCCAAATGTCGATGATTGCGATGCGTAGTGAATATTATGTAAAAAATGAATCGAACATAGATTTTTCCAAACCGTTGTTAGCTTCCTTCCGCCCATCCCGCAGCGTTGCGCATCACGGACGCGCTGATCGGCCTTGGCTGCGCTATTCTGCCAATTTATTTGTCTATCACCCTGCCTATCCCACCAATACATGTGGGTAAAGCTAAGCCTAGAAAGGGAGGCTAGGAGGGGGTAAAACTCCGCTTTTTACATTGAATTCAGTCTAGTTGTGCATGCTCTGCCGCCTCTGCCAACGCACTCTGTTGGCGCAAGGTCAAGCAAAGGTTCGCCTTCAGCAGCGCCATTTCATCGGCATCGCCGATCGCTTCGGCAATCGCCAGAGCGGCGCGGTTATGAATAACCGCTTGATCGTACAAGCCGGCATCTTGCTCGGCCAGTCCCTACCCAGGCGATTACGGTTGGCGGGGCGCTGGCGGTGCTAGATGCCAATGTCAACCCAACGGGCGCCGAGGTTGGCTTTGTCCGTGTCGCCGATATTCGCCCGGATGTCCCCTACTATTTCTCAGTTGAGGCGATTGATTCGGAGAGTGGTCGCAGCGTCCGTTCGCAGGAAGTGCCTTTTACGGTCGCCTCGACGCCGTTTACCCTGGCCGCGCAACAGACGACAATTGCCGTAGCCGCCGGTGGTAGTGCCAGCGTGCCGGTTACACTTAACGCCGGCGACCCACTCTTCTTCCCCAACGTCTGGCTCTCCACGGATTTGGGCAACACCCCGCCCGGCATCACCAGCGAAGCGGGCTGTGATGCCGAAGGCTTCCCCGGTCTCAGCGCCGGCGTCCCAACCTGAACCCTGGAGATCAACGTTGATAGCAGCGTCCCCGATGGTCTCTATCCGATTGTGATTTCGGGCTACAATGGTGATGTCAAAACGGCGTTGACGTTGCAGGTGGTGGTCGGTCAAGGGGTGACTAATCGCCTGTACTTGCCGTTGGTCGCGCGCTAGAAATTAGCCACAGGGTGGCGACTAAAGGGAGACCGGCCTTAAAAGACAAAGGCCGGTCTCCGGGTCATGGCAACCGGGATTGAGGAAGGATACGAACCCATCTTACAAAAGCGCGTTTGTATAAGTCGTATTTCCACCCTATACTACAGACAGGAAGCTAGGTCCAGCCGCGCCAAACATTTTGCCGGACGCATCGTTATTGATGGCGGTTGGCTAGCCAAGGGGCTTTAACCCGGCTCTACCGGAAATAATGTGAAACTCATACAAAGCCACATACAGTGATAGATTACTGTTATTTTCAAGTCAGGATTTGAGGAATTGGGTGACATATGAACCTGCAAAATAAAACCATTCTTGTGGTCGGCGGCGCAACGGGCATTGGCCAGGCCACTGCCCTGTTGTGCGCCGAACGCGGTGCGCATGTGATTGTAGCCGATTTTAATGCGGCTGACGGCAAGGCCACGGCCAGCGCGGCCAATGGCAGCTTTATTCAAGTCGATGTGACTGACGAGGCCAGCGTGCAGGCTATGTGTGCCAGCATCGCCCAGTCGCATGGCAAGCTGGATGGGCTGATCCAAACCGCGGGCATCCTCAAGGGCGCCTATGTGGCGTTAGAAGAGTTTGACCTGGCCACTTTTCGCCAGGTGTTGGATGTCAATACCGTGGGCAGCTTTCTCTGCACCAAATATGCCAAACCGCTGCTGACGCGCGGTCACTTGCCAGTGATCATTTTGATTTCGTCGCCCGCGGCTTATGGTGTTAGCTCATCCTATGCCTATGCTGTGAGCAAAGGTGGTGTCAGCGCACTGGGCACCACCATGGCCGGCAAACTGGCGCCCGAAGGTATTCGTGTCAACGTCGTCTTCCCCGGTGGGATCAACACTTTTATGAAGCGCTCAGTGATCGAGTCTGATGCGATTCGTCAGGGACAAGACCCCCAAGCCGCGTTGGACGCGGCCACCCAAGCGGGTGGTTTGGGTGAACCGCTGGGCGTGGCGAAGGTGTTGGCTTTTTTAGTCAGCGATGAGGCGGACTATGTACGTGGGTCGGTTAGTACGCGCTAGCCATTTTTCTTTCCCTAACGCCATCTTCCGGGAAGGCCGATTTCTACGACCAGATTATCGGGCGCTTCCTTCCCGGAAGATGAGTGCTGAGACATCCTATTATTGAGGAGGACTCAATTTTTTACGGCACACCTACCCACGCGCCGGTTCCTTCATGGTCAACTTGGCCTTGCGTACCTCCTCGGCCAGATGCCCTTGCTGTGAGAGTGGCTGTTGCAAGTGTATGTTGCGTTGCGGCGTGGCCGAACGCAACATGACTTCACCTTACTCCTCTTGGAGTGACTTCCATTCGCGCCCAGGTGAAGAAACCTTGGTTGTATTAAACCGTTCGCGCAGGCGGTTGAACGCTTCTGCGGAGCGAATCTCTCGCTCTGGGTGCTGCTGATCGCGGATCACAAAATCGGCTTCGGGCGGATAACAGGCCATCGTCACGGGGTCGCGCTCGGCAGTCACATCGGTTGGCGCTTCGTCCACGTTATTGGGCGCGCTCATGCCTTGGTAGCGCAGATCCAGACTCCAACGCACCTGGTTGGTCTGATTTTCAAAGGAGGCATGGGGCGTCAAGTTGGTCATAAAGAGGATGCTGCCAGCGGTCATCGGCAGCGGCAACGGTTCAATCGGCGGCAGATCTTGGTCGACAATTTCCAGGTAGCCGCCATGCCCCCCGCTGTAGTGGGTGAGGATGCCGCTTTTGTGTGATTTGGGCAGCACCCACAAGCAACCGTTTTCCAGCGTAGCATCCACCAGCGGCACCCAACAGGTGACGATCAGGTGCGTGTCGCAGTGGGGCAAAAAATAGCCAGAATCCTGATGCCAGGGCACTTCGCCGCGTTCCCATAAGGGCATTTTGGGGCGAATGCGATAGACCGAAGAGCCGACAATGTCCGGTCCAATCAGCGAGGTTATACAGCCAAGCAAAGGGGTGTGCCGCAACATGACCAGCATGGCGGGACCACTGTACCCGCCGCCGCCTTTGCCCCAGATATGCTGGACAATCGCTTGGGCCGCGGCTTCGTCCACAGCTTGAATCGCCGCTAGCCGGGTTTCAAAGGGCTCATCGGCACAAATGTCGGCCAGCCGTCCCTCGGCCTGTAACTGACGCGCTTTGCCATCGACCATTTCGTCGATCGCCGCCTTAATCGGCTGCATATCGGCCTCGGAAAAGACTCCCGGCTTGACCACATAGCCCAGTTGATGAAATTGATCGATCTCTTGGTTATTTAGTTGCATAAATAAACTTTCTCCACTGGCAATATAATGAAAATAATCCAGCCGCAGTCAACGGATTAGGGGAGCAGCTTGAACAGATCGAGCGTGCTAAAATCTGTTCTTGGTCGCGTACAAAAACGAATTTTACTGCTTACATCCGCTCAATTTGTTCCCCTAATCCGCTGATTGCTTCCCCAACTTCTCTACTGGCTCAGTTTGAAAGCGCCGATTTTCCACCAGCAATTTCCAGCTTCCGTCGCGCGCATCGAAAAATTTTACATCTTCGCGATGATACTGAAGACCATAACCGACCCGCGCCTTGTCGGTATGATTGGGTCCACTGCCGTGAACGGTGAGCCGCGTAAAGGCGACGGCGTCGCCGGCGCGCATGCGGATCGGGAGAAATTCCTTGGGGTCGAGCTTGACTTTGCGGTGGGTATCGCCGTCGCCGGCATTTTCCCACTCTAAAACGCCCGCCTTATGCGAAGCGGGGACGATCTGCAAGCAACCATTCTCTGGTGTCATATCGACCAACGCGACCCAGATATTGATCGACCCCAGCGCTGGGTCGTGCGGGGTATAATTATTGTCCTGGTGAAAGTGAAACTGACCGCCGCCACCGCCGGCCTTCACGGCAGTAAAGGGCAGATAGCGCACGGCGCGGCCACCGATCAGTTGCGAGGCCAGCGCCAGCGTCCAGGGACCGTTGATCAGCGTATCTAAAAGTGAACCGGCGAGATATTGGGGATTCTGGCGCAACTTATCCGCCGTCGCGCTGGCGTGATCCATCTGCGCCCGGCTGATGCCATTGGCTTCGAGCACGTCCAACACTTGTTCGCGCAGTGGGGCCACCACCTCTTCGGCTAGAAAGCCGGGGATCGTCAGATAGCCATAGGTTTGATAAAAATGAAGTTCGTTTTCGGTCAACGTCAGCGGACGAACTACTGCGGGTGTTTGTGGCATAGTAAATTCCTTTCTTTGGGCCAGTACAGTGTTACCAAAACTCTGATCATTTAGCCGTAGGTCACCGCTTTCAGCGTGACGAACAACGATGACCCTACCTTAGGGGATAACCGGACTTGTCACGCTGAAAGCGGTGACCTACGAATTCTTAGCCGGTCACGTTCGATTAACAAAATTCTACCACAAAGGCTGCTCAGGTGCCGGTATTGCGCTTGACCACGCCGGGTCTTGCACCGCCAGAGCATCTGCCACGAGGTGACGGCGTTGATAGCCAGCACCGCTTCGTCGATCCCTGGGTAGAGTTGGCGTAGGGTGGCCTCCTCGCGATATTGATTCTCCAGCAACTGGTTGCGGCCAATGCGCTCAATGTCATCCCAGTAATCAGCAACGCCGGCTTGGGTCAGCACCAGGGCCAGATGCACGAGGTCGGCCAGCCCACAGGTTTCGCAGGTGCCGGCAAAAAAGCCTTCCAAACCTAGCCCATCGCGCAGAAAGCCAAAGTCGGGTGTGTTGGCGCGTGTCCATTCGTAAAGACGCTGCGCCCAGGCGATCATCTCGGCGTCACCGGTGTAGACACCCAGGCGCGCAATGCCAACCGCAACGGGCAGGATGCCGCCTGAATGCGTATTGGCCGCATAATGGCCGTCGGCGGGCACATCGCCATGCCGGATGTACCAGCGCGCCAACCCCAAGGCGAGATCACGCGTGGCGGCATCATCCACTAACTCTACGCCGCGCGCCAACCCCGTGAGCAGGGCATAACGATAGCCCAGCCACTTTTCCGGCACAGACGCACCCAGCGCCCACGCCGGCTTGAGCACCGGCGCCCAACGATAGGTGGGAAAGCGCAACTCATCCGGCGCGGTGCGTTCGGTCAATTGCCACAAACCTTGCACCAACTTGTGCCAGCGCAGCAGCGCGGTCGCGTCACCGGCGGCCAGCAGCGTACAGAGCGCGATCAGCGGCCCGCGCTGGCAGAAGAGATCGACATGGCGCAGCCTGGTCAGCACCCCGGCATCGGGAATATACTTGCTCATTTTGCCGCCCGATAGCGCTTCATCTTCCCAATTGTAAAAGAGACCGTCATGTAGGTCTTGTTGTGACCACAGATAATCGCGCAATTGCGCTTCGGCATCGGCGCCAGCGTCGCGTCCGGTCATCTGGCGCGCCAGCAACAGGCCGTCAACAAAGCGCCCGGTAATGTCCACGCCATCCCAATACGAATGGGATGCCTGCGGCGGTGACTGCCGGATGTCGATCCAGAAGTAAGGACGAGCGCCCAAGTTGAGGTCAATCCGCGCCAATAGGGCGGACATGGCGAGCGAAGCGGCATTTTGCAGCCAAGTATCGCTGCGCAATGGTGGATTGGGCATTGAACGATCTCCAAATGCTAGGCATTTCCGCCCTAGCGATAGACGTCATCATGGCTGCCAATATCAAGCAGGATGACTTCCTTGTCTGCTATGATAATGGTCAAGGTAATGCGATAGCTATCGGTCAGCCGAATTGCCTGGATGCCTTTTAGCTTACCGCTTAGATGGTGATAATCTACATGCGGCGCAAAAGGGTCTTGTGTTAGGTCTTCCGCAACTTGCGCAAAATGTTCGCGTAAATCCGGATGTTTCTTGAAAAATTTGCGCGCCAGACGCAGAAAATAATCGGTGGTAACAAGGGTGAACACTACACTTCATCCGCGTTTTCAAGCGCTTTCAATAGCGCTTCGGCTGATGCAAAGTGCTGAACTCGGCCGGCCTTGAGATCTTCGAGCGATGCCCGCACACGCGCCGCATAGGCCTCCTCTTGCGCCTCGATCAATTCTCGATAGCGGGCTTCGGAAAGCACAACATATTGGGGCTGGTTATTGCGGATGACATAGACATCACCTTTGGCAATGATCTCATCTACGGCAGCGATGCCACGGCGCTTTAATTCTTGGGCTGGGATAGCATTCATAGTTTGGACTCCTTTAAGTACATAATTCGATACCACTTATCGTATCAGCATATGAACTTATAAGCGAGTTTTCCATGGCCTAGTGACGATACAATCAGGCAAACAAGGCCTGTGCGGTTAAAAACCGCATCTACCTATTAATAGATCCTAAATCGATTCAATCAGCTTCCCGGCCACGATTGAGGGTTGCACCGGCGGTAGATCCACCGCCCGGTTGTAGAGCGGCAGAAATTCACCGGCTGGTTCCACGCGTAACAAGGTTTCGCCGCGCCAATGCCCGACGCAAGTTGTATTGCGCTCCGGCGTGCCGACCGTGTAATGCGCCGAGTGTTCGTGCAAAGCATAGTGAACTTGGGCGGTATCACCGCCAGCCAGCACAAAATGGACATAACCTTGTTGCGCGGGGATGGCCTGAGTTTGCCAGGTCGTCGCGTCCGAATTGGGGCTGAAGACAAAGGCATGGTCCTCGCCCGCGGGTAGCCGCACCGCCACCTGACAGGGCGTCGTGGCCGTAATGTCCAGTTGGCCCGTGGTCGGCTCATGGCTGATCACTTGCAGGGCGGGCGTGGCGACGCTGAAACGGAGGTTGATGCGCTGTTGCGGCAGTGCGCCTTCCGTGGACGGTTGACTGTCGATGGCATAGCGCCAGAGCTCATAAAGGCCACGCGTGCCAGCCGCGTTGCAACATTGCATCATTGCCAACACGTCGGTGTGAAAGGCGTCGTTGAGCGTCGAGCGCGAGGCGAAAGCACCGACTTGGCTGGCGACGACACCTTCGCTGGTCGAGTAGCGGCCTTCGTAGGGCGCAGGTCGGTCGCGCGTGGGTAGGCGATCAATGGCTTGCTGCAAGGCATCCAGTTTCAAGAATTGACCTTCAAATAGATGGTTGCGGCCAAAACGTTCGGCGTCGGCATAATAGGCTGGATCAACATATTGGCCGAGCAGCAGCGCTAGTTCGAGCATGTCGGTCATGCAGCAGACCTCGCCGTGGCGGTGATGAATACCTTCGGGAAACCAGCCAAATTCTGTGCCAACCCTGCGGGCATGGTCAAAGCCCTGGCGTGCCCAGGCTACCTATAGCAAACCCAGCAGAGTAGCGAAATGTGGGATAGTGTAACATAGAACTGAATGAAGAAATAGTCTATTGTTATGGTAGGGTGCATGATGACAATCAACAGTGAGGCGCTTGATGCGTTTCTGGCCGAGAAACGCGATAGCCGTGAAAATGGCAATCAAGGGCTATCCCTATGGGGAGATCTGCGAACTACTGGATGTGGATCGATCGTTTGTCAGTGAGTGGAAGAAAGCCTACCTGGCACAGGGAAGTCCTGGTCTTGCGTTGCAGTATCAA
>JBBQBY010000093.1:0-17377 GCA_038318235.1 Caldilineales bacterium
CTCTAATTGCATCTGCAAACTTTATGAGAAAACAGAGACGTTATTTGGGTTTGATCAGTATAATTTCAATCCTTTGCGGCATGATGCTGGGCTGTGAATCTGCGAGCGGACCTGTTACGGAATGGACGAAATTCAAGAAAATCGCCGGATCTGAGCAAAAACTTTCGCATATTTCTGGGCTTGTCGTTGATGATCAATTTGCCTATGTGCTGATTGGCGGAACGCTTGCCGACCAAAAGGAAGGAACGAGTGGTTTGCGCAAAGTCGCGCTTGATTCGGGCGCCGTGACGAGTTTGGACAACGGCGAAAATTTCCCGCAAACAGAGGCTGGCGGCATTGCGATTGACGAAAAATTCATTTACTGGAATGCTAGCGGAACGATTTTACGCATTGCCAAAGTGGGAGGAAAGCCTGAAACTGTCGCTACAGAACATGTTGGGATCGGTGTGGATCTTGTGATTGACAATGAAAAATTGTACTGGGCAAACCACGGCTATTATTCACCGAATAGCCCTATCTATCCAAGGCCAATTTACATGGTTCCAAAACAAGGTGGCAAAGTGGAGATTTTTGCCGACCAGCAAAATATCCCGAATAATCTTATCGTCGATCAACAGTTTGTCTATTGGCTCACCCCGACGAGCATTGTGAAACAGGCAAAATCAGGCGGAACACCCCAGATCATCTATCAAGCCACAGATAAAGAAGGTGTTGATGTACTGACGCAAGATACTGAAAATCTGTATTTTGGTTTTCGCGGCGCTGGCAAATCGCGCTGGGCTCTGCGTAAAGTTTCCAAGCAAGGCGGCGAACTGCAAACTCTGGTAGAAACCTACTCGCTCAAGCCTGTCATGGTTGATGAGACGAAAGTTTATTTTTTCGATGAAGAAACGTTATACAAAGATGCTTTTTGCCAAATTTCAAAAAGCGGTGGTGAGGTTGTAAGGCTTGATACGGGCTATGCCAGTGGTGTTATCGCCCAAAGCCAAACGCAGGTTTATTTTGCAAGTTTGGACGATATTTATAGTTTTACAAAATGAAAATAGAACGGCGCTCCGTTTAAATTAATCTATTTCATGACATTTAATATTCTTCGTTTTGTTCCACGCTTCCCTGCTCTCTAATTGAGCTTATAGACAAAACAGATAAAGGTTGCACAAACGTAGGTGCGGTTAGAAACCGCACAGCTTGGGTAAACCAGCCAAGTGCGGTTAAAAACCGCACCTACGAAAAAATGATTGATGCGAGGTCTATTTGTTTTCTCTATTACAACATTACGCGGCCAGATCATACAAATTCACGGTCAGGGCTTATACCGTTATGACACCCTTTTTATCGGCGCAGGGCTCAAGGCGCAAGACACGGTCATGCTCGTCCTGGGTATTCCGCTTCTCGTGTTTGCCACCCTGCTCTACCACCGTGGCTCGTTGCGCGGGGGCGTATTGCTGATGGGTACGCTCGGCTACTTCCTCTATATCTATGCCTCAATGGCGTTGGGCGCGGCCTATAACAGCCTGTTTCTCGTCTATATTGTGCTCTTTTCAGCCAGCCTCTTTGCGTTTGTGTTGGCCTTTACAGCGCTTGACCGTCAGACTATTTCCACCCACTTTGCCACAGGCCTACCGCGGCGCGGGATGGCCGTTTTTATGTTCGTCAGCGGCCTGTTGACCCTGGTGGTCTGGCTCGAACCGCTGATCACGGCGCTACTCCAGGGGCAACCGCCGAAATTACTGGATAGTTATACCACCAAGATTACAGATGTTTTGGATCTAGGCATCATTGTGCCGGCGGTCTTTCTTTCCGGCTGCTTGCTGTTCCGGCGCAACCCGCTGGGCTATCTGATCGCCGTCCCGCTGCTCGTGCTGATCGTGATGCTCACCCCGACGATCGCGCTGAGCACGCTAAATCAATTAGCGGTCGGTGTCTCCTTTACGACTGGCGAAATCGTGGGACCGGTTACCGGATTCTTGGTGCTCGGTCTGGGCGCGCTCTGGCTGATGCTCATCTTGCTGCGCCATCTTACAAATTCGGCGCCCTATCAGGCGGCTCAGGCATGAGCCAGAAAGACAGACAAAGTGGAGGAAGGATTGCGATGACAATTGCCTTGAAGTGCAAAAGACGCTATCAAATCGCTGGAGATCCTGGCGGGTTCGTTAGCCTATGCAGGCGCGCTGGTCTGGCTCTTGTCCAGCGGCGCCACGCCGTATGACCAATCCACGATCCAGGATTCATTCGGTTCCGCAGTTAGATGAATGAGCTAGCAACTGAAGTTTATTTGAATTTGCTATTCGTGGATAAACCTATCCACTTGACCAGGTGGTTGCCTCATCACTCGGCGGATAATGGTATAAATTATTTGATTTATACTGGAAAAGAAATCTAATGCTTGATTCTCGAGCATAGTCGTTCAGTAAAATTATAAATTAATCCTTACCACGCAAGATAAAATAGGAGGACATATGTTTCTTGAAGAAAAAGAGATGCCCGTAGAAAACCTGATAAGCGAAACTCCGACCACTGAAACCGCGCCCAAGACCGAAGATCGCCCTTGGATCGAGGAGATCGAAGTGGCCGGTGATCAATTGATGGCACGCGTCAAGGAATTGATCGCGGAAGGCAATGTGCGCCGTTTGATCATCCGCTCATCAGAAGGCAAGGTGATGCTCGAATTGCCGCTTACTGCTGGGATAGCGGTTGGCGGCGCGGTGACGGTCTTCGCTCCCCTGCTGATTGCCTTAGGCGCGTTGGCGGCGTTGGTTGCTCATGTGAAAGTGGAGATTGTGCGCGTGGGTAGTGAACTGCGGTAACATAAGCTTCGCCCACCGCTTCAACAGATATCTATACTGAAATCAAGTTGAGAACCGGAGTTCTAATCTTCCTGGAAGGAGTCGCCGATCGATTCGATTACCCTGAAGGGCCTGACCTTTTCCAGGAAGATGGTTGGCGAAAACGCCGGGTTTCATTCTGAACTCAGTCTAGAATGCAAACGGGTTAATTGTATATGCGGAGACAGTCATCAGAGAGCTCCGATGACTGCCTCCGCTTTTTCTTGAAGAAGCCATTTCACCAAGCGTCAGTCATGCTGGCCGCGATCACGCGACAGGCGCCAACCGAATTTCCACCATGCCATCGCGAATGCGCGTTTCATAATTGGTTGCCGCATAGGTGGAAGGACCATGTACCACCCGGCCATCAGCCAGGGCAAAGACCGAGTCATGCCACGGGCACTGGACACAGCCATTGGCGAACTTGCCTTGTTCGAGCGGTCCACCGGAGTGCGGACAGACCGCGCCAATCGCCTGGATCTGGTCGCCTTGGCGGTAAAGCAGGACCGGCTGACCCGCTACCTCAACCCGACGCGGCTCACGTTCTCTGAGCTTAGTGGCGTCGAGGGCCTGTGTCCACCCCGTCGGCTCTGTCACGTCTTCGAAATATTTCACCCCCACTTTTTTGGCGTAGGCGAGATGTCCACCCAGGTAACCACCAATCGTCAAGAAGACAAAGGCGAGCCCAGAGAGTGAGAGGGCGCGTTCACGGTTGCCACGGTTGCGCGCCCTGGTCGAGGCCACCTGAAGCGCAAACCCGATACTGTTCGCCGTCGCATGGGCAAGGGCAAGATTCGCGACCGGTTCCGGCATCGCAGAAAAGTCCGTCAACCCGCTGAGCATGGTCGGCAGCGCGGCAAAATTGCCAACCTGCGTCAAGGCATCGGCAATTGTCTCCGCCTGGCGTGATTTTTTAAAGAGCGATACAAGATCGAAAAACGCGCCAATTGTCCAGGCGCCCACCACCACATCCGTGAGCATTGGATGAAGAGGATGGCCGAGCCAAGTGCCGTGGAGCAGATCGGCCAACTTGCGCGTTCCGGCCCCCCCTTCCATGACCGCCGCGTGGACAGCGTGTGCAATCTTCAAGGCCACTTTCTCCAGTTGGTCACTGTCAAGCGCTAGGTCTACCCGTTCACTAATCATGCCGTTGACTCCTTTTTGCTGGTTGAATTTTCAAAATAAAGCTTCAGGCTGTGCTGACGTGGGTGATACTTGGCATCAACTTTGTTTGTACACTGTAAAAAATATTGGTAAAAAAGATTCTGGCGCAAAAACCTCAATTGTTCTGTAAACCTCAAAAATATTCCACTCATTATAGAGAATCCTGACAAGAGAAACACTGTATATGGATAGATAAATTGGTCCTGCTTTAAGGTATAAAGACGCGGGTTTTCTATTCAGAACGTGGATAAACTTTGCGCTTTCGAAGGCAGCGCGATAACTGATTGAAGGGTGACTGTCCAGTTGGTCAGGTGACAAACATCGCTTCGGTCTAGGACATTCTGCGCGTGTTTGAAGTAGCCTTAAGCGGGTAACATTTCGAGGGCGGATTCGATTATACGGATGGTCACGAGGAGATTTTCTAATGATGCCAAAATCGATCATTATTATCGGCGCTGGCATTGCCGGTTTGTCGGCGGGCTGTTACGCGCAGATGAACAATTATCTGGCGCAGATTTTTGAACTGCATACGATCCCCGGCGGGCTGTGTACTTCGTGGCGGCGGCACGGCTATCTGTTCGACGGCGGCATGCGCTATTTGGTTGGCGTGAGTCCCATTGCCAAAGTCCTACCCAATGTGGCAAGAATAACTTGAGTATAACTTTCTCCCTCAACCACGCAGAACAAGAAAGCGCCACCCCATCAGCCTGTGATGCAGGCTGGTGGGGTGGCGCTTTTGGATCCTATAACCCGTCAAAGACGTTTAGAAACTATTTTGGTTCAACCGGATCGCGAGGGGGAAATCGCTCAAATCTTCCTGGAAGATGGTCATCCTCCTTGCGATCCGGTTGACCACTATTTTTTGAAACTTGCATCATACGAGGCCTGCATGACCTCCAAATAACCCTTAAGATTTAACTGATCCAGACCCGCGACGTAAGCATCCCAGTCCGTGTCCAGGCTCTTGGCGCCGGTGACGAACTGCAAGGCGTTCTGGTTCACATAGTCGGTAATGTTCGGCTTCATCACCCCATTGCGCCCAAAAAGGGTGCGCCGTGACAGCGGGTACGCCACCAACACCGTCAACGCCACACTGATCAATGTGCCAAAAAAGGTGTAGTAGAGCGAGTTGGCATAGCCCGTGATAATCTGCGGATTGCCCAAGGCGACCTGATAGCCGCGCAGCGAAAAGTCGACCGGCCAGAGCCAGACACGCCCGGAGGAGACCGCAATGGGGCTGCTGAACGAAGAACTGATCACATAGATCAGTGGGTAGAGCACAGCGACCAAAACAATTAACAAAAATAGGTAAACCCCGGCCAGGAATACTCGGTCGCCGAACGTTTCTTGGATGCGCGTGGCGCGTTTCAACGTGTTCTGTTGCAACATAGAGAGAGCGTCCCCTTCTGGGCTACCAGAGGCTGATATCGGAAACCCGTTTGGCATAGGCATTCACAAGGATCAGCAGGATCATATTGACCGCAGAATTGAACAACCCGACGGCCGTGGCGAAGCTATAGTTCGCATTCAGCAGGCCAATTTTATAGACGTAGGTCGGAATAATCTCGGATGTGCTCAGGTTGAGTGGGTTTTGCAGCAGATAGACCTTCTCAAAACCGACGGCCAACAGACTGCCGATGGTCAGGATCAAGAGAATCACCGCCACCGGCGTGATGCCGGGCAAATCGATGTTGACAATTTTTTGAAAGCGCGAGGCGCCATCAACTTTGGCCGCTTCGTAGAGCGTCGGGTCTACGCCCGCCAGTGCAGCCAGGTAAACGATAGCCGCATAGCCACTGTTTTGCCAGACGCCCGACCAGACATAGAGCGAGGAAAAGAGATCGGGACGACCCAGGAAGTTGCTCGATGGCAAGCCAAGCGCCTGCAAACCCAGGTTGATCACTCCCAGCCGCGGCGAGAGCAACAACATGATCATCGAAACCATGACCACGGTCGAGATGAAATAGGGCGCATAGGTGGCCAACTGCACCGAGCGTTTGAAGAAGCCGTCACCGATTTCATTCAAAGCAACCGCCAGCAAAATCGGAATGGGAAACCCGACGATCAGGGCATATAGGCTGAGATGTACGTTTACGAGCCGCCGCCCCGAAACGTGGGGCGCTTTGCGGCAAAGCGGCTGATGGCCCCGCAGACGCCGCTTCCGGCTGAGACATGCGCATGGGCGGACCTTTCCTTATCACCCTAGCTTAGGGATTAATATGATTGATGTGCGCGCTAAAAATTGCGAAGAGTTGCTCGGCATGGCCGAAAATCAGGCAAGCAAGGCACCCAGAGGGTTCCCGAATGCCTGCCTGGTACAGAAAGTGCGTTAAAACGCACTAGGGTGTCAACACGTTTCAACGTGTTTCCTGTATCAGTGGGTGAATTTATTCACCCAGCTAACTGATGGGGCTGGGAAGCGCGACCAATACTGCGGATAACTCTCGAATGGCAGTGGGAACTTGCCAAGCCATTATATCAGGAACAGCGGGTAAATGGTATAATTTTTCGGCCAGAATCTGGCCGAATCTTGACCACTCAGGGCGATTAGGCATAACAAAAGTTTCGGCTGAAGAATTTCTGGTGAAGGGTTTGCCGTGTGGAAGAATTAACCTACGACCAATTTGTGGACTATTTGCGCAGTGCCTTGCACTACCTATACGATCCGGTCCGTTTGCGCAGCAGCCCACTTGTGGATCTGTTGGGTTTGACCCAGGAATTCGATAAGGCCGCCGCCTTACAGCAACTGCTCACGGCGGCGATTCGTGCGCTCAAGCCAGACGAGGACGAACCACCACAATCGCGCCTGGCGGGTCTATGATCTATTGAGCTTCCAGTATATCCGCCAATTAACGCGTGACGCCGTGGCCATGCAACTGGGGATCAGCGAGCGCCAATTGCGGCGTGAGCAGCGGATGGCGCTCGAAGTCTTAGCCCAACATTGTTGGCCGCAACTTGCCTCGCCTGCAGCGCCGGTGGCTCCATTAGCCGCCGAAACTGACCAGGCCCTGAGTGAGGAGCTGGTTTGGCTGAAGAGAACCGCGCCCGAACAACTGATGCCGCTCGGGGAAATTCTGCACACTGTGCATAGCTTGGTGCAACCGTTGGCCCAACAATGGCAAGCGCCGTTGCAGATTGATCTACAGCCCGGTTTGGCCGATCTGCCCGTTGCGCCGCTGGCCCTGCGCAGCATTTTGCGCCGTGGCTGAATGGTCGATGAGGCGTTTTGATGAAGCGCGCCAGAATCTGGATGAAGTTCGGGAACATCGGGTGGCATTGGAGCAGTCACGCGAGGATCTGATTCAGGCCAATCGCGAACTGGCGCGCCTTTCTGGCCGGTTAAAGGTACTGGAGCGGATCGCCGAAGAGGCGCGCCAAGCCAAGACCGAGTTTGTAGCCAACGTCAGCCACGAACTGCGCACCCCCTTGAATATGATCATCGGTTTCGCCGATGTAATTTCGCGATCACCACAAGTCTATGGAGGCCGCCTGCCGCCCGCGTTGCTCACCGATATCGCCGCGATCCGGCGCAACGCGGATCACCTGGCGACGCTTGTCAACGATGTGTTGGATCTCAGCCAGGTCGAAGCCGGTCGGATGGCACTCAGCCGCGATTGGGTACGGCTAGAACCGACGATCAACGAGGCGCTGGCGGTGGTCAAAGGTCTGTTTGAGGCCAGAGGGCTCTATCTGAAAAGCGAAATCTCCCTGGATCCGCCCAAAGCGACCCCATCACTGGTCTTTTGTGACGAAACGCGCATTCGCCAGGTGATTATCAATTTGCTGGGCAATGCCGGTCGCTTCACCGAGCAAGGCGGCGTTCTGTTGCAATGTCGGGAAAGTGAGTACGCCGTCGTGATCAGTGTCGCCGACACCGGCTTGGGCATTGCCGAAAAAGATCAGCACCGGATCTTCGAGCCCTTCCAACAGGTCGATGCGTCCACCCGTCGCCAGCATGGGGGGAGTGGGTTGGGGTTGACGATCAGCAAGCAATTTGTCGAAATGCACGGCGGTAAGATGTGGCTTGAGAGCCTGGTGGGTGTGGGCACGACAATCAGCTTTAGCTTGCCGCTAGAAAATTCAGCGCCACTGCTAATTGGTGATGATCACAATTTGCGGCGCTCGTTCACGCCGGACGATGAGCTCGGCTATCGCCTGCGCACCCGACGCTCAACCGCGCCCGCACCCGTGCTGACTGAACGGCTGGTTGTCGTTGATCCAGAGCAAATCTTGCCGCGACTGCTCGAACACCACTTGCCCGACGTCGAAGTGGAGGTGGCAACGGATCTACCTGGCGCTGTCGCAGCGTTGCGCCGCTCGCCAGCCCAGGCCATGATTATCAATGTTTCGCCCTTTGCGCCATTGTCGCCGACCGCGCTGGGCAATTTGCCATTTGGTACGCCGGCGATCACCTGCTGGCTGCCGGGTGAGCATGATGCCGCTAAGCGCCTGGGCGTCGTGGAATATCTGATCATGCTGCTTGCGTATGAGAAATTGCGCGTAACACTGGCAAAGTTAGGGCCAACTGTGAAAACCATCCTGATCGTCGATGATGAAGAGGATGAGCTACAGCTATTTGCGCGTATGCTCGAAGGGCACGAACAACACTACGCTGTCCTCCAAGTGACGACCGGGCAGCGCGCCCTGAGCATGCTGCGGAGCAGACGCCCAGATGTAATGCTGCTCGACTTGATGATGCCTGGGATGAACGGCTTCCAGGTGCTGGAGGAAAAGGCGCGCGATCCAGCCATTTGCGCGATCCCCGTGATCATTATCTCCTCGCGCGACCCAGCTGGGGATCTGATCGTCAGCAACACCTTAACCGTGACGCATGGCGCGGGGCTCTCGCAACGCAACTTGATTGCCTGCATCCAGGCGTTGGGTAAAATTCTGGCGCCCGCTTCGATAGAGGTGAACAAAGGTTGAAAAGGGCGCACCTTACCAACGCATGCTACGCCTTCATGTTCGTAGGGGCGTAATTCATCACGCCCAACATGCATCAAGCATAGGGCAATATTGTTTTGCCAGGTCGAATAATAATGCTATAATATAGGCCAACAATACCTTTCTTCAGCAAATATATTGACACAGTTGGTAACCTACTACTGGACAAGTGAATATGGCTAGCCAACTAGACCCGGCGATTTTTGTGGCTGATACCCAAGTTAGCCTCAGGTTACTGATTGAATCTGCCCCCATCGCGATTGCGGTCGTAGATGGCAATGGCCAGATTGTTTATATTAACACCAAGCTGGAAGAGTTATTTGGCTACCCGCCTAATGAACTGCTGGGCAAATTTATTGAAGTATTGATGCCCGGGCGTTTCCACAATGCTCACCTCAATCACCGCGCCAGCTATATGCAGAATCCGCATGTTCGCTCCATGGGTTCAGGCATGGACCTGGCCGGCCAGCGTAAAGACGGCAGTGAATTCCCAATCGAGGCCGGTCTGAGCCACCTCATCGTCGGTGATCAACTGATGGTCATCGCTACGATTACTGATATCTCACGGCGCAAGGAGACCGAGGCCCTATTGGAACGCCGGGTTGAGGAACGGACGCGTGAGATCGAACAGCGGCGGCAAGTCTCTGACGGGTTGCGCGGGATTTTGACGATTCTCAATTCAAATCGGTCGCTTGAAGAGATCCTGGATCACATTGTCGCCCAAGCCTGTCTGCTCCTCGCCGCCGATGCCAGCTTGATTTATAGCCTGGACGAACGCAACCAACATTTGTTGATTCAGGCCAGCAACGGTCTTGTTAGCGAAACACGCGCGCATGTCAGCGCCAGCATTGCGCAAAGCATCCCCAGCCAAACGTTATTGGCCGGGGAGCCCCTCGTCATTGCCGATACCGTGCGAGACGTAGCCACCTCTGCGGTTGGCGTCTCCTCGATCGAAACAGACCTGGCCGCACTCGGTTACCACGCCTATCTCGTTGTGCCGATTAAAATCAAGCAGGATGTCTACGGCGCGCTCCTGCTCTGTTATAACCAAGCACGCCATTTTTCGCGCGAAGCGATCGACTTAGCCGTCAGTGTGGGGGATCAAACAGCATTAGCGATCGAAAATGCGCGCCTGCATACCCAGATCGAACATACCGCCGTGGCCGCCGAACGCAACCGGATTGCCCGCGATCTTCACGATGCAGTGACGCAAACGCTTTTTTCGGCCAGTATGATTGCCGAAGTGTTGCCGCGGATCTGGACACGCAATCAGGTGGTGGGGCAGCAGAAATTGGAAGAGTTGCGCGCCTTAACGCGCGGCGCACTGGCCGAGATGCGCACCCTTTTGCTCGAACTCCGGCCCACCAAGTTAGCCGAAATTGAGTTGGCCGATTTGCTCCGCCAGTTGGCCGATGGCATTACGGGCCGGGCGCGGCTGGAAATCACGTTGTCGACCGACGGGCAGGCCGAACTGCCGATCGATGTGAAGGTCGCCTTTTATCGCATTGCCCAAGAAGCCCTCAACAATGTGGCCAAACATGCACGGGCGCAACATGTCTACATCGATCTCCACTGTGGCGCAAATCTAATTACGCTCTCTGTGGCCGATGATGGTTGTGGCTTTGGCTTCGAAACGATTACCCCTGCCAATCTGGGGCTGAGCATTATGCATGAACGCGCCGAAGCGATTGGCGCCGCCTTAATGGTCGAAAGTTCACCGGACGAAGGCACAAAAGTTGGGGTGCAATGGTATCCGCGATAAACCAACCGTTACGATATGACGACAAGCCACAGAAACCCCAGAGGCAATTTGTATGAGCGACTCAGCTGTGATTCGAGTGATGCTTGTGGACGATCACGCCGTCGTGCGCAGCGGCTTAGCCGCGTTTTTATTAGCCCATGACGAGCTCGAACTAGTCGCCGAAGCGGCTGATGGCGAAGCCGCGGTGCGGCTGTGTGAACGGTGGCAACCTGATGTCATCTTGATGGACATGATGATGCCGCGGATGGATGGTGCTGCCGCTACCCGCGCCATCCGTGAACGCTATCCCCACATCCAAGTGCTGATCCTCACCAGTTTTAAGGAAGATAACCTGGTGCAGGACGCCCTTAAGGCCGGCGCGATTGGCTATTTGCTCAAGAATGTCACGGCGGATGAGCTCGTGAAGGCCATTCATGCCGCCTATCAGGGGCGCCCAACGCTGGCGCCGGAGGCAACGCAGGCGCTCATCCACACGACGAACCAATATGGGCGCCCGGTGCTCGGTGACGATCTCACGCCGCGCGAGCGAGAGGTGTTGCACCTAATGGTCAAAGGTCTGGACAACCATGTGATCGCCGACACCTTAATTGTCAGCCGCTCGACGGTGAAATTTCACGTCAGCAATATCCTCTCCAAACTTCATGCCACCAGTCGCACCGAAGCCGTGGTGATTGCTCTTCAAAACAATCTCGTGCCCAAACCCGCTAAAACCTAGATTCGCTTCACCATTCAATTGCACAAACGCCCCCGGTGCGCTAGCACACCGGGGGCGTTTGATTCCCGTCAACCCCGCGCAATTGCCCACTGATCGCGCGCTATGACAATTGTGGACTTGGCGCTCTGCTGGCGGCTTTTGTCCGTATGCCGCGTTGTCTATGGGGCGGTGTTGGCGTTGGCTACGCTTATCTATGACTCGCGTTTACGGTAAGCGGAGCCATTCGTCAGCCAAAAAACATATATTGTCTGAAGCACTTTTAAATGATGCCTGGTCCAATGACCAGTAGATCAACTAACCAGCCTACCAGTTCAAAAACTCGGCGGGTGCATAGGCTCTCAAGTCGCTGAATGGTATAGGATATAACGGAGCAACCTATGATCCGCACCAGCGAAGTTGCCAGTCATTTTTTCAGCTTAATGCTCGATGACCGGCAGCGCCAGCGATCCGCTTGCTGGCCTGTGCAGATGATGCCTAACGACAAGTCTCACCTATGAACAAGGAGAATGCAATGTATAGCACAATTTTGGTGCCACTAGATGCGTCGAAACGCGCCGAGACAATTTTTCCGCATGTGGAGGCTCTCGCCCAGAAATTTGGCGCTCAGCTTGTTTTGTTACAAGTGGTGGAGCCACTGGTTGCGACCGTTGATATAAGTGGCATGGCGCCCTATTATGATCCCGCGCTCATGGATCGCTGGCTGGCTGAAGCAAAGACATATCTGGACGGTCTCCAAAGCCAACTCCATGCGCGCGGTATCGAGGCCAAAACTGTCGTTGAGAATGGACCGGTCGTATTCTCGATTCTAGCGGTGGCGAGGCGCGAAAATGCAGATTTGATTGCCCTGGCCAGTCACGGACGCACGGGATTGGCCCGCGTATTTTATGGCAGTGTCGCCGCCGGCATCCTCAATCAAGCGGACCGCCCGCTATTGCTTATTCGTGCTCAGGAGTAAGGAGGAAGGAATGAAACTTCAAGGTAAAGTAGCAGTCATCACCGGCGCGGGCTCTGGCATGGGGCGGGCGATGGCCATCCGTTTTGCAGCAGAAGGTGCCAAGATTGTCGCTGGCGATTGGAATGGACCGCGGCTAAATGAGGTCGTTGCCGGTATTAAGGCAAACGGGGGCGAGATAATTGGTGCACAGGGCAATATTGCCGATCAGGCTACGGCAGAGCACCTGGTTGATCTGGCCATCACCACCTATGATCGGATCGATATTCTTTGTAACAATGCCGGCGTAATGGACTACATGCAAGGCGTCGGCGAACTGTCGGACGATATTTGGCGGCGCGTCTTGAGTATCAATTTGGATGGCCCAATGTTTACGAGTCGACGGGCCATCCCACACATGCTCAAGCAAGGTAGCGGCTCTATCATTAATATTGCCTCGACCGCTGGCATCAGTGGCGGGGCGGCGGGCGCAGCTTATACGGCTTCTAAACACGCCTTGGTTGGTCTGACACGCAACACCGCTTGGATGTATGCCGGCAAAGGTATTCGCTGTAATGCCATTTGTCCCGGCGGCACCAAGACCAACATTGCCGAGACGATGACGCCAGACCGATTGGACCCAGCCGGCATGGCGCGCGCCGGTGCTTTCGCCGCCTTGATACCCGCCGTGCTGGAATCCGAAGATATTGCCGCGCTGGCGCTCTTTCTCGCCTCGGATGAGTCGCACTACATTAACGGCACGATTATTCCAGCCGACGCCGGTTGGACTGCGGTCTAAACGGGTCATATTGGATGGCCAACGTCGCAAGCCGAAGCCCTTGTGATCATGGGTCATACCCAAGTCGGCTTGAATCAGCTAACTGAAGCGGCAACGGCCTATTGACAGGTGTTGACGCTTTATACCGGCATTGACAATACTCTTCACTGCGCAACCAAGCAGATATTTATGTCCATGTCTGCTTTCGTCCTCTCTAACCTACCGATTTTCTGGCGGCACGAGCACGCCGCCGATCACATGTATGACGCCATTGGTTGCGATAATATCTTTGGTCAGGATGGTGATGCCGTTTACTTTCTCGGCGGCGCAATTGACAACCAGCGGGCAGGCAGCTGTAAACGTGAGGTCGTTGCCTTGCACGGTATATAATTGCCAGTCATTTGGCAGTTCCTCGGCCAACCACGAGCCATAGACTATATGGTACTCGATAATCCCAGTCAATTTGCTGCCTGAGTGAGCGAGCCATTGCTCAAGCGTGCCGGCTGGCAAAGCAGCAAAGGCGGCCTCGGTGGGGGCAAAGATGGTATAGCTGCTCGCTCTGTGGAGGCGTTCATCGGTGCCTGTTGCCTGCAAAGCCATCAGAAATGTCTTGAAATCGCCGGTCGTGTTGTTCATTTCGACCAGTTTACACATTAGATCACAAGGCTGGTATTTGATCAGCGGAAAGAAAAGCGGATTTTCAATCCCAAACGTCACATTGATGCCTGAAACGGTTTTACCCACCTCGACAATTATATCTTTGGCGATGTCGATGGTTGTTTTAGACCCGTAATATTCTTGTGGCTCACAAGGCGAGGGAGAGAAACAGATGCCGATTCGATAAACGCCCGCCCACAGCCCAGTAAGCGTATAGTGACCAGTCGCATCTACCGGCGCAGAGATGCCCAACGCTTGCCAGGGCTCAAACTCATTACTTTCCGATTGTTGGAAGGGGACGGCATAGAGATGGGAAATTGACCCACCATCGGTTCGCTGAACTGTTCCTTGAATCGTGCCGGCTTTCAGAAGCGCTATGTTGATGTCTGAAATTGTCTTTCCCGCGTCAAGCAGAATGTCGGTGGCGCCGAATATAGTCGGATAACCGGTGTAAAAGGTGGTGGCGAAAACGCCAGCCGGATCAGAAAAACCAACGCGATACCGGCCAGCACTCAAACCGCCAATTGTATAGTGACCAGCCGCGTCAGTAAAGACATAAACAAAGGGCTGATTTGGCCGAAGTGATCCCAGATCAGGCTTGTACAAGCTGACTTTTACGCCTAACTGTGGGGCGCTATCCGCCGTAACTTGGCCGCTGATCTCGCCGTTAACTGGCTGTTGGTCCACGGTAATGGCAAGATTTGTTTGGATTTCACCCGCCGCCAGCGTAATATTGGTGGCCTCTGCCAGCGTAGGGCCACCATAGCAGCTAGCCAGGATCGTACTCCCGGCGTAAACTTCGGCACAAAGACGATAGACGCCCGCTAGGAGAGCCGAGCTTGTATACTGGCCGGTGACCGTAATTGCGCTGGCTGCGATTGGTTGCCACGCTGAATCTTGCTGTCCATAAACAGAAATCGCGCCACGCGGGGCGGGGCCTTCATTTTCAACGAATACCATGCCCGTCAAATGACCACCTGGGGTTAAGGTTGCATTGATGTCGGTGACATGGTTGCCAGCTACGATGACCTCAGTTGCTTTCCCCACTGTATTGACCTGATCATAATATTGAGGGGCATATTGATCAAGCGGATCGCGCATATGAATATAATAGATTCCGGTCGCTACAAGATTGACTTTATAGGCACCAGTGGCATCCGTCTGCGCTACGTAGGTCTGATAGTTCGTCTTCGACTGGACAGAGACATCAATATCGGCGAGCGGCGCGCCATCTTGGTTCGTCACCACACCAGCGATACTACCTAGGGCATCTGGTCTATTCGCTGCTTCGGCGGCTTGGGTGGAATGGGCAAGTACAATGAGCAATAATAGACAAGTACATGCTGTACAGGTCACCGTCAGGCTGCGGAAAGCAACGCGACGGATAAAGGAGTTTGGGGGCTGCATAGGGAGGGTTCCTTGCGATCTGGTAGTTTTCAGTTGTTTTGAAAAGACGTGGATATATTAGACCTCTTGCATAAGTATGGCTACAAGCTGCAACTACATCATTGTTATCTCCTAAATAAACCGAGTAATTTCACTTAGGTGCCATCAAAGCATAAAGGATCCAGTAGGTGCGTGCTTTTAGCCGCACGTGCTGCGTATACCCAAATTGTGCGGCTACAAGCACGCACCTACGCATGATTTTGTTCGGCAAACACTGGATCCTTATTTCATTGAAATCGCCTTGTGCAAGAGGTCTATTCTACCTTAAAAGTATTCTAAATGGAATTAAGCGAAATGGGCCAAGCGCATCCTAGATTCTAGGGAACAACCTTCCAGGAAGCGATCATAAGTAGACTCGTTAAGCCTGGGCGGTCTGACCGCTTCCTAGAAGGTGCGCTACGCCGAATGCGGGGCAACCGAACAAGCTTATTGGGCACCCTTCCGGTGCCCGCTGGTTAATGAACTCGGCTTTATGCGTTTTCCACAAGCCCAAACGCGCGTTTCTCGCTTCGCCAGGCTTGTTCTGTCGATTAGATGAGTTCGCCAACAATATCGGGGTGATTACGCGATCGCTTTCGGTAAGCCGCTTACTCCAAACCTGTCGAAACGAATAATATCAGGCAAGCATGGAGTGAGGCCGCCTGTGGCCGTTTAAACTGGTGGGCTTCATTTATTTGATTGAAAACCTTGCCACAAAACTTGTGCGTCAACTATTGCAATTTCTGTTCCTTGAGGGCCGCCTGGATCTTGGCGCGGTCGGGCACAGCGAGCCCTTGTTGTTTGGCCTCGGCTTCCAGCAACGCATAGAGTTCCGGCGCATAGTAGAGCAGTCGCGCCTGATTCCACTCTCGCCCGCCGTGGAACACGCTATAACCTTCGGCGTAAAATTCGCGCGGTGATTGTTTCGAATAGCCTTCGCGGGTAGAGGGATTGTCGAAAGATTGTTCACGCAGCGACCACTGTTTGTAGCGCGCCAGCATCTCTCCAATTGTCAGGCGGACGCCGCTCACCTTGCCCGCCTGCGTCTCTTTGGTCGCGCGTTTCTCGTCGGTTGTGGAAGAAAGGGCTGGCGTATTGTTAACTGCTTTTTCGAATGCTTTGTCGTTCAATTGACCAACTGGCTTAACCTTCCCAGTCCGCACGTGATCCCAAGCGTGGGCCAATTCGTGCCGGATCGCATCAGTCGTCGCGTTGCGCGCGATCCGGATGACATGAATGATGTCCAAATACTCGCCGGGGGTGGAGAGATTGTCCACCTTGACCCGATCCTTGAACTCTGGCGGCAAACTGTCGGGCGCCCAGAATCGCACGCCTGCTTGTTGCAGCGCCTGCAATTGCTGGAGAGAAAAGGCGCGCATGGCCGCTTCAATCTGGCTCACCCGTTGCTCCGAAAGATTGGCGCCATCTGTGAAGGTCGCGAGGATTTTTGCGCGCGCTTTGTTCTCTTTGTCATCGCCTGTTTTGTCGCGTTGCAGGCGCGGTGATTGCGTAGCCTGTTGCTGGATTACGTGTGTCAATTCATGCGCAAGCAGATGATTTTGCTCGGGCTGTTCCAGGGCAGAGCGATTGGTGCCAAAGACAATATGATTGGCAACGGTGTATGCGTGCGCGCCCACACCGCGCGCCGATGTGGCTGCCTGCTGATCCTGGTGGATACGCACTCGGCTGAAATCTAAGCCAAAGCGTGGTTCGAAGAAAGCTCGTGTGTGCAGATCCAATGGCTGACCGGATGAACCCAGAACTTCGCTTACAAGTGGCGGTGCCAGTTCCCCAGCGTTATTGCCCTGGCCGCCGTTTGGCGATCGGTTATGGCTAGCCTGGCCCAACTGATCCTTGGGGCCTTCTCCGCCATAATTACCATGCTGGGGGGCGGGGTTGCGCAGCACCTGATCGGCGACACGATCCGCCGTTTGTTCGTCGATGTCACCTGGCGCATTAACAGTTAGCTTTGCTTGAAGTTGCACCGGCGCTGGGCTGAGGATCGGGAACTGGGCGAAAGCATACGCAAAATTCGTCGCTGGTGTGATGGCTGAATCTGCTTGGTGGCCTTTCGTATGCTGTACAGCGCGGTTGCCTGTCGGCTGTGGCAAGCGAAGATGCATTGGTTCGTGTGAGAAGCCGCGCGTATAAGGCTTAGCCGTGGCAGATTTCGTCT
>JBBQBY010000094.1:0-17361 GCA_038318235.1 Caldilineales bacterium
GGTCGTCTTTACTATCAAACTTTTACTATCAAAAATCTTCCAAAGCGAGCTCATCCATGCAAGATGCATTGTTAACTGCTAAGCCAATTCTTGATCGTTTTCGGCTTGATCAGCGCGTTGCCTTGGTTACGGGCGGCGGCCAAGGGATTGGGCGCGCCTATGCGCACGCCTTGGGCGAGGCAGGCGCAGCCGTTGCTGTCGTCGATCTTGTGTTGGCGCGCGCAGAAAGTGTAGCCCACGAATTGACCCAAAAAGGGATTGAGGCCATGGCCATCGCGATTGACGTGACCAATGAAACCCAGGTGCAGGCGATGGTCGATCAAGTGGTGGCAAAATGGGGCCGCCTGACGATTGGCGTTAACAACGCTGGCGCTGGTCTCTGGCAAGATGCCGAGACGATGACGCTTGAGCAGTGGAACAAATTAATCACGCTCGATCTCACGGCCGTTTGGCTCTGTGCCAAAGCCGAGGCCAACGTGATGCTAACCGCGGGCTATGGCAAGATTATCAACACGGCATCGATGTCGGGCAGCATTGTCAACACACCACAGAATCAAGCCGCCTATAACACTGCCAAAGCAGGTGTGATTCACCTAACGCGCAGCCTCGCCACGGAATGGGCCAAACGCGGGGTGCGCGTCAACTGCATCAGCCCTGGCTACACACGCACGAGCCTGGTCGATGATATGCTCGAAACGCCACTTGGCCAACAAGTGATGCCAACCTGGATGGGCATGACGCCGATGGGGCGCATGGCCGAAGTGACGGAGTTGCAGGGGGGCGTAGTCTACCTGGCGGCGGAGGCATCCGATTTTATGACAGGCCATGATCTGGTGATCGATGGTGGTTATTGTGCCTGGTAGAAAAACGGCGAGATCGTAACGGGTTTAATCAGAAATTTCAGGTAGGATCGAGGTAAGCATGGCAACGGCAATGCAAACAATGACGGCTGTCCGGCTTTATGGCCCGCGCGATCTGCGCGTGGATCAGATTCCCCATCCAGGCCAGCCGGGTCCTGGTCAGGCATTACTGCGCGTGACCGCGATTGGCGTCTGTGGCAGCGATTTACACAATTATATCGATGGACGAATTGGCGATTCTGTGGTGACGACACCGCTGATCCTAGGCCATGAATTTGGCGCGGTGGTAGAAGCGGTGGGGTCAGCTGCCTTCGACGGCAATTTTGCACCGCTTACCCCTGGCACGCGCGTGGCTGTTGACCCGGCGCAACCGTGTGGCCGCTGCGAAATGTGCGAACAAGGCCACCCCAATCTGTGTCATCGTTTGCATTTCTGCGGGTCTTTTCCCGATGATGGCAGTTTGTGTGAATACATGATCATGCCGGCCCACACCTGTTTCCCGATCCCAGCATCAATTGACGATGCAGGTGCGGCGTTATTAGAGCCACTGGGCATTGCGATCCACGCTATCGATCTGGCAAAAATTCAGGTCGCCAACAGCGTCGCCATTCTCGGCGCTGGTTGCATTGGCCTCTATCTGCTGCAAATGGCAAAACTTTCGGGCGCTGACCCGGTGTTTGTGGTCGATCAATTTGACTGGCGACTGAAAATGGCCGAGCATTACGGGGGGGTACCGATCAATTTCCAAACAACTGACCCAGTCAAAGCCGTGATGGACGCCACGCACAAACGCGGCGTTGATGTGGCGATTGAAGCCGCTTGGGCCGATCACTCGGTTCAACAAGCCGCTGAGATGGCGCGTATGGGCGGACGATTGGTTTTGGTGGGGATTCCAGGCTCCGACAAGGTAGAAATCAAACATTCCACCATGCGCCGGAAGGGGCTTACCATGCGCACGGCACGCCGCATGAAACACACTTATCCGCGCGCAATCCATATGGCGACGAACGGCATGGTGGATCTGAACGGCATTGTCAGCCACCATTTTCCGCTCGAACAGACCCCCGAAGCGTATGCGCTCAATGCCGCGTATCTCGACAACGTGGTTAAAATTGTGATTGACAACACCAAGCTATCATCAACCCAACCGCTTTGATTGCTCACGCCCGCAACGAAGCGTCGATCAATGCTTGATCGACGCTTCGTTGCGTTTCCAGAACTGAAACCATTTCCCAATGTTAGGCGGCGTGGAATGTTTCGCTGTATAAAATGGACAATCGGTGTGGCCATATTTTATTTTTCCAGTGAACTACTCCATTGTGACACTCCAGTTGGGTTAAAACCCAGTGGCTTCTGACAATTCAACATTGTCAGCAACTTGCACTGTGTCAGGGTGACTACGCATAACCCGCCGAAGCAGGATACGATACTTTGGTGAACTCTGTTCACACGTTGAAAATTTTACGTCGTCAACGCTTGCTGACGACAACGCCTTATTTTCAGTTGGTAATGGGCTTGCACGGCTCGCCTGAAAACCACTAGTCTGCCCGCGGGCCTTAGGTTTGTAGCTCGTCGTACAGGCGTAATTATACCACGAGACAGGATAAAATTATGTTGCATTTGGATCACAGTGGCACAACAAACACAACACCATCACCGGCTAAAGCCTATGGAAAAACCCGCCTTGCCGCACGATTAAAATCGCAGGGGTTTGCAACGGGTTCAAGTTATATCATTCAAAAACACAACAACCTTGCTGGTATGAGCAGGATCGTTCATACCAGCAAGGTCAAAGACATGAAGCATCAATACCAATATTCAGGGCACTTAGTGGCGAATTACCGGCAAAAAGAGCTGATTATTGCTCGGGTTAACCACGCTGGATGTCGGTGATGGCGTAGGTGTGACGGAACTGGTAGGTGTAGCCGTAGCCGTTTCACTGACGGTTGGCACAGTTGGCACAGCTGTGCTGTTCGGTGCATCAGCATTTATACGATATCTTGCCTGTGGGTCAACGGCAGCATAGCTGGAGAAGGCAACCGGCACCGGGGTTGCCAGGGCACGATACACATTGTTGTCCATTGCAGGCTTAGCGTTTGCGGCCAATGAAAAATGCGATAATAATAGTAAAACAAGGACAGGGCACAAGACGGTCGCCACTTTACCAGCAAGCACGAGTCTTGCTTTTAATCGGGATGTATTCATCTTTAAGGGATTCCTTTGGACGGTGGTTCTGGCCTATCAATGCCAGCAAACAAAAAATTAAGTTTCATCAATAAACTTTACGGTAATTTAATCTTAAACGTGTTTACCACCCAAAACAATAGCCCTGTAGTACTAACCTAGGGTATGACCTGAGCAAGGGCGCAGAGTAAGTTATAGGCTCCATAGGCTAGCCTACAATCTACTTCGTCATCTTTAGCGCGCAGTTTCGCTGATTATGCCAAGAGCACTCGGCGTTCCACTGAGGATAAAATTTATGCGGATAAGTGGCTTACGACTTAAAGAATTAGCATCGCATCGCCGAAGCTGAAGAAGCGATAACCTTCGCGTTTAGCCTCTTCATAGGCATGCAACAAGATGCGCCGTCCGGCATCTTGGTCATCGGGATGCAGCTGGGCGACGAACGCACTAACGAGGAGTAAGAGGCTAGACTTGGGCAGGTGAAAATTGGTGATCAACGCATCCACGGCGCGAAAGCGATAGCCAGGCCGGATAAATAGATTGACATTGCCAGCAAAAGCGGCCACGCGTTGCCAGGGACAATTGTTGTTCGAGTACGGATCGATCTGTTGCGCGCCAGTCGCCGCCCACTCCAGGGTGCGTGACGAAGTTGTGCCCACCGCCACCACACGCCCACCGGCTAACGTCAGTTGATTGATCCGCTGCGCCGTGGCGCTGGACAATTCGGCCCACTCGGTGTGAATATGGTGATCCTCGACATTTTCCACTTCGACCGGCTTAAAGGTATCCAAGCCGACATGCAGCGTCACCGGCTCAAATGCAACGCCCTTCTGACGCAAACCCACCAGTAAATCTGGTGTAAAATGTAAACCAGCGGTCGGTGCGGCCACACTGCCTTCGGGCTGGCTGTAAACGGTCTGATAGCGTTCACGGTCGCCCTCATAACGGGTAATATAAGGTGGCAGTGGAATTTCACCCAGTTGCTCCAAATAGGGTTTTAGCGGCGCCGAGAAATGAATGAGGCGCGCGCCAGTCGGTTGGATGGCGATAATTTTGGCGCTGAGTGTCGCCAATTGAATCGTCATGCCCTCGTTCAGGTTTCTACCGCGCACCAGACATTCCCATTCCTGCCCTGCTTCATCCTGTTGACGCAACAGAAAGATTTCTACTGCGCCACCTGTGCTTTTGCGACCATGCAGGCGCGCGGGAATCACCCGGCTATTGTTGCCCACGAGCAAATCACCCGCGCGCAGATAGTCGCCAATCTCGCGGAAAGTCCGGTGCTCAATCCGCCCATCGGCCCGGTGCAACACCAGCAGACGGCTACTATCGCGCGGCTCCGCCGGTTGTTGGGCGATCAGAGAAGTGGGTAAGTCGTAGTCAAAAAGTTTAGTCTGCATAGTGGTGTAGATAGGGATTAGGGATACGGGATTAGGAATTAGCGTCGATTCCTAGCCTCTCGTCTCCTTAGCGCCCATCGCGCGATACGCAGCGCAGGCATCCAAAAAACTTTCCCACAGTCGCCGATGACCAGCTTCGAGTTCAAAAACTCGTTCTGGATGCCACTGCACACCAACCACCCAGCGATGACTGGGGCTTTCATAGGCCTCAATCAGCCAAGGATCGGGCTGCGCCACGCCAACAGGCACAAAGATCGGCGCTAAGGTGGCCTGATCCACACCTTGGTGGTGAAACGTGTTAACCGCCAACGCATCCTGACCAATCACTTGGTGCAGACGACTGCCGGGCGCCAATGTAACTGCATGAAAAGCTGTGCCATCTGCCGATGAACGGTGATTGTCCAAATGCTGCACCATGCCACCGCCCGCGGCCACATTCAACACTTGGCAACCACGACAAATGCCAAAAATCGGGATATCGACGCTTAATGCCTGTTGGCCCAAGTGTAATTCCAGTTCATCACGTTGGTGATCAATGCTCTCGGCTTCGGCGCCGGCGAGCACTTGGCCAAAATATTTGGGGTCGACATCGCCACCGCCCGAAAAAATAATGCCATCTAAATGATCAAGAATCGCGGCTGGCAAACGGCCCTCTGCATCCGGTGCAAATGTGGCGCCGTTAGGCAAAATCGCCGGGGTGTCGGGGGCTAACAATACACTCTCTACCCCATATTCGGCCAAAATGTTCAAATAATTGTGCGTATTTTTTTGCACCCAGGCTGGATCGCCGTGGCGCGTGGTCACACCGATCACCAGTGGTTTGGCTTGTACTTCCGCTTGCATATTCGCTCCTAAAAATTCAATAAGGCCATGTCAATGAAATAAGGATCCAGTGTTTGCCAAACAAAATCATGCGTAGGTGCGTGCTTGTAGCCGCACTTGGTGCGTGTACCCCAATTGTGCGGCAAAAGCACGCACCTACTCGATCCTTTATGCTTTGATGGCACCTTAGCATCACTTTTCGCCTATTTTAGCCTAACATTAGAGCGAAGGCGAGTTTAGATTTACGATTTTTGATTGACGCTTGACGTTCTTACTTCGTCAAGCGTCAATCAAAAATCGTAAATCCCTACAACAACGCCTACGCTAAACTAATTTCAGAATTCCATCAAAGACCGCAACCTATGATATAACTGGACATATAACAATCGAAAACCAACCAGAGAGCGAAGCATTTATCCTTCATGACCACTACAATTTTCACCGTTGTGCTCGTTGTTTTACTGTTAATTGTGGCCGCCGTCGGTGGCTTCTTACTGTATGTATATTGGTGGCTGATTCAACGGGCCACCCCGGCGCTCGACGGCGAAGTCAACTTGAGTTGTCTCGACCAGCCGGTGGAAATCCGCCGTGACCGGCATGGCATTCCACATATTTACGCTAAAAACCGCGCCGATCTTTTTCGCGCCCAAGGTTTTGTGCATGCCCAAGACCGGCTCTGGCAAATGGAGCAGAACCGGCGCATTGCTCGCGGCGCGCTGGCCGAAGTCTTTGGCGATGCGGCAGTGGAAGCCGATCGGTTTAGCCGGATCATTGGTTTTTGGCGCGCCGCACAAGCCGAATTGCCAACCTTGGACGCTGAAACCCGCCAGGTGCTGGATTGGTATGCGGAAGGCGTCAATGCTTACAGTGCATCGCGCCAGGGCCGTGTGGGCGCTGAATTTAATCTATTGCGCATTCGCCCCGAACCCTGGAGCGCCCTAGATACGCTGGGCAATGCCAAAGTCACCAGTTGGGCGCTGAGTTTAAACTGGGAAAGTGAATTGACACGACTGCGCCTGCTCGAAGGTTTGGATCCGATCGCAGCGGCGGAATTAGAACCCGATTACCCAAAGCTCAACCCACTCACACTGGCAGGGGTTGGCAATGCCGAATTGACGCGCATGCTCTCCACCGCCGGGCTGCTCTTGAACCAGTATGAAACGCTCAAACAGTGGTTGGGCCATGTGAGCCCGGTTGATGGCCAGGGTAGCAACAGTTGGGTGCTCGCCCCCAAAAACAGCCTAACTCGCCAGCCTATCCTCTGCAACGATCCACATTTAGCCGTTCAGATCCCCGGCGTCTGGTATGAAAACCATCTAAATTGTCCCGATTATAATGTGAGCGGGGTCTCGTACACGGGAGTGCCGGGGGTCGTCATCGGCCACAACGAACAGATCGCCTGGGGCATGACGAATGGGATGATCGACGTGCAGGATCTGTATGTCGAACGCCCTCATCCTGATGACTCGACTTTGTTTGAATATAATGGTCAGTGGGAACGCGCCCAGCTGATCGAAGAGGTGATCCAAGTACGCCGTGGCCCGCCCCACATTGAAAAAGTCGTGCTCACGCGGCATGGACCTTTGCTCACCGGGCTGCTCAACCAAGAGGAAAGTGACGCCAAAGCAACACGCCCCAGCCAGACACTGGCATTTTCACTGCGCTGGGCGGGTTATGAGCCTGGGCAAATGGTACGGTCAGTGCTCAATCTCAACCAAGCGACCAACTGGGACGAATTTAACCAGGCGCTAGATGACTGGTCCGTCCCCGCGCAGAATGTCACCTATGCCGATGGCCAGGGTAATATTGGCTATCGTTTGGCGGGCAAAGCCCCGGTGCGCGACAAAAATCTGGGCCTGGTTCCCGCGCCAGGGTGGACCGATCAATACGAATGGAGCGGCATGATTCCCGTGGGCGATTTGCCGCGGTTGTACAACCCCGAATCGGGCAAAATTGTCACCGCCAACAATAAGCTGGTCGGTGACGATTATCCCTACTTTCTCGGCGTAGAGTTTGATTCCGGCTGGCGCGCCGCCCGCATCGAAGAGATGTTAAACCGCAAAGATCGCCATACGATCCGCGACATGGAAGAGTTGCAGCTCGATACTTTGAGCAAATATGCCCAGGCGCTGACGCCCTGGTTGACGATCTTTAGCAGCAGCGATGAATGGGAGATGGTCGCCCTGAATGAGTTGCGCAGGTGGAATTTCCGCATGGACGCCGAGAGCGTGGCGGCGCTGGTCTTTCATTATTATTTGCTCCATGTGCTTGAATTGACCTTTGGCGACAAACTAGGTGCCGCCACCCGCGGCTATTTGGGCATGGCGAGCAATCCACTCTTTCTGATCCACGGTTTTACGACGCGCGCCGAGACCAAACTGTTAGAATTATTGAACGAGCACGAAACGTCGATCTGGTACATGGATGCCGCCAGTGGTCGCCCACGGAAGCGGGAAGAATTACTCCAAGAAGCACTTAGCCTGGCCGTCAAGCAGATCCGCCAAGCGCATGGCGACAGCAAGTTGAAATGGAATTGGGGCCGCATTCATCAGGTGCGTTATACCCATCCGCTGGGCAGCGCGCCCCTGCTACGTAAACTCTTCAGTCGCGGCCCACTGCCCGTAGGCGGGGATGGCACCACTATCAATGTGGCGCGGCACGCGCTGCAGCTGCCCCCCGGTTTGGTGCAAGTGACGGCCAGCTTCCGTCAAATTTATGCTGTTGGTGCCTGGGATCAAGCACAGACCGTCACCACCAGCGGTCAATCCGGCCATCCACTCAGCCCCCATTATGATGATCAGCTGATGATGTGGAAAGAAGGCGTTTATCACAAAATGCCTTGGAGCCGTGAGGAGGTCGAGCGTTTGACCCTTTATCGCTTGATGTTAAAACCGCTGAAGTCGCAATAGAGATGAGTGGAAATAGAAAGTTGTGGAAATAGTGAAACAAGAGGGATAAATAGGGAAACAGGTCGATAGGGATGTGTACCTGTTTCCCTATTTACCATAGTTCAAATTTGCTGACTGCGTTCCCATGTATAGTCGATAAACGCCAGCGTCCCGTTCACATCCTCGGTCGTCGCGGCTGACCCTGAATCGAGCCGCCCCGCCAATGCGCGCTCAATCAGCAGCCCCCACTGTTCGCCCAATGCCGCCTGTGCCCAGTGGGCTGCACCCTGTTTTGAGCCAACCGCCCCAAAATGAAGGGTGTAGAGCACGCGGCAGAGCGAGAGGACCACGTAGGATTGATAGCCGCGCCCGGCAAACTGCGCTGGGTCGTGGCGTAAGTGCGCCACCCATGCGGGTAATATGGAGAGCATCGCCTGCTGCAAGTCGGCGGGTGAAATCGGGTCGATCAGCGTTTGCGGGGCGGGCCCCAGCAACGAGATCCCCCGTTCACGCACAATCCACTGATGAATGACAAAGGCCGCATCATGATGCAGCATTTTAAGCCGCTCACCGGTGCCGCGCTCAAGATTTGGATGCAGGGCATTGGCTGGGTCATAACGCCGCAAGGCGCGTTGCGAAAAGTACGATCCCTCTACCTGAATGGCCCATTTCGAGTCAACGGTTGCCATGCGATCATGCATGGCCTGCAAGGCCAAAAAGCGCTCGCCCGCAATTTCCTCGTCGCTGACCGCGATAAAATCAATATCACTCGCTTGGTCGAAGGCGTCGCTTGTCAATGAGCCATCCAGATACATGCCGATCAGGTGACTCCCCAAAATCGCCTGCACATTGGCCACTAAGGCTTGGAGGATGGCATTCACGTCCGGGTAAGGTGTTGGCTCAATTCGTTTCATTAGAAAGGACTCCCAGGGGAAGACTAATCCAGACACACAACAACGAATGCGGGAAACAACGAATAATGCCTATCTGCATTATTCGTTGTTTCCCGCATTCGTTGTTCAGGAAGTAATCGCCGGCGTTTTTCGCAAATACATCGGATCGGTCAACTGCTTTAAGGCGAACTCGGCTACATCCGCCCGCACCACCCGGCTCGACATAAACGACGGATCAAGGCTGGCTTTATAGTGGCCGGTGCGCAGACCATCGACCAACCCGCCGGGGCGAATGATCGTCCATTCTAAACCGCTGGCGCGCACGATCTTTTCCTGTTCTTCTTTATCACGAATGACCTTGCGTAAAAATGTCCACATGATAATTTTAAACAGCCACCCTACCTGATTATTGCTATCACCCACGCCCAACGAAGAGATTACGATCAAACGCGGCACACCTTTTTGACGCATCGCCTGCACAATATTTTGGGTGCCGGTTGAGACCACCATGGCCGGGTTATTCGCCGTATTACCCAGCGAACAGAGCACGCCGTCAACCCCGTTCATGGTCTTGACCACATTCGCCAGTTCCAACACATTGCCTTGCAGCAGGCTTAAAGCAGGGTGTTGGGTTGTCACTTTCACCGGATCGCGCACCAGCGCCACCACGCTATGACCAGCCGCCAGTGCTTGTTCCACCAGTTGCTGACCGGTGCCGCCCGTAGCGCCAAAAATTGCAAGTTTCATTTGGATATTTCCTCCGTTTACAATGAATTCAGACAAACAATAACGCACGCAACAAGCAGCGCTATTCTAGCGTAGTCATTTTATCAGCTCATATTACGCAGAAACAGTGGTTACACAGAGCACACAAAGGAGTCACAGAGAACGACGCTACGCTTACGAAAAAAAACTTGCTTTGCATTTTTTCTTTGTGTGCTCTGTGGCAGCGCCGCTTCAGTAGAAGCGTATTCCTCGGCGGTCTCTGTGTAACTGTTTTTTTAGCGTCCCTGCGTAACATGCGTTATTTATTGGGTTATCGGCGTTTGCAACACATATTGATGATAGAAGCCTTGATAGCCTGACCCACGCCCGTAATAACCCCATTTGGGAAAGTTGAAATCACCGGTCAACGAACAGGGCTGGTATAAGGCAGCCTGCAAAAATGCGGCGAGATCGGGCATGCCATAAAAATTGACAGCACAGCCCCAGTCGGTCAAGTGGGCGAACAGTTGGCGCGCTTCTGGTTGCGTCCAGTTGATGGAAAAGCGGTTGATGCCCCAGGCACGATACTGGTCAATTTGGCTGCGCAAACTGGTTGGTTGGCTGAGCAACGGGCGCAGAAAGCCAATCGGAATTTGGATAATGGCGCCGGGATAAATGGTAGCAAGACGGCGAATCCAAGCTTCGTCGAGCAGTGCCAGCTCGCCATTAAACCAGAGTTGCGTATTCGCAAAGCCAAATTTTTCCAGCACGGCCAACGTTCGTTCAATCCAAACCCCGCCAACCTTAAAATCTAACTTGACAGCCTTGCCCCAACGCTGCGCCTGCGCCAAACCATCTTCCAAGGTGAGCCAGCTTTCTCCTTCGACGTAGGGTCGCTCGGCAAACGTATCATGGCGTAAAATCAGGGTTTGGCCGGTTGGGTCTACGTTCACATCCAATTCAGCCCATTCAATCGTCGAACTTAAAAACTGGCGCAAGTTGATCGGATCATTGACGCCGTGCCAGACCAGTTGCAGATTGGCAGGCAAGGCAGTTTCGGGAAGAAATTCCGTCAGATCATAATTCGTACCCTGTAAAACCTTCGCTGGCAACTCAGCCAGCCCCGAAAGATAGATCGTGTCGGGGTGGAGCAAAAGGATGTCGTCATCCTGAAGGCTCGCCACTGCGGCCAAATTGGCTGGTTCATTTTCCACAAAGGCGAAGATACGATAGCCTTGTGCTTGGAAATGGCGGATACCCTCGATTTTGCGGGCGGCCAACGTCTCTATCCACTCGGTGGCGCGCATAAAAAGTTGGTCATCGGTAAATTGCACTTTGTGGGCCTGGCCCAGGCGATTCAAAGACTTCAATGTATCCGCGCGCAAGACTTCATAGCGGCCCGTGTTGAGCGCCACATGGGTGTGCGGCTGCATCTGAAACCAGCGAACCACGTCCATCACCCCAGCATAGGCATAATGCGAGACTTCAATTGTCTCCGACGACCAGTAACGGGCCCGATACCACTGTTCAATTTCGGTATAAGCCTGTGCGGGCAAGGGAAAGCGTGCCAGCAGCGTATCAATCACATATTCGTGAACATTGATATCGTTCAAGGTAAGCTCGCGAAAATATTCCGTGCTATGTTCACGGTCATACCCTTGCAGCACATGCAACATCATAGGACGCAGATCTAACATCGTTCCGTCAATATCAAAGATAATCATCAGCTGATCATCCGGATATTTTTGGCGCATCTGGGCATAATGGGTGGCTAATTTTGCCATCCAATCAATCATGGTTATTCCTCTTCGTATTGGAGTTTAGCATTAGGCCATTCCAGAAAAATAAGTATACGCGGAGGAGGCGTTCTCTTACGCCGGTGTACTCCTGTAAACGCCGCATTAGAGAATGCTCCCTCCACGGGTATATGGATGATTTATTTTTTGGAATGGCCTTATAGAAATTTACGCCGGCCAGCCGGAAGTCATGCCATCGGTTAAGACATGCAAACGCGCCGTTGGTCGCTCGTCACCTGAATTCTGGCGAAAAGCGGTCAGCAGCACACTACCTGGGCCGCTCACTGCCACGGTATCGGCCAGCGGATCATAGCGGGCGCTGACCGGGCGATCCAGGGCGAGTAAGCGCAGTCCAGCATCACTCATGCGCGCCAGCAGCGCCCGCAGATCGGTGACCGCCTGAACATCCGGCGCGACCACCGTGCGCGAGATCAAATTTAACCCCGCCGTAAGACCATCGTCTAAAAAGGCCCCAATCACGGCGAGCGGCCGCCCATAAAAGGCTAAATGCAATTCCTGGTCCGGGTCGCCCGCTAAGGTACCCAGCACGTCGATCAAACGCCGTCCGCCGCTGCTTAGTAATAGTTCAGCCGAGAGATCGACAAGCGCCAGATCAACGGCGTCAAAATTGAGCCGGCTCAGGCGTGGCCCCTGCACATCGACGATTAACAGATCGTCGAGCACGGCTTGCAACGGGGCGGCTAGTGCGCTTTCACCCACCGTAAGCAGCGCAGGCAAGCGACCATGGATAAATTGTTGAGCCTGTTCACACACGGTTTGCGCATCAGAAAACAGTAAAATTGCCATAGTAAAATCGCCTTACTCGATTGGCGCCGGTTGACATTCCACAAGTTGAATCAAGCGAGACCCGTCAGGGCTTCGCTCATTTGCCACAATTGTTTGGCAGTTGCTTCATCATACGATGCTTTGGATGAAGATGCCGCCTTTTCTTTGATGAAATATTGACCTGTGACGCCTGCCACGGCTGGCGAACTGGCTAAATAGACACTAGTGCGGGCACCTGCTGCTGGGGAAATGGCAATGAAGCGGGCCAAATACCGATAAATCTTATCCCAAAACCAGCCATTATTGGTGGCAAAACTGCTGGCGACAAAGCCCGGATGTAATGTATTCGCCGTCACGCCTGTGCCAGCCAATCGCCGCGCCAATTCGTAGGTAAAGAGAATATTCGCCAACTTGGATTGACGATAGGCGGCAAAACCACTGTACTTTTTTTCGCCCTGCAGATCGGCAAAGTTGATCTCACCGCTATGCGCCGCCGAAGCGACATTCACAATCCGCGCCGGGGCACTGGCTTTTAGGGTGTCGATCAGCAGATTAGTCAGCAGGAAATAGCTCAAATGGTTGAGGGCAAAGGTCATTTCGATGCCATCCGCGCTTGCCTGGCGCTGCACAAACAGCCCGCCAGCGTTGTTGACCAACACATCTAACCGGTTATATTTTTGCTTGAACTGGGCGACCAACTGCCGAATTTGGGCTTGCACAGACAAATCAGCTAGCATAAATTCGACATTGGGATTACCGGTTGATTGTTGAATCTGCTCGACCACCGTCGCACACTTTTGCGGGTTGCGCCCCACGATAATTACAGTTGCGCCTTGACGCGCCAACTCACGGGCCGTCACTTCGCCAATCCCACCCGTGGCGCCGGTGACCATGCAGATTTTACCTTGTGGATGCTGCGCTTGTTGCGACACTAAGTTTATTCCCTCGTTGGCTGACTTTTTCACATACTGCTTATTCTAACGAGCATCGGCATAATATGAAAAAAATGGCGGTGAGGAAATTTCCTCACCGCCATTTTTTTCATATTGATTTTCTGTAACTACCAAGCCACCCCACCCTAACCCTCCCCAAACGAGGGAGGGGACTGTCACGGGGATGACGATACTGAGTAGACAGGAGAAAAATGACGATCCTGACCATCATGGTTCCCTACCTTACCAGGGGAGGGTTAGTCGTTATAGATTTTCTAGGGTAATTGTGGGCCCTATGGATCGTATAACTTACGCGCTGGCAGGCGCTGCGTCAGGTTGCTTGATCAATTCCAGATCAATACTAACCGCAATCTCATCACCAACGGCAACGCCACCGGTCTCTAGCACGGCGTTCCAGGTCAATCCAAAGTCCTTGCGATTAATCTTGGTGGTCGCTTCGAAGCCAGCGTTGGTTGTGCCAAACGGGGTCTTCGATTGGCCCATGTACTCCACATTCACGGCCACTTCCTTCGTCACGTCACGGATGGTCAGGTCGCCGACGATCACAGCATGCGTGTCATCCTTCACATCGACGCGTTTGCTCTTGAAGTTAAGCGTTGGGTACTTCTCGGCATCAAAGAAATCTGGTGACTTTAGATGACCATCGCGTTGGGCCTCACGCGTGTTAATGCTGGCCGCTTCAATTTGGATATCGGCCGTCGAGGCGGCTGGATTGGCCTCATCTAGCGTAACGGTGCCAGAAAACTTGTCAAATTCGCCGCGCACTTTAGCCAACATCATATGCCGAACCGAAAATTGAATGTGCGAATGAGCACTATCGATCTGCCATGCCATGGGATTGTTCCTTTCAATTAAATGGATTGTTGAGAAATGAATTGTTGAATTTTTAATCAAATCAGTGTAAATTCAGGGTAAGCAAAAAATCACGGTTGACAATTTATCTATTTGCAAATAAAATTATTGCATAGGAAATAATTCACTGAGCAATATTTGCTTATGCAAGTATAATAGGGCAAACTAAAGCTCATGTCAAATTGGCTATCCTCCATTTCGACGATAGCCAATTGACGATAGCCAATTGAAGAGTAATTGAGACAGAATCGATTTACCGGGGAGCGTGAAGCATTATGGTGGTGGAAACTGACAATCGTTCGGCAAAAATGGCTTTATGGCAGGGCTATCTGCAAACTTATGCAACCATCATTCGCTTATTAGAGGTCGAATTGCAGCAGGAATTGAATCTGCCCCTGCTCTGGTATGATGCGCTCAATCATTTGAACCAAAGCCCGTATGGTGGCTTGCGGCTACAAGATCTGGCCGATGCGATCAACTTAAGCCAAAGCGGTCTAACGCGCTTGATCGACCGCATGACCGAGGCTAATTTAGTGGAGCGGCGACCTTGTCCAGAAGATCGCCGTGGTCTGAATGCCGCGATCACAGACACAGGGCGCGCAAAGCTTGAACAGGCGACGCCCGTCTATCTGAGTGTGCTGGATCGCCATTTTTTGCGCTATTTAAGTTGCGACGAAGTGAATGCGCTGTTGAAGGTTTTTTCCAATATTGCCCAGATGCAGAATCAGATGCCGGATACAGTGACCACGGAATAAACCGCGGCTGTCCCCATATCACACAGCCGCCAATAAATGCTCAACCTCTGTGACGGAGCGTAACGTCAGGCATTTTTCGGCCAACTGTTGGGCCTGGCTTAGGTCCAGTTGCTGGATGCGCGCTTTCACCAGCGGAATCGCGGCGGCATGCATGCTCAACTCGTCTAGCCCCAAGCCCACGAGCAGAGGGCTTGCTAATGGGTTACCCGCCAGTTCACCGCACAACCCTACCCAAATCTCAGCCTTGTGCGCGGCCTGCACCACTTGCTGAATCGCTCGGATCACGGCTGGTTGCAAGGCATTTACCAACGAGGCCACTTGCCGATTACCACGATCGGCAGCCATCAAATATTGGGTCAGATCATTGGTGCCAATGCTAAAAAAATCGACCATTTGCGCCAGTTCAGCAGCGAGTAAAACAGCAGAAGGCGTCTCAATCATAATGCCGATTTCCAGCGCTTGATCAAATGCAATCCCCGCTGCGCGTAACTCATCCTGTGCGGCGTCAATCATCACCTTTGCACGCTCCACCTCATCCAGCGTGCTCATCATTGGCAGCATCAGCTTGATCGGTTGCCCAGCGCTTGCCCGGAGAATGGCACGCAGTTGCGGCTTAAAAATTTCCGGGTTATCCAGACAATAGCGAATGCCGCGCCAGCCCAAGAACGGGTTCGTTTCCGCGGCGATGCCCAAAGCGGGGATTGGCTTGTCACCGCCCACATCTAGCGTGCGGATAACTAGTGGGCGCGACCCCAATTTTTGCGCCGCCGCGCGGTAGGCCATCGTCTGTTCTTCTTCATCCGGTACCTGCTCGCGCCCCATAAATAAAAACTCGGTGCGAAAAAGACCCACCCCTTCTGCCCCCATGGCGAGAGCAAAGGCCACATCGTTGGCACTGCTGATATTGGCGGTTACTTCAATCCGCTTGCCATCACGCGTGATCGCGAATTGTTGGCTGGCCCGGGCGGCGGCTTGCTGTGCGGCCTGCCAAGTGGTGCGCTTTTGTTGCAGTTCAGTCAGTTCAGCCGTTGTAGGCGCGAGCCAGATCTGGCCGGTTGCCCCGTCCAGTGCGATCATTTGACCCGGCTTCACGTGCAGGAGCAGTTCCGGCACACCGACGATGGCCGGGATGCCCAGGGCGCGGGCCAGAATCGCGCTATGACTGGTAGCCCCACCCGCAGCCGTCACCAGGCCAAGAATTTTCTGCGGATCAAGTTGCGCGGTATCCGATGGCGTCAACTGCTCGGCGACCAAGATCACAGGGTGCTCAAATCGAAATGTGGGCAAGGTCACTTTCAACAGATGGCGTAAGACGCGCTGACCACTATCCAGCAGATCCGCCACCCGCGCCCGCAAATAATCGTCCTCCACCGCTTGATAACGCGCAACTACCGCCTGCATCGCCCGCTGCCACGCGGCTTCAACGTTACGATGCTCGTCGAGAATTTGACGGCGGACATCTTCTTGAAGTTCGGGATCTTGTACAATCAGACGGTGCGCGGTAAAGATCGTGGCCTCGGCGGGGCCAACCGTTTGTTGCGTGCTAATCTGGACGGCTTGTAACTCGGCCACTGTCGCCTGGATAGCGGCTTGGAAACGCTGCCACTCTGCGGCGCCATCGGCGACAGGCCATTCCGTCACCGATGGCAGGACGGGCGCATGATAAGCGACGGGTCCAATCGCGATGCCGACCGCGGCAGAAATCCCCAGCAGTTGATTGAGTGCAACCGTTTTGGGGATTGCCAAAGCGGTTGCGCCAACCGGATCATGATCACGGCGATCATCATCATCCCGATCCGCAAAGTTGTCGGCGGCCAGCGCTTGGATTGCGGTCAACACCGCCGCGGCATCCGGTCCAACGGCATGAAAGTGCAATTCATCACCCTGGCGCGCGCCGAGTGTGGCCATTTGGTTAATGCTCCTGGCATTTACCGTTGTATCAATTTTGGTCACATAGACTTCGGCGGAAAATTGACCGAGCAGCTCGATTAATTTCGCCAACGGGCGCGCATGCAGGCCCACTCGATTGGGCACCGTCACGGTCAATCCTGGCGCTTCTGTCAAGTTTATTGGAGGTTCAGCCACAACTTCGGGCGCGTGCTCGGGCAGCAGCGGCGCCAATTGTTGCAATTTAGCCACGAGTGCATTGCGCGCCGCCGCCAACACTTGGGTGATCGAACTACCGAGCATCGCTTCCACAGCGGCGGCGATGGCCCCCTCGACCAAGGGTGCTTCGCACAGATAAATGTGCTCTTGTTGGTCGGGCTCCAGAAATTCGAGCGCCGTTTCCGCGCTCATCAGCGCACTACCCAGGTCCATTAACACCAAGACACCATCAGGACTGTAGACCGCTTCGATCGCGGCTGCCACGCGCAGCGGATCGGTGCCGATAGGATCGTTCGGGTCTTCGATTCCACCCGCGACGGCAATGGGCACACGTTCTCTGACCATTTGCATAGCCAGTTCA
>JBBQBY010000095.1:0-17339 GCA_038318235.1 Caldilineales bacterium
AAAATTCTGTGATGGTGCTCAAAGGTGTTGGCCCGCGTGGCTATCCTGGCATGCCCGAGGTGGGCAATATGGGCTTGCCCAAAAAGTTGTTGGAAAAAGGGGTGCGCGATCTGGTGCGCATTTCGGACGGACGCATGAGCGGCACGGCCTTTGGCACAGTTGTCTTGCATGTGGCGCCAGAATCAGCGATTGGGGGCACGCTGGCGTTGGTGCAAAACGGAGATATGATCGAACTCGATGTCGAGAAACGTAGTTTGCACCTGGACGTGCCGGAAGCAGAGTTAACGCGCCGCCGCGCTGCTTGGCAACCACCCATTCGACGCGCCGAACGCGGCTATGTCAACATGTATATTAGCCATGTGCAACAGGCCAATGTAGGGGCGGATTTGGATTTCCTGGTCGGCAAATCGGGGGCCGTGGTGGATCGAGAGACCCACGCGTAAGTTAGTCGATCGTGAGATAGATGCTTGTTAGTTCATCAGATTTCATCTAAAATGGCATATAGATGATTTTGTCCTCTAAAGCAATGGAGCTACCCATACATGATTGTTTGGACTGAGTATATGCTGTACAGGGCGAAGCTACGCCGATTTGATATTGATCAACTTGAGCAAATCATAAAATATTCTGTTGAACGCTACTTTGACACTGAAACAGCCGCTTCTTGCTGGTCGGACGCCATGCCAACACGCTTGTCATGATACCCTATGAGGTTGACGGCGAATCGATAACGCCAGTGACTGTTCATGCGACTACACGCGAGCAGATCAACTTTCGGTTGAAAACAGGGAGATTTACGAATGAATAAACCGCGCATGACCTACTTCGAACAAGAGGATATATTACATCTAGCCATTACGGATGAATTAGAGACTAATAGCTTAGAAATTGGCCCTCACATTACAGTAGAATTGAACGATAAAGGAGAATTAATCGGCATTGAAATTCTAGATGCAAGCGTGTTTATGCGAGATTCGATTTTAGAATCGGTCCAGGCCAAAATGCTTGGTTTACTCAACATCCAGCCGGCTTGAATTTCAACTGGCGATACAGGCTACCGCATGCCACCATCCCTGATCATCGTTTCCGGTCTGCCCTGTACCGGTAAGACGACGCTAGGCCGCTGCATTGCCAAGGAACTCAGGTTGCCGTTTGTGCATAAGGACGGCCTCAAGGAACGATTGTTCGAGCACCTGGGCTGGTCTGACCGGGCGTGGTCAAAACAGTTGGGGCGGGCCAGCGCTGAATTGTTGTATTACTTTGCCGAAACGCAACTGGCCGTCGGCCGTTCACTGGTCTTAGAGAGTAATTTTGACCCTGCGTTTGCCACACCAAGATTTCGAGCATTGCAAGAACAGTATAACTTTGTGCCGATCCAAATCCAATGTAAAGCCGAGGGCGAAGTGCTTTTGCAACGCTTCAAAACGCGCGCTGAATCTGGCGAACGTCACCCTGGGCATGTCGACCACTTAAATTATGCTGAGTTTCAGACTGTTTTGCTCAATCAATCGTCGCATACCTTGGCGATTGGTGGTCAAGTGATCGAAATTGATACAACGGATTTTCAGAAGATCGATTATGTTGGTCTCATGGCTGCGCTGCAAACGACAGCGGCTATGAGCAATAGACAATAAACTTGGAGAGAATGAACATGACGCCACATACAATGACGTTGCAAGAAATTATTGATGACATCCATGCTTTGACACAACGTTGTGAAGTTTTTGAACGAAAATACGGGGTACTATCCGAAACCTTCTATGAATCGTTAATGAATGGGGAAGAACCCGCAGATGAAGACTGGGTGCTCGACTGGTCGGCTTGGGCTGGCGCATACAAAGTGTTGCTTCGTCGGCGCGAACAATATCGGTATGCAATTGAGCAATTGCGCGAGCAAACACCAACCCTAGCAGATGTCATTGAAAGAACCGCCCATCGTGAATCTATTTCAGTCATTGCGTGACTATGAAGAATTTATTTATACGCTAAAACAAAATTATCCTGTCATTCAACGTTCTACTCTGGTTGTCATTCGTCTAGGTCAGCGCTCGGCCTTTCTGGAGGGAGAGCTTGCCTTTGCTCAGGGTTATCGATTAACTATGCAAGAGCAATTATCGTTCGATGCTGATTCTATTGTGATCGATTATTATGGCTATGAACTGTGGCACAATATAGACAAATTTGCTTGGTATGATCCCCAACCACACCCAGAGAACGCCGTCCTTGCCAGCACATTCTCCCATCACAAACATGTGCCGCCCGACATCAAACATCATCGGATTCCAGCGCCAGGAATAAGTTTCACGCAACCCAATCTACCCACGCTGATCCAAGAAATTCAATCACTCATTGAACAAAATCTGGCTGGGTAAAGTTAAACAATTGCCATTACAAAAGGAACCAAACCATGAAAATTACAAAGCTCGAAACTTTTCTCGTCAAGCCGCGTTGGCTTTTCCTCAAAATGCACACCGACGAAGGTTTGGTCGGTCTGGGCGAACCGATTTTGGAAGGGCGCGCCCGCACGATTGCCGAAGCGATCGCCGAACTGGAGCCGGATCTGATCGGTCAAGACCCAACGCGCGTGATGCATCACTGGCAATCGATCTACAAACATGCCTTTTATCGCGGCGGGCCGATCCTCACCAGCGCGCTTTCCGGCATCGAACATGCCATGTGGGATCTGGCGGGTAAGGCGGCGGGGGTGCCGATTTATAAACTGTTTGGTGGCCCGTTGCGTGACCGCATCAAAGTCTACAAAGGTGTGGGTGGCGCAACGGTTGAGGACGCGGTGGCGAATGCCAAGGCTGCCGTCGCCTTGGGTTTCCTGGCGCTCAAGACCGGCCCAGTGGGCGGACGACCGGCGCGTATTATCGAGACGCCGGGCTTTGTGGGGCGCGTCGTTGAACGCTTTGCCGCCATGCGCGAAGCGGTGGGCAACGAGATCGATATTGCCATCGACTTTCATGGCGCGGTCAGCCCGCAGACGGCTGGCCTGTTGATCAAAGCGCTGGAACCGTATCAGCCGCTCTTTATCGAAGAGCCGGTCCAGTGCCAAAATGTCGATGTGCTGGCCGATCTGGCGCGCAAGACGCACATTCCAATCGCCACTGGCGAACGGGTCTTTACCAAGTGGGGTTTCCGTGAAATTCTGGAAAAACGCGCCGCCTCAATTCTGCAACCGGATATTTCGCACTGTGGCGGCATCTTTGAGGCGCGCCTGATCGCGGGCATGGCGGAATCTTATTACGCCGCGGTGGCGCCGCACTGTCCGCTAGGGCCGATCTCACTGGCGGCGGGCCTGCAAGTGGATGCGTCGATCCCTAACTTTTTGGCGCAGGAGCATACGACGTTTGGCGCCGGTTATTTGAAAGACCCGTTTGTCTTCAAAGATGGCTATATCGAACTGCCCACCAAACCCGGTCTGGGCATTGAGTTGGACGAAGAAGCGATGGCCGACAAAATCGGGCACGACTGGCGCAACCCGCGCGCTTTCCACCCGGATGACGGGGCGGCGATCGACTGGTAAAAGATCTTCCATCAGGCATGAGTGTCGCTCATGCCTGACAAATTGATCCACTTTTTGTAAAAAGAAGGAAATTTAACCATGAAACGAAAAATATTAATCACCGGGGCGGCTGGTCGCATTGGTAGCTTTTTGACGAACCAGTGGAAAGATCGTTATGACATCGTGCTGACCGATGTACGCGCGCCCAAGGAAACGTTTGGCTTTCCCTTTACCGCGGCCAACTTGACCGAAATGGACAAGATCCAGGCGCTCTGTCAGGGTATTGACACTGTGATTCACCTGGGCGCTGACCCCAGCATGGAAGCTGCTTGGGAAAGCTTGTTGCCGAATAATATCATCGGCACCTATAATGTCTTTGAAGCGGCCGCGCAAGCTAACGTGCGGCGCGTGGTCTATGCCAGCAGTGTCAACGCCGTTTTTGGTTATCCAGTTGACCAGCAAGTGCATACGAGTATGCCGGTCTATCCGATCAATCTTTATGGCGCCACCAAGTGTTGGGGCGAGGCAGCGGCGCGTGTCTATGCCCATTTGAAGAAATTTTCGGCCATTTGCCTGCGCTTTGGGGCCGTCTCGTATCGCCCGGGCACGGACCCGGAATATGATGGCCGCTATTCACCGGATTATGAGTACCTTGACATTATTTTGACCATGGAAGACCTGACCAAGTTGGTCACAGCCAGTGTCGAAGCGGCGGATGACCTCTGGTATGGTGTCTTTCAGGGTGTCTCGAACAACCGCTGGAAGCGGTTGGACATCACGGATGCCCGCGCGATGATTGGCTACGAACCAACGGATGATGCCTTTACCTTTATTAAACCGTTGGGCAGCGAGTAGGAAAAGCAGCAACGAATTGTACGAATTGAGACGAATTAGGACAAGATCTTTTCTAATTCGCGCAAATTCGTGTAATTCGTTGCCAGAAACTCTTGTTTGTCTTTGTCTGTTTGTGTCATGAGCCTAGGAAATGACAGTGCAATCAAAAAGATTTAGCATTCTCGCCGAACGTGATATCAATAAAGAGACCTTTGTCGAACCCTGGCCAGAAGCCGGTCTGATCGTCACCGACAGTCCCTACGATCCCGCGCCCAGTTTGCGGATCGAGGATCATCAGATCATGGAGATGGACGGAAAGCTACGCGCCAATTTCGACGCGATTGACATCTGGATCGCCGATCACGGGCTCAATTTGGCCGTGGCGGAGCAAGCGATGGCGACACCGTCGCAACAGATCGCCCACATGTTGGCCGACATCAACGTGACGCAACAAGCCGTGCGCCACTTAGCAGAAGGCTGTACGCCGGCCAAACTTTGTGAAATTATCAGTCACATGAACGTGCTGGAAATGATGATGGGGCTGGCGAAAATGCGCGTGCGCCGCACCCCGGCCAATCAAGCGCATGTCACCAACTGGCGTGAACACCCAGCCTTATTGGCGGCAGACGCGGCGGAAGCCGCCTTGCGCGGCTTTGCCGAAGTCGAGACGACGGTGCGGGTGGCGCGCAATGCCCCACTCAACGCATTGGCGATTCTGGTCGGTGTGCAGACCGGGCGCGGTGGCGTGTTGACGCAATGTTCGGTCGAAGAGGCATTGGGGCTAAAACTGGCGATGAAGGGCTTGACGACGTACGCCGAAACGCTTTCGGTCTATGGCACCGAGCGCACCTTTGTCGATGGCGACGATACGCCTTGGTCCAAAGCGTTTCTGGCCTCGGCCTATGCGTCGCGCGGGGTCAAGGTGCGCTTTACCTCGGGCACCGGTTCAGAAGCGTTGATGGGCAACGCCGAGCAATGTTCGATGCTTTATCTGGAAGCACGTTGTCTGTTGATCACGCGTGGCGCGGGCAGCCAAGGGGTTCAAAACGGCTCGATCTCCTGTATTGCGCTGCCCGAATCGTTGCCCGGTGGGGTGCGCGCCGTGTTGGCCGAAAATTTGCTGGCTTCGATGCTCGGTTTGGAAGTGGCGGCGGGCAATGATGCGCTGGCGTCGCATTCCTCAATTCGTAAGACGGCGAAGTTGATGCTGCAATTTATCCCTGGCACTGACTTCATCTTTTCCGGCTATAGCGCCGTGCCCAAGCGCGACAATCTTTTTGGCGGCGGCAATTTTGATGCCGAAGATTTCGACGATTACAACGTCTTGCAACGCGATATGCAGGTGGACGGTGGTTTGCGCCCGATCACCGAGCAGGAGGCGCTGGATATTCGCAACGAGGGGGCAAAGGCACTCCAAGCTGTCTATGCCGAATTGGGCTTTCCCCCGATCACCGAAGCAGAGATCGCCGCGGCCACGGTGGCCCACAGCAGCGATGACATGCCCGAACGCGACATTATCACCGACCTGGCGGCGGCGGATCAGTTCTTGGCTGGCGAGCAAAACACGCTGACAATTGTCAACGCCTTGCAAAAACACGGGTTTATCAAGACGGCGGATAATGTCTTAAAAATGGGGCAACAGCGAGTGGCCGGTGACTATCTGCAACCGTCGGCGATTTTTGATAAAAACTTTCATGTGCTCAGCGGGGTCAACGATGTCAACGACTACACCGGCCCCGGCACCGGCTATCGTTTGGAGAACGCGCGCTGGGAAGAAGTGCAACGGATTCCGCAGGCCAAATCGCCGCGCGACTTTGTCAACCCACAGATCGGGGAACCGACCGAAAAATTAGTGGAAATCGGTCCTGCAAAACCGGGCACGCGCCAGGAGATTATCGTCGCGGTGGGGCCAGCTTTCAACCAAGCGATGACGCGCACGATTGGCGGTCTCGAACACGAAGATGTACTGAAGGCCATCCTCACGGGCGTGGCTAGCGAAGGTTTGACGGCGCGCATTGTCAAAATTCACCAAAGTTCCGACTGCGCCGCGATCGGTCATATTGGCGCCGATTTGAGCGGATCGGGCATCGCGATTGGCATGCAATCGCGCGGGACTACGGTCATCCACAAAAAGGGGCTGGCGCGGCTCAATAATTTGGAACTCTTCCCGCAATCACCCAGTTTGACGCTGGAACATTACGAAGCGATCGGGCGCAATGCGGCGCGTTATGCCAAAGGCGTGCCGACCAAACCAGTGGCCGTCAAAATCGATAACTGGGCGCGTTTGAAGTTGATCGTGAAGACCGCGCTGTTGCACCGGCGTGAGACGGAACAGATCACGGATCAGCCGCCAGGTGAGTTATTGTTTGATTGGGAACCGGAAGTGTAGGGAGAAGGATTTAGTTTTGAAAACAGATCAACCACAATACCCATTAATGGAAAATCACGCCGCGACGCTGCGCGCAGCCAGCGGGCTTGGCGTCAACGAAATTGATTTGCCGGCCGCGCTGGCGGGCGAATTGTCGCCCGCCGATCTGCAAATCAGCGCGGAGACGTTGCGCGCCCAGGCGCAGATTGCGGCGCTGGCGGGCTTTACGCAATTGGCCGAAAACCTAGCGCGCGCCGCCGAACTGACCGCGGTGCCGAATGAAGAATTATTGAACATGTACACCGCCGTGCGCCCTGGCCGCTCGACCTACGCCGAGTTGCAAACGCTAGCCGAGAAGTTGGAACAAACGTATCATGCGCCGCTCAACGCGCAACTGGTGCGCGAAGCAGCGGCGGTTTATCAGCAGCGGAATATGTTGAAACGCAATTTATAAATCGACTTGTGATTCACGTAAAAATGTGCTACACTGTTTTTCGTGGAGATAAATGATGGCAACAGAACTCGTTGAAAAACAAAATATCACGCTGGCTATTCCAAAAGCACTCTTACGCAAAGCGAAAGTGGTGGCGGCGGAACGTCAAACTTCGTTATCTAAGTTATTGATTGAAGCTTTAACGGAGGTTGTTGAAAAATCGGATAGCTATGAACAAGCGCGTCGTCGCCATTTAGCTTGGCTCGAACATGGCGCAGATCTAGGGTTCGAGGGCAAGATCCCAGGATCACGCGAGGAATTGCATGAGCGATAAGGTGGGTTATCAATTTGTTGATACGAATGTGTTGATCTATGCGCATGATACAGGGTCGGGCGTAAAGCACATCATCGCACGCCAGTTGGTACAAGAACTTTGGAACAGCCTAACCGGCTGTCTGAGCATTCAGGTCTTTCAGGAGTTTTTTGTAAATATTACACGAAAAGCGAAATCTCCACTCTCTGCAATAGAGGCAAGACAGCATATCGGCGATCTCAGTCAATGGAAAGTTCACGTGGCAGAAGTCCTCGATGTACTGGGTGCCATTGATATTCAAAAGCGCTATCAGATTTCTTTCTGGGATGCCTTAATTGTCCGTAGCGCCGCACAAACTGGCTGTGAGTGTATCTGGTCTGAGGATTTGAACTCAGGTCAAGTGTATGAAGGGGTTCGCGTTATCAATCCATTTGCGAACTAACTTTGTCAAGCCATGATCACTATCCTTGCCCAAATTGCGCCCCAGCGCAGCACCCAATACGCCGCCATGGTCCAAGATTTAGCGATTCAGGAATTACAGCTATCGCCCTTGGGCCAACAAATCAACAACATCAATCCGCTTACTCTGGGCGGCCAGACTTACTTGAAATTTGATCTGCCCGCGGAACCCGATGAAACGCAAGCACGCGAATTGGGCATGTTGGCGATGACCAGCGCGTTTTTTGTCTATTACGACCGCATGGGCGAACTTATCGGTCCCTTTTTGCGTCCACTGGAAACCCACTTTCAACCGGCGCTGCCGCCCGATCTGATCGCCACTCGGCGTTATCGCGGCAAGACCAATGAATTGTTTACGCACTTTTTGTGTAATGTGGCGCGTTTTAGCAGTAATTTTGCCGACCAACCCTGGCCAAACTTGCGTGTCTTTGACCCGTTAGCGGGTGGCGGCACAACTTTGTTTACGGCGCTCGTGCTGGGGGCGAGCCAAGTGGCGGGGGTCGAACAAAGTGTGGAGGATGTTAAATCCACGGTGGCCTTCCTGCGCGACTATATGCGCGAAGAACGCATCGCTTGCCAGGTAAAAGAAGAACGGCTAAAAAAACTAGGTCTGCGCTGGGCCTTGACGATTGGCAAACAGCCCGCCCAACAATGCACGTTCGTGGCCGGTGAGACCGCTCAATCCGCCGCGCTATTGCCTGGTTTCAAGCCACATTTGATTGTGGCCGACCTACCTTATGGCATTCAACATCACGGCGCGTTGATCGCCTTGTTAACCGAGGCGCTGCCGGTATGGACTAACATGTTGGTGCATGGCGGCTCCTTGGTGCTGGCCTGGGACGCCACGCGTTTTACCCGTGCCGAGATGATCACTTTGGTCGAATCCGTTGCCCCGTTGACGGTGAGCAACGATCCACCGTATGATGCTTTAGCACATCGCGTAGATCGTGTGATCAAACAGCGCGATGTGCTAGTGGCGCGCCCAAGCCAGTAAGCTTTATACCTGAACTTGAAGTTGATTTTTTTGCTGGCTACGCTGCTCAATCGCGGATAATTCTTGGTTGGATGTATGCTGGCGCGCTAGGTACAGTTGATATTCCGCTTCTAAATTGTTCCACAGTTCTGGGGACGTACCCAAAGCTGCTGCAATTCGTAACGCTGTCTCTGGCGTAATTCGCTTTTTACGATTGATAATTTCACTAATCGCTTGCGGCGGCTTACCGATGATCTGAGCGAATTCGTATTGGGTCCACCCGCGTGCATTTAATTCCATTTTTAGAATTTCACCGGGGGCGGACATCTGTGCAGGCCGCAATTCTGTAGTATGAATCATTGGTCATTTACTCCTCTAGTGATAATCTTCAATATCGATAATCCACAAGACACGCTCATCCCTGTCTAGATGGCGTTCTAGGATAAGTCGCCACTGCTTATTCAGCCTAAGCGAATTTTGATGGCTACGATTACCTTTTAACGCTTCATAATTCAAGCTGCGAAATGAACGTAAGTCGCGCTCATCCTGCGCATTGCGAATCACAGACATGACTTTGAAAAAGGCATCAATAACCTCAGCCGGATATTTGTGCGCATCTATACGGTCAGTATAAAGTAGGGTCAACTTTCTATTTTTGAACACAAAACGCAATCTACAGCTCCATATGTATCTGTTAAATGATAGGCATTGCATTTAAAATTGAGCTGAGAAAATAGATATTCATACCATGGGTGAATATTTGCTTTAATTTACTGTATAACGATTACTTTGTCAATCCCCTATAAGCATAAAACCCCACCCTCCACAATCCCACGATCATTCCAAAATCTCTTCATAACTTCTCCACATTCTGCTCCTATACTGGTAGCGTAATGCATGAATGATCGTTGCATAAAGCGTTAGCAAAGATAGGAAACTCACTGTGAGCATTGAGCAAAAAGGCCAAACAGTAAAATCGCCTGTCATCGAGATCAAAGATATGACTAAGGTCTATGTGATGGGTAAAACAGAAGTCCGCGCGCTGCGCGGCGTCTCGTTAACCATCCAGGAAGGCGAATATGTTGCCATTATTCACGCCGCTCACCGTCTTGCAGGGCAATTTGCGCGCGATCCTGGACGATGTCTATACGTTAGACAAAGGTGAGGTCGCCCGTTTATATGATCAGACGCGCCATCTGATCAGCCTGGTCAATGATCTACATGAATTGGCGCAGGCGGAAGCGCGCCAATTGCCATTACTATTGCAAACGGCCGATATTAGCAAAATTGTGCGCGCCGCCGCCGACATCATCGAACCGGTGGCGGAGGTGGAAGGCATTACCTTACAGGTCGTTGTACCACCAACCCCGATCATGGTGCAGGCGGATAAGGCGCGGCTGACGCAGGTGTTGCAAAATTTGTTAACCAATGCGTTACGGCATACCAGCGAAGGTGGCTCGATCAAATTAGCCGTTACGACCAGCAATCGTGAGGCCGTAGTCAGCGTTCAGGACAACGGTGATGGGATTGCGATCGAGCATCTGCCGCACGTTTTTGATCGTTTCTATCGCTCGGATCGCGCCCGGGCGCGTGACGATGGCGGCGCCGGGTTGGGGCTGGCGATTGTACGGGCGTTGGTCGAGGCACACGGCGGCTGGGTCGAGGCTACCAGTCCGGGATTAGGGCAAGGTAGCACCTTTCTTGTGCATCTACCCTATGTTTTGTGATGGTAGATCCACTGCGCCACGCTGGCCCAGCAAAATTACGGTGGCGGTTTTGCCTTGCTGCTCTTGCAACGGGCGAGACCCCAGCATCAAACAGTAGGGGTTCATCGAGGCTCATTTATGCTTATTTTATGATGAGGACTTCGTTCCCCCCAATTTGAAATTCATAGTTAACTTTGCGAATTTCAACTTGTCGGTCTTGAAAGGCAGTTAAAACGTCGTCCAAATAGGCGGAACTTTTTTTGGTTCTGCTCGGTTTGGCTAATCACCGTCTGATAGGTTTCTTCGATTTTTTTTCAATTTCTGCTTTGGTAAAGACATAAATTGGATCAACGGAGGTGACATGCCCACCTTTTTGATTCGCCACGGCATTAAAGCTCGCCGGTCCGTCGCCGCACCCAATAATTCTCTTGCGTAAGTCTTCTGGTTGCAGGTCGAACATCCGCATATACTCGTCGAAATTCCGCCCCCAAGGGACAACGTTTTCATATTTAAAAGCCATTGGATTCTTCTCGCGCGCATTTAGCTTGGTTTGCAGGTCTGCTGCCAATATAAGCAATTCCTCAGCAATTGTCAATTGGTTTTTGCCCGAGACTCCACCTATACTCAGTCCAAAGACATAAACAAACGTGATTTCTAAAAATTAAGCGGCCAAACAACCAGTGTCCACGTCAGGGCAAGGGTTCGCAAGATGATGAAAATGATGCTAAAATCTGGTTGGAACCATCGATTGAAATATTTCGGGCTGGTCAGAACTTGCGTAAGCATGAACTAAACCGAGCACTTAAAATTGTCGGGCAGAATCATGAGTATTTACTGGAGGCATGGCATGGCTATAAGCGCAGAGCAAGTTGAAGAACAATTTCAGGTCAAGCGCTATAAAATTCAATATTCTATAGCGGATTACACCTTTCCACGCGAAGCGCGTATTCATCGAGTCTCATTTGTCGATGAGCGAATCAACGTAGAATTAACCGATGGGCGACAGCTTTCTATACCGTTGTCGTGGATTCCTACCTTGGACAATGCCGCGCCAGCCGAACGGGAAAAATATCTGATCAGCCGAGATCGTAGTATGATCATCTGGGATCCAGACAAGTGTGCCATTAACGATGAGCTTCGGATTGCCGATTATCTGGGGCCATATCCAGTGAAATCCTAAGCAAGCCATTTTATCGAGTAACCTTACCCCAAACGCTGCGTGCTGATTATCAAGTGCTTAATCAAAATGAAAAGCCAAAAAGGCCCTCGCCTAGCCGAAGGACGCGCCGCTGAACTCTTTGCGTGGGGCGACAATCAGGTCTTAAAGCTGTTTCGCAACAACCATTGGGCGGCGGCGGAACAAGAGGCACAGATCGCGCGCCTGGCCTATGCGAATGGTGTTAGAACGCCACGTGTGTATGACGTGATCGAATGCGAAAATCGTCCAGGGATTGTCTTTGAACGCATTCAAGGTGCTTCGCTCCTGACCGTGCTTGCCACCCAATTCTGGCGTGTTTTGCCCCTGGCGCGGGCTTTCGCCGAATTGCACGCCACGTTGCATCAAGTATCCATGCCCGCATTGCGGCCAGCAAAGACGGTGCTTCAAGCCGCCATTCAACAGGCACCGGGGCTGCCGGCTGATCTACAACAGGTCACTTTGAATTTGCTGCACCACCTGCCCGACGACGACAAATTATGCCATGCCGACTTTCACCCTGATAATGTGATCGTCGCGCCAGATGGCTTGGTGGTGGTGGATTGGGCAAATACTGTATGTGGTCATCCGTTGGCCGATGTGGCGAAGACAAGTCTGTTGTTGCAATTCGGCCAGTTGCCACCGCGTGTACCCCTAGTCAAACGTTGGGGCATGGAAATCTTCCGCCGATTATTGCGCACCACCTATTTAAATCGTTATTTCCAAATCAATGTCTCGTCGCGCCAGCCGTTGCCGCTTTGGACTGTACCAATCGCCGCCGCCCGTTTAAGTGAGCGGATTCCCGGTGAGCAAGTGCCATTGAACAATTTTATTAAAACTCAGTTGAACAAAAAGGATTTTTTTCATGCACATCGTCAATCCACCTGAAATGATTCAGCAATTGACCCGCAGTTACACGGGTGATCGCTTTCCAACCGGCCGCCCCCAGGTCTCCGATGACCTGCTCGAACGGATGAAAAATGTCTCCACCGAAGAGGCTTGGGGTACCCTGCGTCGCCACGGCTACAACAATCAATTTGTTGGTGACTGGGTGCAAGTGCATCCGGGAAAAGTATTGGTCGGGCGCGCGGTCACTACGGTCTTTATTCCTCACCGGCCAGATTTCCATGAATTGGTGGAAGAAAAAGGCAAGGAAGAAGGGCGGATTGGCGGGCAAAATTCTTGGGTAATTGACACATTAGAACTCGGCGACGTGCTGGTGGTCGATATGTTTGGCAAGGTTAAGAATGGCACCTTTATCGGTGACAACCTAGGCACCTCGATCGCCCGCCGCACACGCGCCGGCGCCGTCTTTAATTGCGGCATCCGTGACCATCGCGGGGTGAGCGAGCTAGAGAATATGGTAGTCTTTTGTAAAGGGCTGGATCCCACGGCGATTGCCGAAGTCACGCTCGGCGGCATCAATATTCCGATTCGGATTGGCGAAGTGACTGTATTGCCCGGTGACATCGTCCTCGGCACGCCGACCGGGGTTGTGTTCATCCCGGCCCACCTAGCCCAAGATGTGGTTGAAAGATCCGAAGATATCTCGACGCGCGATCGCTTCGGCCATTTGCGTTTACGCCAGGGCCGTTACACCCCCGGCGAAGTGGATCGCACCTGGTCGACGGAGATCGAGGCTGATTTCCAGGAATGGCTAAAGACGGGTAAACCGATGGATTAGATTTGATCATGAAGAGTGAAGAATGTATGCCCACTTGTCACTCATCACTCGTCACCTGTTACACGCAAACCAATCCACCATTTTTGTCTGGAGTTGAGATGAAAAAACGTTACGAACCAGTTCCTGCTATCCCTTTTATGCCCGCCTACGCGTTAGCTGACGCGGGTTTTGCTGGCAGTAACGGCCAGCGATTGCGCTTTGCTCAGGACAGCAATGAAGAAGAGGTTGTCCATGTCCAGCGGCGCCGACCCACGGCGCCGACTGCGCCCCAAGACCGCGAAACCGCCGCAGCCCCGCAACGCCGCCGTAACGATGGTGGGTTGCCGCCTACAGGTGGTTCAGGCGGCGGGGGTGGTGGTGGCGGGTTACCGGGCGGCGGGCAACTTCCGGGCGGCATTACCGGCATCATTATTATCGTTGTGATCATTTTGATCAGCATCTTTGGCGGCTCTAATCTGCTCAACAATAGTTCGTCGGATACTCAGAATGACAACAGCAACCAGGCTGTTGCCACCGAAGTTGCACCCGCGGCGACCGATGCCACGCTAAGTCAGGCAACCGAGATCCCGACCGAAGCTGTAGCCAATCAGCCAGCGGCAACGACCAATGCCGGCTCAGCGCCCGGCCAGCGCTGGACGGTAATGCTGTATGAGGATGCCGACGACAAGGTGCTGGAAAAGGATATGTACGTCGATTTGAATGAGGCCGAACGCGCTGGCTCGACCGACCGGGTCAACATTGTGGCGCAGGTTGACCGTTTTAAGGGCGGGTTTCAGGGTGACGGCAATTGGACGAGCGCCAAACGTTTTTACGTGACCAAAGACGCGGATCTGGAAACTGTCCATTCGCAGCAACTCGCCGACCTGGGCGAGGTTAACATGTCTGACAGCAAGACGCTCATCGACTTTGTCACGTGGAGCATGCAGAAGTATCCAGCCGACAAATACGTGCTCATTTTGTCCGATCATGGCATGGGTTGGCCGGGTGGGTGGACGGATGCATCGTCCAAAGGCACAGCGTCGAACAGCAAGATCCCGCTGGCGGACGCGCTGGGTAATGCAATTTATCTAAACGATCTGGACAAAGCCTTAGGCGACATTCGCAGCCAAACTGGACTGGATAAGTTCGAAGTGATTGGCATGGATGCCTGTCTAATGGCCCAGTTAGAGGTCTTTAGCGCGCTGGAGCCACATGCGCGTTATGCCGTCGCTTCGCAAGAGACCGAACCGGCGCTGGGCTGGGCTTACACCAGTTTCTTGGGCGCGCTGATTGCTAACCCCGATATGAACGGCGCAACTTTGAGCACGTCGATTGTGCAAAGCTACATTGCTGATGACCAACGAATTGTGGACGACAAGGAGCGCGCTGAACTGGTCTCGCGCGGGTCAACGTTGGGCGGCATCTTCGATATTTTGGGGGGCGCTACCACCAACGAGCCATCGGCCAAGGAAGTGGCTTCCGAGATGGAGCAGGATGTCACCTTGACTGCGTTCGATTTGGGCGCCACTGCTGCGTTAAATAAGGCCGTCAACAATTTATCAAACGCTTTGCAAGGTGCCGATCAGAAGGTTGTGGCCAAAGCGCGCAGCGCTGCCCAGTCCTACACGAGCATTTTTGGTGACGAAGTGCCCGCTTCGTATATCGATTTGGAGAATTTTACCCAGTTGTTGCAGAAGTTGGGGACAACGGGCGCGTTGGGGCAAGCCATCACGCAGGTGCAGACGGCGATCAAGCAGGGTGTGATCGCAGAAAAACATGGATCGAATAAACCTGGCTCCTTTGGCGTCGCTATCTATTTTCCTGTCTCAAAACTTTATCGCTCGCCGGAAGCTGGCCCAGCCTCTTATACGGCGATTGCCAACCGCTTCGCCACAGAATCGCTCTGGGATGATTTTCTGGCCTTTCATTATACGGGGCGTAACTTTGAAGCGACCGCTAAAAACGCAGTCGTGCCGGATCGTGCGACAACCGTGCGCGGGCCAGGCGCAAGCCAAATTGAGGCCGGTGCGATCACCGCTTCGGACACGGTGGCCGCGCCCGGCAAACCGGTGACGTTGCGCACACGCATCACCGGTGAAAATGTCGGTTATGTCTATGTGTTTACGGGTTTTTATGACAAAGCCGCCAATTCGATCTTCGTAGCCGACACTGACTATCTGGAAAGCAGTGATACACAGCAGGTGAGTGGCGTCGCCTATCCAGTTTGGCCGCAACAAGCTGGTTTTACCTTGGAATTTGATTGGGAACCGCTGATGTTTGCGATTAGCGATGGAACGACTTCTGAAACCGCGCTCTTTACGCCGCAAGCCTATGGTTCGACGCGTGAGGAAGCCACGTACACCGTTGATGGCACGTACACCTATAAAGACGGGGGAGAAACCCAGTCGGCACGTCTCTACTTCCGTAACGGTGTGCTGCGTCAAGTCTTTGGTTTTACTGGCGCCGATCAGAATGGCGCACCGCGCGAAATTACACCCCAAGCCGGAGACACGTTCACGATTCAAGAGCAATGGATGGATCTGGATCAGAATGGCAAGGTCACCGCGACGACTACACAAGCTGGCGGTGTGTTGACGTTCGGTGATCAACCGTTCACCTGGAAAGAACAGAACGCCACGCCAGGTGATTATGTGGTTGGTTTCATTGTGAAAGATTTGGATGGCAATAGCACCGAAACGTATACACAAGTCAAGGTACAGTAAGAAACGGAAGCAACGATGAAAATCACCGATATGCATGTCACCCCTATTGCCATTACCGATCCGCCCTTGCTCAACGCGGCGGGCTTGCATGCGCCGTATGCACTGCGCACGATCATCGAACTTGTCACCGATGATCATATTTATGGTCTGGGCGAAGTGCCAGGCAGTGTGGCCACCACCGCCTCGCTAGAAGCGGCGCGCGAAGTCGTGATCGGCCAAGACCCGTTTCAGTTGAATGCGATCCAGGCTGGCTTGATCGCGCGCTTTGGCGCCGGCAATGAAGCGCGCGGCGAATCACCCTGGGATCGACGGCGGATTGTCCACGTGTTCAGCGCCATTGAAGTCGCCTGTTTCGACATCATGGGCAAGGCCACCAATCGCCCCGTATGCGATCTATTGGGTGGCCGTGTGCGCGAACAAGTCGATTTTTCGGCTTATCTTTTTTACAAATATGCGGGGGCGGGCGGCAAATTAGCCTTTGGAACCGATCCCAATGCTACGGGTTGGGCGGCAGCACGCCAAAAAGCGGCGCTTGATCCCGCGGGTGTTGTGGCGCAAGCGCAGGCGATGTGTCAAGAATTTGGCTTTAAATCGATCAAACTCAAAGGCGGTGTCTTTCCACCTGATGAAGAAGTGGCCGCGATTCTTGCCTTGCGTGAGGCGTTTGGCCCTGACACGCCCTTGCGCCACGACCCGAATGCAATCTGGCAAGTCGAAACCGCGATTGAAGCGGGCCGCCACATGAAAGGCGTGCTGGAATATTACGAAGACCCGGTGCGCGGCCAGGAAAATATGGCAATCGTGCGCCAGGCGCTCAACATTCCAATGGCGACCAACATGTGTACCACCTCCTTCGAGGACATTCCGGGCAGCGTGCGCACGAATTCGGAAGACATCATTTTGAGTGACCATCACTTCTGGGGTGGATTGCGCGCTTCGGTGGAATTGGCGCGCATCTGTCGCACATTTGGGCGCGGCTTGTCGATGCATTCCAATAGTCACGTCGGCATCTCGCTCGCGGCGATGGCGCATCTGGCCGCAGCTACGCCCAATCTAACTTACGCCTGTGACACGCACTATCCCTGGCAGTCGGAAGAAGTGATCGCGGGCGGGCGCACGCAGTTTGCCGACGGCGCGCTGACCGTGACGAATGAGCCAGGGCTT
>JBBQBY010000096.1:0-17279 GCA_038318235.1 Caldilineales bacterium
GGTCTGGGGCTGGCGATCGTGAAGCAACTGGTCGAGGCGCACGGTGGTCGCGTCTGGGCCGAAAGCGTGCCGGAGAAAGATGCGACTTTCTTCTTTACGCTACCAATTGTAACGGCGTAGGCGAGGGGAGACAAGGAGACAAGGAGACAAGGAGACAAGGAGACAAGGAGACAAGGAGACAAGAGACAAGAGACAAGGAGAGAGTGCAACTCTAATCCCTAATCCTGTATCCCTAATCCCTAGACAAGGAATGCAGTTTACATAGCCACATGCCCCTACACTACTCTCCCTGTCTCTCCTACTCCGTCGCTCTGCTCTGCCGCGGTGGCAATGTCGGCAAGGCTCGGCTCGGTCGTTGGGCCAAATCTGGTTTGTTGATCGGCATGATTTCCAGCAAGCGTAGGGCTTCGGCGATGGCGCGTTCTAGTTGCGTATCGCGATTGGCCACATAATCTTGGGGCGTGTTATCGACTTCAATGTCGGGGTCGGTGCCGTAATTTTCCACGTTCCAACCCACGTCTTCAAACCAAAAACTATATTCCGGCTGGGTTGTAACCGTGCCATCGACCAGAGCATGGTGCGGCGAAATTCCGATCACCCCACCCCAGGTGCGCTTACCCACCAGCGGCCCTAACTTCAGCAACTTGAAGCTGTGACAGAAGATGTCGCCATCACTGCCCGCACTTTCGTTGGTCAGCGCCACCAGCGGCCCGGCCACAGAATCAGTTGGATAGGGCGAGAGACCACCCCAGCGTGAGAGATCATAGCCAATGCGGCGCCGCGCCAATTTCTCCAAGATCAACTGGCTGACATGGCCGCCACTGTTATAGCGCACATCGATGATCAACCCATCTCGGTCAACTTCGGCCAGATAGCCCCGGTGGAACTCTGCATAACCGGTTGCCCCCATGTCGGGAATATGCACATAACCCACGCGGCCATTGGTCGCTTTGTGAATGTGCTGGCGATTCTTTTCCACCCAGGCCCGATAGCGCGCTGCGGTCTCGTTGTGAATGGCGGCGACCACCACATTGCGTGTGCGCAGTTCAGAACGCGAGGTACGCAGCGTTTCGCGTTTCGCAGCATCCGGCTCCGAATTTTCAATCAACGAGGCAGTGACGCCTGCCTCAGTGGCTGGGCTCTTGATTTTTTCTGGTGTGGTTGCATCCTGGGGTGGGGTAGCCGATTCCGTCGCTTTCCCATTCGACTTGCGCTCTACAAAGGTCAGCATAACCTCATGACCGGCCTGATTCATCAACAATTGGGCAGGTCCAGTCTGCTCATCTAAGGCTTGGCCATTGATCGAGAGCAACAAATCACCTCGTTGGACATCGACGCCCGGTGCGGCCAACGGTGAGGTTGCGCGCTTGTTCCAGGGGTCACCCACAATGATCTCGCCCACGCGGTAACCGTCTGCCGCGGCATCCCAGGTGAAGGTTGTTCCCAGGAAGCCCTGCCCATAATAGGGGCGCAACTGGCGATAGTCGCCGCCGTATTCATAGGCATGGCTGGTGCCCAATTCACCCTGCATTTCCCACATCAAATCGCTGAACTCGCTGCGTGTGCTCACCCGGTCGATCAAGGGGAAATAGCGTTGATAGACCGTCTGCCAATCCACCTGTGACATATCTTCAGTCCAGAAATGGTCACGTTGTAAGCGCCAGGCCTCGCGGAACATCTGCTCCCATTCGGCTTGCGGGTTCACAGCTACTTTGACGCGATGTAAGTCGATCCAACCGGTTTTGCGCGGATGGCCACCCTCGCTGGGCGCTTTTTCCCCCGCATTAATCACCCGCAACCGCCGCCCGACGGCATAGAGCAATTTCTTACGATTGCGCGATAGATCAAACGCACTGACATTGTCGGCTTGCGTTTCGATCTTATATTCTTTGAAGTTATAGGCGCGCAAGATGCCGTAATCCGAGTCGCGATCATCATCCCACTCTTCGCCGCCATCCAATAGACCATTAACGGGCAATGTCGTAAATAGGGCTTTGCCCGTCACACCAGCAATCTGTCCATAGCGACCATCGGGCACCGGAAAGGCGATCACGCGCCGCTCGATGCCATCTAGGTCGATGCGGATCGGTCGAATGCCGGTGCGCGGTTTTTTGTCTTTTTCTTTGTCTGCCCTGGATTCTTTGTCCGCCCCGGGTGTCGCCTTACCGGTTGGCGGTGGCGGCGTGGGGCTTGGCGTGCTCGCCACGGGTGTTGCGCGTCCATCTTTTTGTGCGAAGTTTAATGCCCCAGGTTCACCTAGCTCATCCTCGCCAGCGTCATCGTCGGCATCACCCTCTTCATCGGCATCGCCCAACTCATCATCGTTTTCGTCGAGGTTTTCATCTTCATCGCCCTCGGCATCGCCCTCATCGTCGACTTCTCCATCGTCGCTTTCATCATCCGTCTCCTCTTCATCACCCGCGTCATCCTCATCGATCTCCTCGTCATCCTCGTCGGTTTCTTCCTCTTTGTCATCGTCGTCTTCTTCCAGATCGGGGCGCGGAATGAAGGGATTGGGCAGATCAGTGCGCAGGGTCACCAGATAGGGCCGCATGCCCCAGGGAAAACCTAATTCAAAATGTAAACTGTCATAGACGGGGTTGAACTCGCGATAGCTGAGAAAGTAGAGATAGCGGCCATCAGGATCAAAAGCTGGCTTTACATCATGTAAAACTGGGTGCGTCACGGTGTGTACACTGCCCTGGCGCAGGGCTTCATCTTCGGCGTTGGGGTCGGCCAAGTGATAAAGCCGAATTTCGGTGGTCTTGACGGTCGCGCTAAAGCCATAGGCCAGCCAGCGCCCATCCGGCGCCCAGTCGACACTGGCGATGACTTTGTGCGGGCTGCGGTCAACCAGAGTTAGCGTACGCGTCTTGAGATCGACAATCAATAATTCGTGGCGATGATTGGTGATCGCCAACTTGTCCTCAACTGGTGAAGCCTTGAGGATCACCGCCCGGCCAATGTCCAACCCGTCCAGCCGTTGCATGGGTGTTTTGGGGTCTAAATGATGGATTTCAATCGCTTCTTCGCCCGGATCATCGCTGATCAACACCATGCTACGCCCATCATTGAGCCATTCGGGCAGGCGATAGCGTACGCCGTCACGTTTGCCATATTGCAAGACCGGGCCGTCATGGTTATAAAAGGCGAAGGCTTTGCCGCGCGTGGTCAAGCCCACGGCTTTGCCGGAAGGGTGTAAGCGCGCACTGTCCAAATAGCGTCCGGCATCGACAAATTTGCGATTGCGTTGCATGCGTGGGCTATAAAATTCGATCTGGATCAACGTTTCGCGGTCGGCCGCGATATCATATAAATACAGATCGGCGCCGACATGATAGACAATCCGTTGGCCATCGCTGCTGGGGTTGCGCACATAATAACCCTCGTGGTCGGTGTGGCGGCGCAGATCGCTGTCGTCAGAAAGGCAACTGTAGAGATTGCCAATCCCTTCGTGATCGCTGATGAAAAAGATCCGCTCTTGCTGGCTATCTGGCGCGGCTCCTGCCCCGTGGTCAGGCGTAGACGGCATTGTGATCCACATGGGCGCGGCAATGTTGCCTTTTAGCGTCGCCATAAAGCGTTCAAACTGACCATCACCTTTGCGGTCGATCCAAAGGTGACCTGCCGTACCGCCGCGATAGCGTTTCCAGCGTGCCGGATCGCCCGTATTGCGCCCGAGCAACACCTGGCCTTGTGGTCCAAACGCAATCGAACGCGCCGGCCCATAGGGCAGCGGGGCTACAATGCCATTCGTGGCTTCACGCGCCGCGCTGAATAGAGAATATTCGCCCCAGACCACCTGACCATAATTACTCGCAAAGAGTACCTGACCACTGTCAGGCGTCCAACCCAGCACGCGACAGCCGCTGCTTAAATAGGTAAGACGACGGGAACGACCGCCGGTGGCCGGCATGACATAGACTTCCGACGCGCCCTCTTCCTGGCCCACATAGGCCAACCATTCACCATCTGGCGAAAGCATCGGATAACTTACTTCGCCGAGATTGCTGGTGAGACGGCGGGCCATCCCACCGCTCGCCGCCACACTCCATAAATCGTCTTCAGAAGCGAAGATCAGTGTGTCGCCATGAATGGTAGGAAATCGATAATAACCTGCTGGCATAGCTTGCTGCATCCTCTAGATGTTGAAATATTCGTAACGATTCAGGCTAGGAGGAGAAACCGGGTTTTTTGAGGTAGAATTAGCCTGTCTTACGCATAAAAACCCGGTTTCTGGCTGAATCGTTACAAATATTCTTTAAATTGTATTTATGACAGGATGACAGGATCACCAGCGAAAAAATCGCTTGGTGATCCTGTCATCCTGTCAGTTTTCATTTTTGCAAAGACAACAGTCTCTGGTTACTTGCACTTAGCTAGTATAGTCGCGATGGTGAAAAAAGTAATAAAAATAATCTATCGTGGTTCGTGCATCTTGTGATATGATACCGTCCAGCCATTCAACCATTTTCAGGAGAAATCAAGATGGATTATCAATTTGCAGAGACGCTGACCGCGCACGACGTCAAGCGCCATATCCCACATAACTTTGTGGTTCCCGCCAACGCCAGCCAGGTCGAGATCCGTCTCCACTTTAGCCCTGAACGCGTGGAGGGGATCCAGAACATGCTAACCTTGACCCTGTTTGACCCAAACGGTTTTCGCGGCGCCGGCCATCGCGGCGGCAGCACCCATGTTGTGCAACTCACCCCGAGCACGGCAACCCCTGGCTATCTGACTGGCCCCTTACCAGCGGGCGAATGGGTGGCGCAGATCGATACACATATGATCATGGCTGGCCCCGCCTGCCACTATGAACTTACAATCACGGTTGCCGAGACCGCTGCGGATCAGCCAATCCCCGCGCCGCTGCCGCCAGCGTGCCCTGTTCCCAGTTTGCCAACGCGCGGTCCTGGTTGGGTGGTCGGCGATTTACACAGCCACACCAACCATTCCGACGCCGACAATCGTACAGTGGCCGAGTTGCTCGAAAAGGCGCGCGAGTACAAACTCGACTTCATTTTTCTGACCGATCACAATACAATTTCACCTTTGGAGGAAATGTACGCCGCCGCCACCGCAGATCTGCTGACGTTGGGTGGTTTGGAGTTGACCACCTTTTGGGGGCATGCGCTCTGTCTGGGCACCCGCGATTGGATTGATTGGCGGGTGCGGCCCGGGACGGGTGAAATGGCGAATATCGCCACGGCAACCTATGCCAAAGAGCAAGTTTTTATCATCGCCCACCCGTGCGCGATTGGCGATCCTGAGTGTACGGGTTGCAAGTGGGTCTATCTGGACATGATGCCCGGCACCTCACATCTGGTTGAAATTTGGAATACGACCTGGGAAAGCGAATCGCACAATGAACAGGCGCTGATGCTCTGGTATAGCTGGCTCAATCAAGGGCTGCGCATCATGGCAACCGCCGGTACAGACACCCATAGCAATGCCGATTATGCGCTCAAACCTGGCTTTTGCCACATCTATGTGCAAGAGTTTTCTGAACGCGGGATCTTGCAAGCCCTGCGGGCCGGCCATCTGTACGTGAGCAACGGGCCACGCCTCACCCTCACCGCCCAAGCTGGCAATGGCGACATGCTGATGATGGGTGATCTGTTTATGGGGGACGTTGCGACACTGGCTGTGACGTGGATCGACAGCCCCGCCGACGCCCAAGTGCGCGTGATCGCCGATGGCAAGCCGCTGATCCAATGGGCGGCCAACGGTGCGGGTCAACGCGATTGGACGTTGATCGCCGGCCAAGTCCATTGGTGCGTGGTCGAAGTGCGCAGTGCGGAAGGTGAGATCCTGGCCGTCACGAATCCGATCTTTTTGCGCTCACCTCATGGCAATTAAGTCACTCACCTTCCGGGAAGCGGTCAGGCAGCAGAGGGTCAGCGAGACTAGGTTTGACCGCTTCCCGGAAGGTAGGTATACTCACCCCGGTCTTCGTCCTGACATGAAGATCCGGCTATTTTCCCGAAATATATGGTAAAATCTATTCGCACTTGCTTGACTTTCCTCCTGATTATCACCCTCATAACCGCCTGTAAACCTACCCCAACCGCCAATGTGCTGGACTATATGGCGGCTGACTACCTCGGCACGCTACGAACGCCTGCGCCAAGGATGCCCGGTGGTATATTAACCGGCTTGGTGCTGGACAATGGCGTGCCGGTAGCTGGTGCGACCGTGTTGGTGGCTGAGCGCACCGGCGCCCCGCACGCCGCGCAGACGGATGCGCAGGGACGCTATCGGATTGAGCAGATTCCACCTGGTGAGTATGTACCGGCCGCGGTGGCCCCCACCTATGACGAAGTTGCCCTCGAAGATAGCTTTGGGCTACCTTACTTGGTGACGGTGCGCGCGGGCGCGATAACCGAAGCGCCGGCTTTCACGCTGTTGCGCCATCAGCCCGAGCCATTGCCCACACCCTTAACCGTGGCTACACAATTGGTCCTGACCAGTACAGCCACCCTCACGGCTGCTTTCCCCGTTGGCTCGATGGCGCAGGTGCAAAAATTTCGTTTTGTGCATGCCGGCGCCTTGATCGATACGTTGCGCGTTTACCTACCTCTGCAACTAGCCGCCGACGCTAAACTGCCCATGCTTTTTTTTGTCTATCCAAGCCAGGTTGACGCTTGGCAGGCTGTGAGTACGGCCTATGCCGCCCAAGGTTATGCCGTGGTCGCCGTGTCACCAATCGCTGCACGCGGGTTAGAGATTGAGGCGCACGCCGCCGATGCCCATGTGGCATTGGCGCTCGCGCGCAGTGGCACCCTGAACGCGCATATCCGTAGCGATAAGGTGGTGGCCGTGGGTGGCAGCTTCAGCAGTGCAATTTTGCATCGGCTGATGGACGATGTCGGCACAGACGCCAATGTCCCATCCGAGATTATTGCTTGGGTGACAGTCGGCGGCATCAGTAATGCTTTTAGCGGCACGGCTGATTTCTACGCGGGTCAGTTGGAACTGCCTGAGCAGTATAAATATCTGATTCCGGCACTCGGCCAGCCGAACCTCTATCCGCTGGAATTTTTGCGCTTCTCACCCGTCTACACCGCCGCCCAACTGCCGCCGACCATGATTATTCACACGGATGTCGATCACGTGATTCCCATCGAACAGGCCTATCAACTTGAAGCGGCTCTACGCGCGAAGCATGTGCCGGTGGAGGTTTACTATTACAAGGATGTGAGCCACTATTTGCAGATCGATGAGCACATGACCGACCAGGCGCGTGCGATGTTTTATCGCGTGGCCGATTTTGCCCAACGTATGCTCAAGTGAGTGAAGGATAAAGCGATAATTAAGCGCCCAGACCCCTCCCTAACCCTCCTCTACAGGGAGGGAATTGATTGGTGGACAGAACGAGAGATTTCGTCTACCCTACAACTGGCTCCCTCCCAGCAGGGGAGGGCGGGGGGAGAGGTCAGCGTTCCCATTGATTATTGCCGTACCCCCCTAGCCCATCCTTGCTGCGAGGGAATCGATTGGTGGACGGACGAAATGTCTCATTCTGCCGCTGATCGCCCAGCGGCTGAGGAAGGGTTAGGGAGGGGTCGCGTTATCGACTAAAATGTCAAAAAGCTGTATACTATCGACATGAGTTGGTTATATACGCGGATGTTCAAAAGCGCTTTATATTTCGTTTCGAGTGAAAGACCATGATCAAAGAACAGACCTTGACCCAAACTGATTATCTCGCCTTGCGCGACGGCGCGGCGATTCAACCCCGGCCCAACGGTGGTATTTTAGTGATCACGGACGCGGATCGCAGTGACTTTGTCCACCGCATGACCACCAACCATATCAACGCGCTGAAGCCGGGACAATCTGCCGTCACCGTGTTGACAAGCCCAACGGCGCGCATTGTCTATGTGTTTACGGTGATTTGTCGCCAAGATGATCTATTGCTGTTGCCCGCATTGGGCGAAACGGCTGTCTTAGAGCGCTATTTACGCGGTCAGATCTTCTTTATGGACAAGATAAAAGTGCGCAATGCCAGCGCTGACTATGCCCGGCTGCGCGTGATGGGTGCCAAGGTTGATGCTGCCCTGGCTGCCATCGGGATCAATCTGACTGATGCGGTTGACGGCGCATGGCAAGCACAAAATGACGTGCTGGCCGTCAAACAATTGACCTATGACGTGCCTGGCTATGCGGTAATTGTTCCCACCACTCAGCTTACGGCGGTCATAGAGACGTTAACGGCTGCCGGGGCGGTGGTTATTGGCGACGAAGATGCTTATACCGCTCGCCGTGTCGAACTTGGCCGACCCTTGCCCGGTCATGAACTGATTGGCGATTACAATCCGCTCGAGGCTGGTTTAGGTTGGACGTGTGCTGACAACAAAGGCTGTTACACCGGCCAGGAGATCATCGCGCGGCAGATCACCTATGATAAAGTGACGAAGACCTTGGTGGGCTTGCGCAGCGCCCAAATGCTCACGGTTGGGGCTGAAATAACGGTGGATGGGCGCGCTGTGGGTGTGGTGACTAGCGTTGCTTATAGTCCAATGCTGAATGCACCCGCCGCGCTTGGCATTGTCAAGCGCCCGTACAATCAGCCGGGTAGCCAGGCCACGGTTGGCGAATCTGGCGCCCAAATTGTCGCCTTGCCTTTTGTCGAATAATCACTATGGAAACTTTTGAACCTGCCACTTGGCGCTTAATTATCGAAGATGAACCGCGTTCTGGCCCGGCGAATATGGCGATTGACCAGGCGATTGCGACCGCTTGTGCGGCTGGGGAAAGCCCCGCAACGTTGCGCTTTTATCGCTGGCAACCGCCAACGATCAGTTTGGGGCGTCATCAAGCGATTGCCGAGATTGATCTGGCCGCGGCTGATGCACTTGGCTATGGGATTGTGCGGCGCACAACCGGTGGCCGCGCGATCTTACACACCGATGAACTGACGTACTCGGTGGCGGCTTCTGCTGATGAACCGCGCGTTAAAGGCGGGGTGATGGACGCCTATCTACGGCTGAGCAATGCTTTGGTGCAAGGCCTGTGTAATTTGGGTTTGGCGGCAGATAAGGCGGGCGGCGACACGCGCGTGGGCACAGATGTGTCGGCGGCCTGTTTTGAAGTGCCCAGCGCCTATGAGATCACCGCCGGTGGACGCAAATTACTTGGTAGCGCACAAAGCCGGCGTGCCAAATATGTCTTGCAACACGGCAGCTTGCCCTTGACGGGCGATATCACGCGCTTGATCGATGTGTTGGTGTTAGAGCCAGAAGCCGCCGACCTACTGCGCCAACAACTTAGCTTGCGCGCGTGTACATTGGCACAAAGTTTGGGCGTTACCGATGATGCGCTAGAGGTCGACTTTAAGCGTGTGGCGCAGGCCTTGGTACAAGGTTTTTCTAGTGAGCTCAATCTCACTTGCAAGCCGGGTCAGCTGACCGCCGCCGAGTTACGCAGCGCTTCTCAGTTGATTCGCGAGCAATACGCCAATCCAGAATGGACGCAGAGCCGATAATTAATTGACTGTAACTGCCTTGCCTCACCCCCGACCCCTCTCCCGAAACGAAGAACAGTTTTCAGAAGCGGGGAGACAAGCTTGATTCTTGCTATTCTCTTCTGAGTCGCTTTTTGCACAGGAGAGAATAGCAAGAATGAGGCCAATTATTTACTACTTATCACTTACCACTTACGAATAACCAATTATGGCCGTTGGACTTTTAACCCTCGAACTCTACTTGCCCATGAATGATAGCTTAAAGGGCAAACGTAGTATTATTAAACCTGTGATTGCCCGACTGCGGCGGGATTTTAATATTTCGGCGTGTGAAGCGGGCGCGCTCGATGAATACAGTCGCTCTATTGTTGAGGTCGCCTGTGTCAGCCAGAACAGCGCACTGGCCCACCGCCATCTGCAACAGGTGGCGAAAATGGTGGAAACCTGGCGGCTGGACGCGCAGTTGATCGATTATCAGATTGAGATGTTGGGGTGAGGTCGTGGGCGGGTAGGGCGATGGGACAGTAAAACAGTGTATACGAAGATCGTCTCACTGTTTTACTGTCCCTTACTGTCCTACTGTTTTCACAATTTGCAATAAATTACGCGGGAACGGGCTTGGCCCCAGCCGCGCTCATATGGGCAAGCGACTCCTCTGGATGGGCGCGCCATGACCAGTTGCGGTGGCGGATAAAGAGCATAATGATCGCAAAGACAACACAACCGAGGGCAATCCACTGCGCTGTTGGCAAGGTGCCCATCATCCAGGCGTCTGGCCGGAACATTTCGACCCAGAAGCGACCGACTGGATAGGCAATCAAATAGAGCAGCACCGTATCGCCACGGCGCAATTGTTGCCCATAACGTCGGATGATCAAAGCCAGGATCACAAACATGAGCAGGTTCCAAGCGGCTTCATAGAAAAAGGTGGGGTGATAGCCGTGGGTGGCAAACCATTGGATGGTGGCTGGCGTCAGATCCGGGGATCCGCAAGGCTGGATGCCAGATGCGGGAAAGTCGGGCGGTAGTTGACAGGGAAAGTGGGGATTAATATGAAACGCCCAGGCTTTATCCGTGGCTGGCCCGTAGAGTTCCTGGTTGACAAAATTGCCCATGCGGCCAATCGCTTGCGCCAGCGGTACCGTGGGGGCCATATAATCCATATAGCGCAGCGGATTAAGATGGCTGCGCCAGGCATAGATGGCAATCGCCAGCAGACCACCGGCCAGCCCACCATAGATGCCAAGCCCGCGGAAGCCGCCATTCAACGGGTTGAAAATGTCAACCGGATGGGTGCGATAATAGGCCCAACCCAGCCCATCGGCTGGTGAACTGAAAACGTGATACAAACGGGCACCAATGATGCCGAAGATCAAAGTCCAGGCCAACAAATTCCAAATATGGTCTGGGTTATCGCCCGCTTTCGTGGCGTAACGACTGCCAACCCAGGCGGCCAGTGCCGAGCCGCCGACAATAAAAACGCCATACCAGTGTAGCTGGAGTGGGCCTAGTTGAAAAATGACCGGATTCATGCACGATACTCCTCTAGTGCGATGTAACTTGCCCGCAGTCGAAAGCCACGGCAAGCATTGTTCGCTTGGATAGTTGCTATTCTTGAGGTTGTGGTCGCTGGCGATCTTCCTTGGCTGGAACAAAAGACAGAGGGCACAGAGCGCAAGATTGAAATAGTATAACGTTGATTTCTGCAAAATTCAAACGGTGGGTGGGACACTTGTTACAAAACTTCAGGTTCGGGCTGACTCAAAAGCGAAGTTTACCCGCGCGCACATTGACCTTGCCCTGGATCGGCGCGGCGCTTGCGATTTTATTGGTCAGCGGCTGTACACCAACGCCACCAACGACGCTGTCACCAACGACTGCCAGCGCCTTGCCCATGCTCGCCTTCGCCACGGCTCCACCCGCCAAAGCCTTGCCCCAGCTGATTATCGCCGAGCGTCAAGCATCGATTGGCAAAGATCTGGGCTTATTGACGCAGTTATGGGCCGAAGACAGTCGCATCGTGGATGGACGTGGCACAACCGCGACCAATGATGATTATGTGTGGCAAGGCCGCGCTGCCGTTCTGGATCGGTATGTGGTGGCAGTTTTTGCCAATCCACCGCCACCTTTAGAAAAGTTGGATGATTTGACCCTGCAAGTAACGGGGGATACCGCCACTGGGCGCAATGGCCAAGATCGTTGGCGTTTTGTCCGCCGTGACGGGCGTTGGTGGCTGGCGGAGTTACGCTATAGCCAGCCGTAGTAAAACAGAACAACGAATGCAGGAAACAACGAATAAATCCCTGCACTTATTCGTTGTTTCCTGCATTCGTTGTTCTACTCACACCTGAAACTGACCATCCTTATAGAATAACTCACCATCCACCAGGATCTCACTTTCCTGGCGCATGTCACAGATAAAATCCCAGTGGACGCTGGATTGGTTGCGGCTGCCGGTCTCTGGATAACCAGCGCCGACGGCCATGTGCACCGTGCCGCCGATCTTTTCATCGTAGAGGATGCTTTTGGTAAAGCGCTGAATCTGATAATTCGTACCAACGGCAAATTCGCCCAAATAGCGCGCCCCCGCATCGCTGTCCAACTGACTCAGCAGAAATTCTTCATTTTTGCGGGCGTGGGCTTCCACCACCTTGCCATCTTTAAAGACAAATTCGACCCCTTCCACCTCGCGCCCGCCACGGATCGCCGGATAGGTGAACTTAACCCAACCATTGACGGAATCTTCCACTGGGCCGGTAAAGATTTCGCCGCTGGGCATGTTGCGTTTGCCATCGCTATTGGCAAAGGTGCGCCCGGCAATCGAGAGTGTCAGATCAATATGCGGGCCGCGCACTGTCACTTGATCCTTGCCCTGTAGCCAATCAACCAAATGTTGCTGGGTGTCGTGAACCTTGTGCCAACATTGCACGGGGTCTGGTTGGTCGGCATAGGTGGCGGCGTAGACAAAATTCTCGTAGTCGCGCAGACTCATATCGGCATCTTGGGCGTAGGCGGGACAAGGAAATTGGGTGCCCACCCAGCGATGGGTGCCGGCAGCGGAGCGTTGCATAAAGGTCTGCGAAATTTTGCGGCGCGCATTCTGTTGGAGCTGCTGCTTGCGTGGGGCGATCCCATTGAGGGCGCGCGTGTTGTGCGCCGCGTTGATCACAATGCGCGCATCAACTTTCTCGGCCATAATCTCGTCAATTGGTGATAGCCAACCTAGCTGTGTGTCGTTGGCCGCGGCCAGGAAGGCTTCATCCAATTCCTCGCTAATTAGCGTGACGGTTGGATTGCCCCCGGCCAGCGTGGCGGCGCGCACCACTTCTTCGATCAGCGGCAAGGCGAGCACATGGCCGCGCACCCAGACCCAGTCGCCCGGTTTGACGCTGGTGCAATAGTTGACAAGGGTGGAGGCCAGTTTTTCAATGCGTGGATCAGTCATGGTCTTCTCCTTTGGGTCTTTTCAAGATGAATCATCATTTATCCTTTGCCAGCAATACTACAACGAATTCGGCCAACGACGAATTCTCTGCTTGCGCTTGTGGGCGATAAATTGACATTGCCGTGCGCTTGTGCCAAAATCTTCAGAGCCGGATCAGTTTATTCGATTGTGACACGGCTGGTGTGGATGCTCTCCCCGTTCTACCATCATGGGCCGCAACCACTATTGTTCCCATCTAGTACAGGAGTATGGATTTTTCATGACTGTTGAGACGCCCGATTGGGTCAAACGCGCGGTCTTTTATCAAATTTTCCCCGATCGTTTTGCGCGTAGCAAGCGCACGCAACACCCACGCGGCATCCAGTTTAAGCCGTGGGGTAGCCCGCCCGAAGAACAGGGTTTTCAAGGTGGGGATCTACTGGGCATTGTCGAAAAGTTGGATTATTTGCAGGCACTGGGCATTAATGCGCTCTACTTGAACCCAATTTTTGCCTCAGCGTCCAACCATCGTTATCACACCTATGACTATTTTCAGGTCGATCCACTGTTGGGGGGCAATGCTGCGCTGCGCGAATTGCTCGATCAAGCCCATGCGCGCGACATTCGGGTCGTATTGGATGGCGTTTTTAACCATGCCAGCCGCGGCTTTTGGGCCTTTCATCACATCTTGGAATGTGGCCGCGAATCGCCGTATCTTGATTGGTTTATCGTGCAGAATTGGCCGTTGCGCCCGTACGATAACCCTGCCAATCTGCCGATTAATTATGATGCCTGGTGGGGCAATCCGGCGCTGCCCAAGTTTAATATTAACAACCCTGGCGTGCGCGATTATTTGCTAGCCGTGGCGAAATATTGGATCGATTTTGGCATCGATGGCTGGCGCTTAGACGTGCCGGAAGAGATCAAAGACGAAGTTTTCTGGCAGGATTTTCGCAAGGTGGTGAAGGCTAGCAACCCGGATGCGTACATTGTCGGCGAAATTTGGCATACGGCGCAAGACTGGTTGCGCGGCGACCGTTTTGATGCGGTGATGAACTATATTTTCAGCCGGGCGGCACTGGGTTTCTTTGGCGCAGAAACATTGCGCGTCGATTACAAGCCAGGCGGTTTTCCGCTCGCCCCACTCAACGCCCACGCCTTTGGCCTGACCATCGATCAGATGCTTTCGCTGTATGAATGGCCGGTGACGCAGGCGCAAATGAACTTGATCGACAGCCATGACACGGCGCGTACGCTTTGGATGGTGGGCGAAGATCAAAGCGCCCTTCGTCTATGTGCCCTGTTCCAGATGACCATGCCCGGCGCGCCTTGCATCTATTATGGCGACGAAATCGGCTTGACGGGTGCGCCCGATCCTGGTTGTCGCGGCGCGTTCCCCTGGGATACACTCAACGCGCAGTCGAATGAACTGCTCGACTTCTACCGCCGCGCCGTTGCCTTGCGCCGCCAATATTCCGTATTAAGCGTAGGCAGTTTTGAGGCGCTCTATGCGGATAATCATCTGTATGCTTTCCGCCGCAATTGGGAAGATCAGACCGCGATTGTCGTTTTTAACGCCGGTCAGCAAGATGCCGTGTTAGAGCTGGACAAATTGAATGCGAATGATCAAAGCCGCACGTTTACGGATGTCTGGCACACGGGGCAATACACCGTGCAAAGTGGCAAGCTGAGCCAAGTAATGATAGCTGCCCGTGATGTAGCCATATTAGTTGTCAGTTCGTAAGTTATTTAGGCGTTCAACATAAAAAAGGCCAAGGGATGGCTAGCCATCCCTTGGCCTTTTTGTCTGATGTTGCGGATAGATTAAGGATATACTTGAAATTTATCTACATCAATGTATTGATAGGTAATGCTACCATCACCACAGGTGCTCTGGCCCATGTTGGCAATGTGGATCGTGTGTGTGCCTGCGCCTAAACCTGTGTAAGACTTAACTTGTTGCCAAACTTTGGTCACATTACAAGCATTGACAATTTCTTTTTCTACGCCATCAATCGTAATCGCGGCTTTGCCACGATTTGGAGCCTGGGTGTAATAATAGTCGATGCGATTGCCTGTAAAGGTGAAAGTAGCCGCATTTTCGGCGATATTTGACCAACTGAGTGTGCCGTTCGCTGCCGAAGGCACCGTTGTACTGTTAGGGGTCCAGCCACCGATATAGCGTATCATATAATGGTAGTTGTCGTAGGTGCCAGTCCCCACTTGAGGTGTATCGACCAGAAATGCATCAACATCTGTGTAGTTACAACAATTGTTGATGATATCCATCGTCGTCGCCCCCGAAGCGCCCCAGGTGCGTGCCACTTGATAGCGTTTCGTGGAGGCATAATCATTGCTATACGCCACAGTGGCACCATTATTTTTAACAATGCTAGTACCTCGATTTGGCGCCATCGTGTAGAGCCGGGTGATGGTGTTGCTTGGATGCAGGCCGGCAAGCGTGGTGAGGGTGGCTTTGTTCCCAGTGGTATTGGACCAATTTAATGTGCCTTTCCACGCATAGGAACAGCAAGTGCTAAATGTCCAACTGCCTGTATAAGCTACGGCTGTATTGCCATTGTCATAGGCAATAGGTGGAAATATATGACCACATTTCGTACCACCTGTGCCTGCATACCAGGACCAGACATCGCCAGGATCTGGTGTAGCTGCATAATAAGTGGGACACTGCGGGTTGGGATCTACGGTTGCACCGTTTGACGCTTTTTTCAAAGTAATATAATTGTGTTTGCCTGGGGTCACTGCACTTTGTGGCCAACTTTTCCATCCAGCGTAATTATACTCAGGATGTTGTAATGTGAATTGGCCTGTCATCTCAGGGTCTATCCCTTCATTATAGCCCTCCTCCATGGAAGCAAAACCCTTATAAATGCGATTGACATTGATATTGATATGGGCGACATCATTGCCATTCACGCGTGCAATCCAATAGCTGTCTGTTGTATATTTTACTAACTCAACGGTTGCCCATTGATTGAGTCCGACGAGATCACCGACGGCGCCTCTACATCCGGTATTTACGCCACTCATGGTCCAATATACTTGTGCTCCCTGGGCTAGGCGAAGCGAACAGTCAACGCCGCCATTGGCAGTGTCAAACATTTCTACAAACCAGTGTACGCCATCATTTTGTGCCAGTAATCCAACTTGCATGAAGCATGAATCGACTAGACTTGCGCAGGTATAGATACCCAACCAGCCAGTGGTGAAGTTGCGAGCCACTAAGGTCGTTGGTAATGCCCCTGCATAAATCTGCAATCGATAATCCGTATTATTATATACGTCAAACGTATCGGCGCGGAGCCAACCGTTAACCCAGTTATTGCCAAAAGCATGCACCGGTCTAAGCGTAAACGCCTGCGTAAGTAGTAAGGTCAAAAGTGTAATCTTTCGAAAAATATTCATTCGTTTCATAAGGCAACAGTCTCCTTTCATCGTTTCTCGATGCAATTTCTTAATGCAATATAGTGCAACTAGGGTGCCACTGTTTCAGTGACAGAAGGCGACGATGCTGGCCCATTGTTTCCTTCTGATTGCCAACCAAGAATTTCATCGCCTGGATTTATTTCCATCAGTTGGTCAAATCGTTGATTGAGGTCTTTTCCATTAAAACCTTCAAGTAACTGGGGAGGGATGCGATATATGTCATACTTACCATCTTTACGCCGGACACTGATTATCATAGCTGGGCCTGGCGTGCCGTGAGATAGATCAACCGTTTTTCCTACCTGTATTGTTGGGGGGGGTGGCATAGTTGCTGGCGTTTGCCCAGGCATAAGTGTCGCAGGCATGGGGGTCGCGGTCTTTGGGGTACCTGCGGCATTGAGTGGATTCGGCGTATAAAAGGTCGGTTCAGGCGTTGGCGGGAAAGTTGGGAGTGCGGTCAGTGTGAGAGCATAGGCGTCCGGTGTTGGCGAATCAATTGCCACAGTCTCAGTTGGTGCAGAGGCTAACACTTGGATGACGCCTTGCTTCTCTGGTCTACCAATAGCTTGCAGGCGTGCGAGACATGCGGTCAGCAGACCCATTAACAGCAATAAGCCCACCCAGTGCATACCAGAGCGAATCTTCTTCATAGAAATTCTCCTGTGAATGCAAAACAATATTTAATTGGGAACCATCCAATGCAGTACAACTTTCAAGAACAGGAAGAAAGACCAAAAAGGCGCAAAGCAAAAGTTTTGTAAATTTGGAGAAAGTAAATTTGGAGAAAGTATAACATGATATACTCACGGTTCGGTCATTTTGGAAACAGATTTTGAGATTTGTCCAAATTTCGCTCCACTTGGGCTACGAAATACAGTCGAATCGCAAGGCTTTCTCCCACTTTATAAAAGGGTTTGATCTCGTTGATTGGCAAGTGGG
>JBBQBY010000097.1:0-17271 GCA_038318235.1 Caldilineales bacterium
GGGCAAACGGGCCCAGCGGACAAAATAATTTTGCGCAGAAACGGCTCCGCCCAGCACAAGCAAGAGTAAGCTAGCCCAGTGTAATTGCGCCTGGATCCGCAACAGCGGTCCAGTGGCCATTGGTCGGGGTCGCCATTGCCAGAGCGTGTCCAAGGCTAATGCACAAAGTAGCGCTGTCGGCGCAGAAGCCCCTAAAAGGCGATGAAAGTGAGGGGCATGTTGGCTGAGCGCGCCGGGTAGCAATAGGCCCAGCAAACTGAGCAAGAGGATCGCATAGCCAGGGCGGCGGATACGCCAGAACGCGATACCTAAACCGGCCAAAAAGAGCAGCGTCTCCCATAAATTCAAGACTGGTTCACCAGGGATATTGCGGCGGGCGTTCAGATCAGTCGCCGGGTTGATGGGGCTATACATTTGCACCGTACGCCCAATGCTACGCCAGACCGAGGCATTGTCAGCGCCGTCTGTGCCGACCCCCGAAGCCACTTGGCTAGGGCGCAGCGTCACAATGTCGGGATGTTGCCAGACGTACCAACCAAATGGGGCAACGAGCAGAATGGCTACAACCCCAGTTAACACCAGGCCAATCATGCGCTGCTTGGTGTGTATCGTCGGTTGCCCAGCTACGCTTTCTGTTTTGCTTAGCCATAAAAGTAACACGATGGGCAGCATTAAGAACGGGATGATCCAAGCCGCTTGATAGGTATACATGCTCGCCGCAAGCAGTACGCCACAGCCAACAAAATTGCTCGCATAACCAGTGCGCCAGCCCCGCAAAAGCAGCCATAGGGCGCTGGTCCAGAGCAAAGGCACGATAATCGGCTCGATCCCAATGCGGCTGAAGTGAATATGCCAACGTAACGTGGCTAATGACGCCGCTGCGAATAAAGGAAAGGCCAGGGAAAGCCCGGACTTTTTGGTCATCTTTTGGAATTCAGACGCCAATCCAACCAATGCACCCACGCCAAGCACACCAAAACAGGCCGCTGTGGTGCGCACCGCCAGCGGTCCCGCCGCCGCACCAAACAGTTGAAAGAGACCAAACATCAAGGCATTGGCGTAGGCGTTGAGCGCAGGGACGCCAAAATTGCCCGGCAAAAAGATCGGTCGATAGGTGGCATCGGTGAAGATATGCCAAGCTTCTAACGCTTCGTAGGACTCATCCAAATGGAAACCTGGCGGCAGGCTATGGAGCTGCCAAAAACGCAAGAAAATCGCGATCAGGAGAATGGCAAGTAAGCTGAGACGGCGAGTCATAGATGACATAGGGCGTCAATTATATCATATCGGCCACTTTTTCCATTATCATGCCAACAAAAAGCGTGCGCAACCCATTTCGGTTGCGCACGCTTTTTGTTAATTAGTTTTAGGTGCTATTTTGACAAATGTCTGCAAATGCAATGCACTGGCGTATCTGTTTACCTCTGACCAGTTTATACTGCCCGCGGTTCCATGCCTCTGGCATGACGGGTTTGCTCAACTTTGGAAGGGTGTTGAGAAGTTTGGTGTTGGGCCGCTAAGGCCGCGGGTGTAACTGCAAAGCCCCAAGCTGGTCTGTCCCACACCTGGCTGCTGGTTCGATCCAGGCGAGTGGCATCCGACAAGACCGCAAGCACAACGCTGTTTTCAACCCCGTAAGGATTGGTAGCAAAGCCGTCGGCATGGCTATCCGTCTTCCATTGGCCGTCGATCAGATAACGAAACTCGTGGCGGCTACCACAGGGCAAATCAACAGTGGCGCGCCAGACACCGTCACGGTGCTGTTGCATGGGTGTTACGTTTTTACACCACTGGTTAAAGTCGCCGACAAGAAAGATGCGATCTGCCCAAATGCACGAAGGCAGTTCAAAAATTACCCGAACATGATGTGGCTGTGGCGAATGACTTTTGTGGATCATGATTTGAACTCCTGTAGAAGAGACCAACTGATACACCTATGAGCGGCGTATCGATACAACATGCGGCGACCAGGGGTGGTTAGCTTGCCCCCATTTCGTTTGGCTTCGGCTATATTGCGGCTACGCTGTGTAACCGAAACGTTACCATTCGATCTATATATATGTTGAACCATATATTCCCTGTTATTATGAACCTTAATTTATACAAATACAAGACGCTTTTGAGTAGAAAATTAGAGGAATTCTATTGGGCATTCCGCCAAAAAAACGCTTGGAATTGCTGACTGGCCTTGGCAAGTTATACAGTTTAAGGCCGCGCCCTCAGTATAGAGTAAGATTCTTAATGGTAAATCATTAAGAGGTTAAGGTTTCGTAATACATGTTATGTTGGCGCTTGGTGAGGATGTCGGGGCATGCGGTTGGTGGCGCGCGCAGGCTATGGGTAGCCCCCAAACAATTTTCGCCGCCCGGATGCCCTGGGCGCGTGCCCTGTCTTTACGCTCAATCTGAACGGCGAGGATGGGTATGCAAGATAGAAGTGTAGCAACCTTGGAGATAATATCACGGAGCAACTTACGCGATGGCTTCCATGTGATTGTCCTCAGCATGGCCTGTCACAAACACAGCACACGTCCAAAGCTTCAAAAGTTGCAGACCAAGCCTTATTTTGATTGTAATGTGGATTATGGTCGGTGGGCAAGGATTTATACGTAAACTAAAGTTGGATAAATGCCATACAGGCGCAGCAAGCAGCGCCGCTACGGTTGCTCGGATTTTTATTTTTCAAGAAAATAGCATGGGGTAAAGAAAGGCAGAACCCGTCGTCATTGTGCCGATGACGACGGGTTCCAAGGAAGGAGGAAAATAAAGAAAAGAAGGAACCAAAGGAGATTCGATACGCAAGTTCGCTCCCCAGTAAACTTGCAGTGTTATTGTGAATTTCTTCACGCCAGCACTATCTATAGTTTACACGATTGTTCTGATTTGCACAATATACAACTTGCATAAAATATCAATTGGTTTCTTCCCGCAAACTATCCATTCTGCTGGCTTTTGCGGCAATTTATCTAAATAGGAGCAGAGTTGCCTTTGTGACTGAGCCGGCTGCGACAAGATGCTCAGTTATGACATTCCGCATCATTCTTGATTAGGGCCGGGCTGGGCTGCCATCTGGCCAACGGGTCTGGGTCCATTCGTCGACAAAATCTTGGCAGGGATATTGCGCGGCTAATTTTTCATCAATATCAATGCCAAGCCCCGGCTTCTCGTTCGGATACATATAGCCGTTGCGCACCTCGGGCAGACCAGGGAAGATGTCATAGAAGACTGGCGAGAAGCGACACCATTCTTGGATGCCAAAATTGGGCGCCCATACATCCAGATGCAGGTTCGCAGCGTGACCAACGGGAGACGTGTCGCCCGGCCCATGCCAAGCCGTGCGCACGCCATACATATTGCCAAACAACGCCGCCGCCCGCGCTGGCGTAATCCCGCCCATCTGGCTCACATGCATGCGCATGAAATCGATCGCCGTGCCCGCGATCAGTGGCATCCACTCGCGTGGGTTGTTGAACAGTTCGCCCATCGCGATGGGGGTGGCGCATTGCTCACGAATGCGAAAGAACCATTCCTGGTGCTCAGGCGCCAACGGATCTTCCAAAAAGAAGAGTTTAAAGCGTTCGACATCCTTGGCAAATTGCACCGCGTCAATTGGTTGAAGCCGTTCATGGATGTCGTGCAACAGTTCGATCTCTTCGCCCACTGTGCTGCGAACGTGATCCATCATCTTGAGCATATTGCGTGTATAGGCGCGCGGGTCGTAATACGCACCCGGCGGCGCATTCTCTGGTTTACGCGCGCCAGCATTTTTGCCACCGTAGCCACCCATCTGAATCCGGATATACTGGTAGCCCTGCTCCATATATTTGCGCACGTTGTCGGCCACCTCTTGGGGATCGCGACCATCGGCGTGCCCATAGACGGCTGCCGCCTCGCGACATTTGCCCCCCAACAATTCGTAGACGGGCAGCTTCGCCAATTTCCCTTTAATATCCCACAAAGCCTGGTCGATGCCAGAGATCGCATTGTTGAGTACTGGGCCATTGCGCCAGTAGCTGTGGACCATCGCCATTTGCCAGAATTCTTCGATGCGCGCAACCTCGCGACCAATCGCAAATGGTTTCAGATGTTTTTCGATGGCGGTGACGACAGCATGAAAACGTTGGGTAAAGGTGGCACAACCTAACCCATACAGCCCCGGCTCTGAAGTGATCACCTTGACAATGACCAAACGTTGGCCTTCGGGCTGACAGGTGATGACCTGAATATCTTGGATCGTAATTGGTTTAGACAATGTAAGTTCCTCCTGTGTGGCGGGTCATGCCAGTAGCTCTCAATGAGCCTGCTCAAGATAAAGTTTTAAATGATTGGTGAAATCAGTCACTACGCCAGCATCAAGCGCCTGATCGACTAACTGGGCCAACTGTGCTAGATCTTTGATCGTGGCGAATTGTTGGGCTAGAGTAACTAACTCTGGTTCCGGGAGATGAAAACGTCTTTCCAAAATATGCAATAACGTTTGGCGCTGCACCTGTCGTCCTTGCTCCAGCCCTTGTTCTAGTCCTTGCTCCAGCCCTTGTTCTAGCCCTTGCTCCAGCCCTTGTTCTAGTCCTTGCTCCAGCCCTTGTTCTAGTCCTTGCTCCAAGCCCCTGGCGATCCCATCCTCAATCCATTGTTCGGCTAATGTTTTCACGAGTATGCCTCCATCTGTAGGAATCAATGCCATTACAGCTCTGTGCAAATCTTCATTCGTCACCGCTTGGCTTGCTCGCGCCACATAACGCAAAATGGTGGCGAGCATCTCTAGTCCAGTGGACTGCTGGACAAGATCGCGGGCCAGCAGTAGAATGTCGGGTAAACGCTCGCCAAGCTTGTCATCAAAAATATGCTTTAAGATTAACTGAAAGATTCTTGGCCAGATCTGCCCACGGATCTCTTCATCGCTTAGGGCAGATAGATCGACCAACTGGTAATGAAATTCTGGCGAAAACCGCTGGAGCGCTTCTGGCATTGCAAAAAGTGTGCCAAAGTTTGCTGGAATTGTCCATTTCGCTCGACCATGATAGATCACCAATGGTAGGATCGGCGCAAGCGATTTGGTTTCGCCTAATTGTTTTTCCCAAATGCGCACCATATAGCGTAACAATTGGAAGACGACGTGGCGATCAGGATAGCTTTTGTGTTCAAAAAGCAGGTAAATATACGTTTGTTCGCCATTTTTTAGAGCAGCGCGGTAAAGTAGATCGCTAAAATGCTCTTGTAAGTCAATGTCAACGAAAGAATCTTTCTGCAATTCCAGGGTCGCGAGTGCTAATGACTCGATAACGTCTGGCGGCAAATGCTGGCGCAGAAAATCTTCGGCAATTTCCGATTTTGCCAGGAATTGTTTAAAAAAAGCATCATGCGGATTGTGGACTTCATAGGTGTTTTTCTTCGTCATCCGCTCATTTGCCTGGCTTCGCTCGCTCATTTCGTTTGAATTTACCCATGAGCGAGCCAACTTTGCGCACGCCAGCCGTAAGGCCGCGACTAACTTTCTTCGTCAGGTCAATCAAACTGCCTAGCGCCGAACCGACATCTGGTCGGAAATTTTTACCCGTGCGTGTCAGCGCGCCACCGGCTTTACTAGCGCCGATCACGGCCAATTCACCGGTGGACTTCGCCACCACAACCATCGTCCCGGCCATAGTTTGCATCCGATTGCTGGTTAAGCGCCAGGCGTTTTCGGTGCTTTCAGCCAACCAAGCACTAATCTTACGCTCATCCAGGCCGGTGATGGCGCGGGCGTTCTCGCTCCAATCCCCCATCGCGTCGGGGCCGCGTTGAAAATAGGCCTGGGCGCGCCGACCGATCAGATAGGTGGAGACAATATTGATCCCTGCCGAGGCTGCGACACCGATTACGGGGATAGCTTTGGCAATAAATTTCTCTTCTAAACTGATCGTGGCTTTTTCCGCAATCTGCGCGCCGGCTTTGCCAATCAGCTGCCCGCCGCCAATCGAGAACCCGCTGATCAACATGGCGATATTACGTTTATCGGTCAGGCTTAGTTCATGCTGATAGACATTAATGATCTCAAGCACCAGTTGGGTCTGCAATTTAAAGGTCATCCCCACATCTGCCGCCACGCCAAAGGTGAGTGAAACAAAGGTGCCTAGCCCTGGAATAACGGCTGTGCCAGAGGTGACCGCACCAATCGCACCGGTTTTCAGACATTTCTGCTTAATTAATCTTTCCACAAGCTCATTCGGTGTCGCCTCAGGATATTGGGCGCGCAACGTCGTGACATGCTTGGCGGCTTCGGCCTCGTCGGCCACATCAATTTTGCTAACGACGCCTTCCATTAGTGAGCGCAGCGTGCCTATTTTTTCGTCTTTCCCGTTAGAAGCGTTCTTTTTACTCATATTTCACCCGATATAGAACAAAACCTGTCCATTTACGATTTGCGATTTTTGATTTACGAGGCGGCTTTGCTAGCGAAGTTACTTCGTAAATCGTAAATCGCAAATCGTATTACGCTGCTTATTTTGCTGCGTTCTCACTTAACTCAAAGGGCATAAAAAACTCGCGCGTCTTTGGGTCATCATAGCCTTCGATCGAAGAAGGGCGCAGACCGCGGCTGTTGAGCGCCGCGCGCACAATCTGTTTGTTAAAATTATGCACTGTGTCATGGCTCAGATATTCCTCCACCGGCATCCAGCGACATTCTTCGATCTCATTGTGATCTTGCGTGATCTCATGGCTGATCGGCGACAGGCGCGCCACAAAATAGATGTCGGACTTGCCATAGCGATAACCGTGCCAATGACGAAAGCAGACTAATGCGTCGAACTTAGTCTGGACGCCGGTCTCCTCGTAGACTTCGCGGATCGCCGCATCAACGAGATGTTCGCCGGCTTGGAGCGCACCACCGGGCAACTTATAGAAGTTGGGGCGACTGACTTTGTGATATTTTTCGACCACCACCAAAAGTTCGCGTTGCTCGTTGAGCACGACACCGCCAATGCCGACATAATGCGTGGCATAGGGCGGAATAAACGCATTGGGTTGGATCTTGTAGACGAGCATCAGATAACCGTCTGTGCTGTGATGAAAGATAAAATTCATCGCCACAGCCACCGGGATTAGCTCAGACCGTTCGATGGGTACTTCCAGCCAGACCAGCTTTGATTCCTGCTCTTGCCATTGCGTGATTGAGGCGCCCAGCCGCGTCTTAAATTCATCGCTGGACGCTGGCAGCGCCGATGGGCTGAGGATGACGCCACCGAAATTATTCGTCGTATGTTCCATGACTTCCATTATCAATCATTTCCTTACGCTAATCGCTGATTCTTTTTTAGAGTGTAACACCCAATAGGCCACGTGTCAGTTGAAAATCAACATTTCCCTGCTGGGTCAACTTGGGCGTATATTCATGTTCAAGCACGCGCGTGATCAGTTGGAAGATCTCATTCTGCCAGCTACTGGGATCGTTCGTCAATATCAGATCAAGATCAGCGGCATATTGTTCTGGCATAGCTGTATTGGCCGTGATCTGCGCCACGGGCACCAGTGGATGGCTCTGCATCGGCTGTTCACTCACATAGGCCAAGATCAGCTCAACACCGGTGGCGGCCAGGCCGGTTAACGTCTCCACCCAATGTTCGGTGGGCGTCTCCATAATGTGAAAGCCGTTGGTCGCCATATGTTCACCGTAAGCCAGCGAAGGCAGTACGGTCGGCTGTGACAGAACGTTATTGCGATAATCGGCGGTCGAGAGCAGACCTGTATTCTCCGGCACGACAATTGACCCTCCTGCCTTCACCACCATCTTGGTGATTTGCGCCAGTTGTTGAGCCACCGCTGCCGGCACCGGGCCATCGCTCAACAGACCCAGGCGCAACCCTTCCAAACCAACAATCTCCGTAATCGGTGGGCTATCATGGGCCACTTCCTGGCTAAACCAGTCTTCCAACTTATGCTGCACGTTCTCTATCCCGCCGTCCAATTGAATGCTGGCCCAGCCGAGTTTTTTATCATCCAGCCCCATGTCTTGTACGGCGTGGCGCATGTAATCGTTGTGCGTCTTCTCGCAACCGTGCTCGATCAACATGCAATGCTTGACCAATGGATGCGCAATGTAGCCAAGCATCGTGCGAATATATAAGTCCTCTGACGGGCCGCTATTCGAGCCGCAGCCTTCGGTGTGCCCTAGGGCTACATAACGCGAAAGCTGGGGTCCTTGACCAACTTTCTTTTGATTCAAGCGCCGCGCCAACATGGTCGCCACCTGCGACGAGCACAAACTGGTCGGCAAAATCAGCCCGATCTGGTCGCTAGCGCGCTGACCGTTGCTGCGCGTCAACTTGATCGGCACGTTGGGCACAATCACGTCGCTCTGGATCGGTAAACTCGCGCCGTTCGGCTTGGGCAGATGCAGCAGCCGTTCGACGTTGCTCGTATCGGTCTGCATCCAGTTGCGCCAGACTTGCACCTGGGCGTGGCCAGCTTTTTCACCCACGCTCAATTGGCCCGACGCCACCTTAAGCACATATTCAAACGTCTGTTGGCCCAACTCATCCATCGGCGTGCCATCGAGATAAGCGCCGGCGTTCACATCCATTTCGGTGTGCAACAGTTCAAAGCGTTTGGTCGTCGTCACAATTTTCATGGTCGGCACATAGGGGAAATTAGTGATTGACCCATTGCCCGTGACAAACCAGATCATATTACACCCCGCCGCCACTTGGCCCGCGATGCCTTCTAGATCATTGCCAGGGCTGTCCATAAAATAATAGCCCGGTTGCTTGAGCGGCATCGCGTAATCAATCGTATGGTCGATGCGCGTGCGCGGGTCTTTCTTCATGCCCGCGCCAATCGACTTGAGCGTGATGTTGTAGAGGCCGCGATATTTGTTGCCGCCCGACGGGTTGCCCTCCGCCGAAGCGCCATGCCATGAAGCATACGCTTTGAAGCGCTCAATCATGTTTAGAAAGGTCTGGGCAATCTCAAGGTTGGCAACTTTTTGCAACACGTAGGACTCGGCGCCGATCAACTCGTCGGTTTCGGCCAACACCGTGGCCCCACCATTGCGTACCACCTCATGCGCCACCCAGCCAAGCAAGGGGTTGCCGGAAATGCCAGAAAACGCATCCGAGCCGCCACACTGCAGCGCAATTTTTAAATGCGCCACCGATTCTTCGGTGCGTGCTGTACCATTGACTTGATCCAGCCACCCTTTAACAATCGTCTCACCCCGCGCCAGATTCTCCTGGAAACCACCGCTCAGCGAGATGAATTCATGCGGTACATCTGCCAACGGATAGTTGTGTTCTGCCATGTAGGCGCGCAACATGGCGTTGGTCACCGGTTCGATGCCATAATCGACCGCCAGCACCGCGCCGACGTTTGAATTGACCATAAACCCAGCCAAGGTGCGCAGCAAAATCTCCTGGTTGTTCGGGTTGACAAAATCGCCCTCGGTATGCGCGGCGGCGACAACATCATCGATATGGGGATAGGCTTTGACCGTTGCCTTCAAACGCGCTTCCAGTTGGCGCACGTAGCTGCTGGTGCGCGAAGTGACGCCGAGCAACACAATAATGTTGCGCGTGCCCACCCCGCGCGAACTCGCACGCCGGTAGCCCATAAAGGTGCGCGGCTTGGCATAGAGCGGTACGGGCGGCGCCGGCTGAAAATTTTGCTGATCAATCGTGTAGGATTGAATGCGGTCGGCAAAATTGGGCTTGGTCGGCAAGGTGAAATCCAGCGACCGTACGCTCAACGCGTCGAGCATGGCAGTGTTGCAGACATAGTCGCCGGGGTTGATCTGTTTGAGCGCTACGCCAAAAGGCAATTCCCAAGAGAGCAATTCCTCGCCGGGTGCAATTGGCTGGATGGCAAAGCGGTGACCTTCCATCACGGTGCGATCAAGCGTAAATTGTTGGTTGTTGTAGATGATTTCGGTGCCAACCTTGAGCCGTCGCGTGGCAATGGCAACATTGTCACCGGGCAATGGCAAACGGCCAATCTCTTTAAATTGGTAGGTTGTGGTCATAATTGTTTCCTGGTCTTATAGATCTGCTTGATAATGTGAGACCAGAATGATGGCCCCATTTTACGTTTATCGCGAAAGCGGCCCGTTACACACGCGCCGCTGCTTAGCCTCTTCAATTCTCTAGCCAATGTCTTTTAAATTCGATTTCTTCTCTCCGGTAGTGCCAGCATGCACAAGTTTTCCCATTTCCCAGGGGATAAAAAACATGTTCAGGTTCGATTAGATAACATTGTATTCCACGCATCCGATTTGTGCAACCAGACCATCAAATTGCGCGATCAGAGCCGCCGCCGCCATCAAGAATTTTAGCGTCGCGGTAGGCATCCATATTTATTTTACCGGCACTCTCCGTCACAACCCCGTGGGTTTGGCCTTGCTTTGTTTAGGACTGCTGATCTTCTTCATCCACCACATGTCTCAGTCGCTGCAAGTGGCGGTTATTCTGGATGAAGTACGACATGAATTGATTGCCCAGATTGACGCAATATACCCGCAAGATATTGGTCACGGCGTTCCTGATCCGCCGTCACCGGATGGCATCAGAGAACAGTTACAGTCTAATGGCAATCGTCTGGTTGTTCGTGCGCAAAAAGCCTGATTTGTACGCACTATCGACGAACAGACTCTGCTGTCTGCACCGCTGGCATCAACGCGGTGGCTATCGATCCGACCTCGGATTGGTGAGTTTGTGGCCTATGGCAGCATTTTTGCGGAACTTGATCAGAGTGATGTCGCCGCCAGCGCAGTAAGTGACCATATTAGCAGCGCCTTTGTCATCGACCGCGAACGTACAATGACGCAGGATCCTCTGTTCGGTATTCGCCAGCTTGTTGACATTGCGCTTAAAGCGTTATCACCGGGGATTAACGATGTGACTACGGCGGAGTATGCACTGTATCATCTCTGGGATGCCGTTGGTCGGCTGGCAGAGCGCTCTTTTCCATCGCCTGTGCGCACGACTGGCAACGGGCAAACTCAGATTATCGTTAGTCGTCCGACTTGGGATGATGTAATCGATGCCACCTTTAGCCAGATTTGGCAGGCTGCTGCCAGCGATATGCATGTCACCCTAACGTTGCTGCAGGTGCTCCACGATCTGACACTGCGCCTACCGACTAGTGCTCGCACTCACGCGCTTCATCTGCAAGTAGCTGAAATACGTTACAATGTGCAACAAAGCTCGTTCAGCCCAACCTGAGCGCTTATGAATAAAAGGAGCGCTCAGGTTCAGCAAGCCCTGCAGATGCAACGCAAACCATCTTATGTATACCCTCAGGACCCATAACAAGGCGTGAAGTGCTAATCTATAATCAGCGGGTAAATCTTTTAGATATTTAGTAACTATTCAGGCACGAAATAGCGGATCAAAGTTCTGAAAAACCACAACATATAGTGGTTGGCAGCCGATTTTAACTTCGCATACTGGTTGCGATCTAGCCATTTCAACGGTTAAATAATCTACAAATTGGGGTTCTCAAGATTGTCTCCACTGCATATTGTGGTTTCATTGCAATTGTCCTGCCTGAATAGTTACAACGTAACATTTATTTTCGGGTGACGCTGAATGGTTCGCTCAATGCCCGGTTGCCTCACAGCCGCGCCGCAAGACCGCCAGCGCGTTGGCCGCTTCGGGCGCGATGACCGCGGTAATCCGCATATGTTCGTCCAGGCGTGTGTTGGCTGTCGGGATCAATTCATGTCCGTCTTCGCGGTAGTGAACGAGAAGACAACCCGGTGGCAAGGCGAGGTCTTTGACCATTTTTCCCACAAAGGGCGCGCCTGGCTCCACGGCCATTTCCACCACAATCGGTTCCGTATATTCAGGCCGTAAGCCGCCACTCAACAGATCCCGTTCAAGCAGGGCTTCGTAAATGGGCAGATCCTTCAATGCCTCAGCAACCGCATAGGCGGTGAAACAACTCACGAGGAGCGGCAACATCTGGCTGTAATTACCGGTCATTTCCAGGATGAGGACAATGCCTGTTAAGGGCGCGCGCACAATCGCCGTGAAGTAGGCCGCCATGCCAACTACGGCAAAGACAGCGGGCTGGGGAACCGCTAAGGGCGCGAAAAAGTGCGCGATCTCACCAATCGCCAGACCAATCAAAGCGCCCAGCACCAGTAAGGGGGCAAAGATACCGCCCGGTGCGCCGGTGCCATAGCTGATCATGGTCAACCCAAACCGCAAGAGGAACCAGAGCGGAATCACCGCCAGGACAAAATGACCGGCCAATATCTGTTCGGCCAGGTTGTGACCGCCGCCCACCGCATTCGGCGAAAACCAGGCAATCAGACCGGCAATTGCACCGACAACACCCCCTAAAACAACACGCAGCCGCTCCGGTAAGCGGCCAAAGAGCGTCTGGGTCGCCAGAAGGCCCTGATTAAAGGCCACACCCAGCACGCCGGTTGCGACCCCAAGCACAATAAACAGCGGAATATTCGCCAAAGGCGGCACCGGGTAACTGGGGATGGCAAAGACCGGCAATTGACCGGCCGCCAGCCGGGCGACAATATCGGCCACCGCCGCCGCTAAAAACACCGCCCCGAAGACCACCGGACGAAAATCGCGCTGCACCTCTTCCAGAATGAACACCAGCCCCGCTAAGGGGGCATTAAAGGCGGCGGCCAGACCCGCACCGGCACCCGCCGCGATCAGCACCAATCGCTCACGCGCCGTCACGTTAAGCCACCGTGCGATGGCGTCGCCGACCGCTCCCCCCATCTGTACGGTCGGCCCTTCGCGGCCCAGTGCCATGCCGCTGCCGATGGCCAGCACTCCCCCGATCATTTTAACGGGTAATACCCGCCGCCATCGCAGTTCGCGCAGCCGGTGCAAGGTGGCTTTGAGATGCGGAATGCCACTGCCGCTCGCCTCCGGCGCATACCGGCGTACCAGCAGTACCGAGAGTCCGGCACCGACGGCACCGAACACCATCGGAAAAAGCCACCCTACGCCCGGGATCTGATGCGCCCAGAGGATCAAGGCATTGCGTAGCGTGTCAGCCCCGGCCAGCAAGGTGCGAAAGATGATAGCGACAATACCTGCACATAGCCCCACCAGCGCGGCGCGGGGAAATAAACGGTGGCGTTGCTGGCTGACACTCAAATACTCCCGTAACTCGGAACTTGCCTCGGCAATCGTCCCAGGCGTCGAGGATTTCAATTCGCTATTGTCGCTGACCATGGCTACTCTTTTCAGCTTTTCTGTCCCTGAGTGATCATTCAGTACCTGGCTAGTACGAAAAAGCAAATCGATCTGTCCACTCTACCAGATTCGATACGTATTGCCGGATCGAAGATTGCATCACTACCGAAGCAATCGACACCCCAGTATACACCTCCGCCTATTTCACTACAAATCATCCGGCCAGAAATTAATAAGTAGTCCGAATACAGCTCTCGAATCAGTTTTTTAGTGTGCTCACTTTATTTCTGCCATTTGTTAAGCTTGCCTACAGAGAAAGTTAACCATATGGCATAGGCTAGATTTACATAGCTTGAATATATCTCTTCCTACTCTGATTAGATTGAGCTTGCGTAAAAATGCATTCAACGTAGGAGGTAAGTGGTGGCTGCATCATCGGTGAGATGAAAAATTTTCATCTCAGTCGTAGAATTGCAAGGCTGGTACTGGCTACTTGATCAAACCAGTCTGACCCGTTCCTTTTATCAGGGATGAACTATCTATCGCCAGCCTGACTGGCTCGCAATGTGGCTGCGCACCGCTTTGCAGGCTTATAAACCTCCATAGTAGAGAAAACACTGAGGCAAAATTGATCAATATCCATGCCCCGCGCACTGTTTTGCGCTTTTTTCTCCGCCTGCCAATTGGGCTCTACCGAATGCATCTGGGCTGGTTGTTAGGGGATCGTTTTCTGATGCTCACGCATATTGGGCGCAAGAGTGGCCAACCGCGTCAGGTTGTGCTTGAGGTCGTACGTCATGACAAGCCTACTCATACCTATATTATTGCCTCGGGCTGGGGCGAACAATCTGATTGGGTGCGGAATATTCAAAAAACACCGGAAGTGATCATCCATTCAGGTCACCAGCGCAGTGAAGCGCAGGCAGAACGGCTAAACCCGGCAGAGGCAGCGCGCGAATTGCATGATTATGCCCGCCGTCATCCTACAGCTTTCCATCGGTTGGCAGGGTTGATGACCGGTCAACCTTGGCGCGACGACCGGCCTATTTTGAACAGTTGGCCCATGCGCTGCCAATCATCGCCTTACGTCCACGCCCATGAACGGACCAATTCAGTGAGCAAACATCTGCAATCACCGCGTGAATCTTGGCGGTTGAATGAGCAACGATTATCTTATCCAATTCAGCGCGTAGTCAACTGATCGGTCTTCTATCCGCTACAAGCAATCTATTGGTTAATTATGGAGCTGAACATTGAACGCATTGAGCTATTACTCCTGATTGCCGCCGGCGTGGCGCTGTTAGCGCGCCGCCTGCACTTGCCCTATACGGTGGGTTTGACCTTAGCAGGCATGGTTGTCGCCCTTGCCCATATCTCATTTGAGATTGAACTCACCAAAGAACTCATTTTTAGCGCATTTTTGCCGCCTCTGATCTTCGAGGCCGCCTTTCATATGCCCTGGCGTCCCTTACGTGCGGATGCCGGCGTTGTGCTAACCTTGGCGACCCTCGGGGTGTTGCTGGCCTGTGGCATCACGACGGTGGGTCTCCATTATCTAGCAGCCTGGCCGTGGGCCGCGGCTGTGCCCTTGGGGGTGCTTATTTCGGCAACGGACCCCGTCTCGGTCATTGCCACGTTCAAAGAGGCAGGCGTTACCGGGCGCCTGCGTTTGTTGGTCGAATCCGAAAGTCTGTTGAATGACGGCACCGTTGCCGTGCTGTATAGCGTGGCGCTGGCGGCCACGACAGGCGGCGGCGTTAGCATCGGCGGCGTGGCGGGTAGTTTTCTCATCACGGTCGTGGGCGGCGTTCTCTGCGGCGCGCTGACCGCTGGCGCCGTGTTGCTGCTCGCGGGGCGCACCGCCGACCATTTGATCGAGCTGACCTTTTCGACGATTGCGGCCTACGGTTCATTTTTATTGGCGGAACATTGGCATTTGTCGGGTGTGCTGGCGACCCTGACCGCAGGTATTTTGATTGGCAATACAGGGTCGCTGGGGGCATTTTCCGACCGGGGTCGCGAGGCCGTGGCATCGTTTTGGGAATACATTGGCTTCATTGCCAACTCGCTGATTTTTTTGTTGATTGGCATTCGCCTGGTCGCGCAAGACGTAGTGAGCGAGCTAACCGTCGCGTTGCTGGTTATCGCCCTTGTCATCATTGGCCGAGCAGTCGCCGTTTATGGGTGCTGTGCCTTATTCCGGCGTTCGGCCCATCGTATTGCCCTGAATCACCAGCATGTTTTGTTTTGGGGTGGGTTGCGCGGCGCCCTGGCGTTGGCGTTGGCGCTCGGCCTGCCTGTCGATGTCCCAATGCGTGCCGCGATTATTTCGGTCACGTTTGCGGTCGTCACCTTTTCAGTCATCGTACAAGGCTTAACGATGACGCCATTTTTGCGGCGCTTAGGCGAAATTGCACCACCCCACTCACCGGAAAGTAACAGATGAAACTATACCTGAGTGCCCTCCGCGATTCCCTCACTGATTCATTTTGGTTTTTGCCTACGCTGATGGCGTTGCTCGCCATCGGTCTCGCCTTAAGCAGCGTTGCACTTGACCACACGATGAATGCCGCCTGGGTACAAAACATCGGATGGATCTGGTCGGGTGGTGCGGACGGTGCGCGCAGCGTGTTATCGGTCGTGGCCGGCTCGGTGATGACCGTCGTTTCGATTGTCTTTTCGTTGACGATTACGACCCTGGCCCAAACTTCCTCCCATTTCGGGCCGCGCGTCTTGCGCAACTTCACGTCTGACCGCGGGGTGCAATTCACGCTCGGCACATTCATTGCCACCTTTGTTTACTGTCTATTGGTTTTACGCACCGTGCGTTCGGTTGAAGAATCGGCTTTTGTGCCGTATTTGTCGGTCAATATCGGCGTCATTCTGGCGTTGGCATCGCTGGCGGTTTTGATTTTTTTCATCCACCACGTTGCGCAAACCATTCAAGCGGAAAATCTGATTGCGGATGTCGGACAGGATTTTCAACGGGCGTTGCCGCTCTTTTTTCCTGAACGCATCGGCGAAAATCATGTGGCACAGGACGCGCCTGAGCCCATGCCTTGGCAAAATGCGTGCAAAGTGGCGGCCAGCGATAATGGCTATTTGCTACGCATAGACGATGAGCAGCTCATGGCATTGGCGACGCAGCACGATTTACAACTCAAACTTGAAAAGCGCCCTGGCGAATTCGTCGCGCGTCAGACACCGCTGTTATGGGCGTTGCCATCCTTCCGCATGACGAACGCGCTTGCACAGTCATTGCGTGGCTGCTTCAGCCTCGGCACCCATCGCACACCGCATCAAGATGCGCTCTATTCGTTACAACAGTTGGTGGAAATCGCCGCCCATGCGTTGTCGCCCGGCATCAACGAGCCATTCACGGCATTGACCTGTATTGATTGGCTCGGTACATCACTGCGGGGTGTAGTCTGCCGCGATCTGCCTTCGGCGGCGCGCTACGACGAAAATGACCGGTTGCGCGTGATCGCGCGTCCGCTAACCTTTGCTGAAGTGGCGCGCGCCGCTTTTGATCAAATTCGCATCTACGGGGCAAGCAATCCCGCCATCTTGGTCCACCTATTGGAGACCATCGCCAGCCTTGCGCCCGACCTGCAACGCGCCACCGACCGCGTCGTCTTGATCGAGCATATCCGGCTGATCGGCGCAGATGCAGGGCAAATCAAGAATGAAACCGACCGGGAGCGAGTCATGGCGGGTCTGGCCGATGCGCTCCTCACCTTGGTCGAGCGCAAACCACAGGAGGCATAAGGATGTTTTTTAGTAGTTGGTTTGGTCTAATTCGTATTATCTTGGTGGGGACTTTAGCCTATGCAGCCTTGGTGCTTTTGCTCCGTATTTCGGGTAAGCGCACGCTGTCAAAGATGAATGCTTTTGACCTTATCGTCACCGTCTCCCTTGGCTCCACGCTGGCAACGGTTTTACTGTCCAAAGATGTTGTCCTGGTCGAAGGTGTTTTGGCCTTTAGCTTGCTGATTGGCCTCCAATATCTGATCACATGGTGTTCGGTGCGTTCGCGCTGGGTAGAAAACTTAGTCAAAGCAGAACCTGCGCTGCTCTATTTCGAAGGTCGTTTTCTCCAGCAGATGTTGCGGCGTGAGCGCGTTACCGAA
>JBBQBY010000098.1:0-17102 GCA_038318235.1 Caldilineales bacterium
ACCCTGCCCGGCTTTCACATTACGCCGCAATATCTGATGCAATACGACCGCGTACTGGCGCAAAGTCAACAGAAGCATAAAAGCGGGGCCCGTACCATTGATGTCAACTACTGTTTCCAATTTGTGGAAGCGCATCGAAAATCGGCGACCCTTTTGGAAGATGCGCAAAATGCGGGACGGCTTAGCTTGCGTTCGATCCACGGCGACCCCAAAGTTGATAACATTTTGATCGACGACATGACCAATGAAGCGATCAGCATTATCGATCTGGACACGGTCAAGCCGGGGCTCGTGCATTACGACATTGGTGATTGTCTGCGCTCTTGCTGTAATCTAGCTGGTGAAGAGACGACTGACCTCAATGCCGTTACCTTTGACACCGATCTTTGTCAGATCATCTTAGCTGGCTATTTTGAAGAGGCGCGCCACTTTTTCACCACGAATGATTATGCCTATCTCTACGATTCAATCCGTTTGATTGCATTTGAGTTGGGTTTGCGCTTCTTTACCGATTATCTGGCTGGCAACGTCTATTTTAAGGCCAAACATGCCGAGCATAATCTTGACCGCGCGCTGGTTCAATTCAAGCTTGCCGCATCGGTTGAAGCGCAAGAAGCGACGATTCGTAAAATTACAGATGGAATACGGTAATAGATGGACTACGGTAATCAGTGTCATTCGTCAATCGAAGCGAGGTTACTATGCGACTAGGGCTCATGATCGGCTACGCCGGTGCGAAGGTTGAATTGCCGCTAGAGGTGATTCAAGTCGCCGATCAACTCGGCTACTATGCCGTCTGGACAGCCGAAGCCTATGGGTCGGACTGTGTAACGCCATTAGCCTGGATCGGCGCGCAGACCGAGCAGATTCACCTGGGCACGGCGATTATGCAGATGCCCGCCCGCAGCCCCGCCATGACGGCCATGACGGCGATGACGTTGGATCAACTGTCCGGTGGGCGCATGTTGCTCGGGTTGGGGTTGTCTGGCCCGCAGGTGGTCGAGGGCTGGCATGGTGCGGCCTATGGCAAACCGTTGGGCAAGACGCGCGAATATGTACAGATTGTGCGCGCGATTCTGGCGCGTGAGCAGCCTTTAGTACATAACGGCGAACATTACCAGATCCCCTATCAAGGCGCTGATGCCACGGGGCTGGGTAAACCGCTCAAGAGTATTTTGCATGGTCGTAGGGACTTACCGATTTATCTGGCGGCGATTGGCCCCAAAAACGTAGAGCTGGCCGCCGAGATTGCCGATGGCTGGTTGCCGATCTTCTTCTCGCCACGCCATTACGATCAAGTTTTTAAGGCCAGTGTGGAAGCTGGTTTTGCCAAAGCGGGTAACGGTAAAAACCTGGCCAATTTTGACATTGCGCCTTCTGTACCCGTGGTGCTCGGCGACGATGTAGATCACTGTCGCAACGCGGTAAAACCATTTTTGGCGCTTTACGTGGGCGGTATGGGGGCGAAGGATAAAAATTTCTATTACGATCTGGTCTGCCGCTATGGCTATGCCGAGGCCGCCGCCCACATTCAAATGCTCTATCTGCAAGGCAAAAAAGGCGAAGCGGCGGCGGCTGTGCCCGATGCACTGGTCGATGATATCGCGCTCTGTGGCCCCAAAACGCGCATCGCCGAACAGTTGCAAGCGTGGAAAGCGAGTCCCGTGACCACGTTGAATTTGACCAATGCTAATCTTGAAACTGTGCGCGTTATGGCGGAACTTGCTGTAGTTAGCTAAAACGTCACCGGCAACGCTTCCAACCCGCGTAAAACATAATTATCGCGATAAACTGCCGTCGGTGTAGTCAACGCTAGCTTCGGCATTCTGCGTAACAAAGTCTCCAACGCAATCTGACCTTCCATACGCGCCAACGGGGCGCCGAGGCAATAGTGAATCCCGCCGCCAAAGGCCAGGTGTGGGTTCGTTTTGCGGGTGATGTCCAGCACATCTGGGTGGGCAAAGACGGCCGGATCGCGGTTGGCAGCGCCAAGCATAAAGCTCACCTGTTGGCCTGGCTGCAAGCTCTGACCTCTAATTTCCATTTTCTCCAGCACCATGCGGCTCGTCAGTTGCACTGGGCTGTCATAACGCAGCAATTCCTCGATCGCCGATTTGATCAATGATGGATTTTGTTGGAGCAAGTGCCATTGGTCTGGGTGTTGCAAGAGCGCTTGTGTGCCATTACCGATCAAGTTGATCGTCGTCTCGTGGCCGGCAATGAGGAGTAGTGAACAGGTACCGTATAACTCTGCCTCGCTTAGGTGATCACCCGCTTCTTCGACGGCGACCAGTGCGCTGAGCAAATCGTTGCGCGGCTCCACCCGGCGCTGATTGGCCAATTCACGTAAATAGGCGGTGAAGGTCACAGCGGCTTGGTTGGCTCGCTCGTAAACCGCCGGGTCCTCGGTTAGATCCAGGCTGCGCGCCAGGGCGTCCGACCATTCATGAAAGGTGTGGCGGTCTTGTTCGGGGATGCCCAACATTTCGGCAATCGCCGTCACCGGCAACGGGTAGGCCAGATCGGCCACTAAATCCATCTGGCCGGTCGCCTGCACTTTGTCAAGCAAGCTGTCGGTAATCGTCTGGATCACCGTGCGCAATTGCTCGATCATGCGCGGTGTAAACGCCTTATGCACTAAGCTGCGGAGCCGCGTATGGTCGGGCGGATTTTTGAAGAGCATCCAATTGCTCTGCATTTTGGCCAGCGCGTCCTGCTCGGACGACGCATCGCCCATATTGCCGTGCGCCAGCCGATTATCGCGCAGCAATTCACTGCAATCGTCGTGACGAGTCAGAAAAAAGATTCCCCAGGTTGCCCAGTAAAAGACAGGGGCGGCGTTGCGCAGCAGATCATAATAGGGATACGGATTGCGCCGAAAGGCGGGGGAGCGGGGGTCAAATTCAATCGTCATTGCGAAGGTTCTCCTCGTAAAATTTCTCTGTAAAATTTCTCTGTAAAATTTTTCTTCGGGGTTAGATATTAACAGGCATTATACCGTTGAACACCGAAACCGGTGTTTACTAATTTTGGTCTTCCGCCACCAACTTTTCCAACCGTTCGACCAAACTGGCCAACACAGCAAAGGTGCGTTCTACCGGTTCGGGCGTGGTTAGGTCGACGCCCGCCTGCTTGAGTGCATCCAACGGATAGCGCGAGCCACCCGCTTTGAGGAAAGTGAGGTAACGGTCTACCGCGCCCGCTTCGCCGGTCAGGATCTTTTCGGCCAGGGCATGGGCGCCGGCAATGCCGGTTGCATATTGAAAAACGTAGAAATTGCTGTAGAGATGCGTCGAAAATTCACCCCATGTGATACCCGTGCGCTGGACATCCAGTTCCACTTCGCCGCCGTAGCCTTCCACAAAGAGATCGGCCATTAGCTGGATCAAGGCGTCGGCATTCAGGGCCTGACCGCGCTCGACGCGTTCATGAATTTCCAATTCAAAGCGCGCCAGGGTGGGCATGATGAAGAAATACCGGTGAAAATTCGACATGGCTTCTTCAATCAAACCGATCTGAAAATCGCGGCTGGTCTGCGTCGCCAGCAGATGGGCGCGCACCATCGCCTGATTGAAATTGGAGGCGACCTCGGCGGCAAACAAGGTATATCGGGCATAGACTTGGGGTTGCGTCTGCCAGCTGTAATAGGAATGCAGGGAGTGACCTAATTCGTGGGCGAGCGTGCTCACACTAAAGATATCATCGTTATAACTCATAAAAACAAAGGGATGTGTGCCAGGTCCGCCATAAGAAAAGGCACCGGCGCGTTTGCCTTTGTTCGGATAAATATCAACCCAGCGCTCGTGTAACGTGCCCCGCCGCAAGATGCTGGTATATTCCTCACCCAACGGCTGCATGCCCGCGGCAATCCAGTCGACCGCAAGCGCATACGGTACAGCGGTTTGCGCTTGCGTAAGCGGGGCCTTGATATCATATTCGTGTAATTTGTCCAGCCCCAGTGCTTGGCGGCGCACGCGCCAATAGCGGTGCCAGGTGGGCAGATGTTTGCGATAGGTATTGATCAGGTTATGAAAGACCTCAACGGGGATATTATTGGGTGCGAGTGAAGCTTCTAATGAGGAGCTATAGTGACGGGCCCGGGCGCGGAAAACATCCTGCTTGACGCCGGCGCTGATACAGGCCGCCATCGTATTCTTGAAGGCAAGATGCGCGTCGGCATAATTTTCCCAAGCGGTACGGCGCACCGTGCGGTCGGCGTCATTGAGCAGTGCGGCCACATTGCCATGGACAATTTCAAGCGACTGACCATCGACGCTGGTTGCGGGATCGATGTGCAGATCGGCATTGGCCAGGACACCATGAATCGTGCTGGCGGTCTGAAAGGCATCATTGACTTGGCCCAACAATTCTTCCACTTCGGCGGAACGGACGTGGGCTTGATTGTGCTGCAAACGTTCGAAATAGTGCCGATAAATCGCCAGGCGTGGTTCACTTTCCACCCATTGGAAGAGCTTATCAAAGCCAATCGCCATCATTTCCGGTTCGGCAAATGCTGTGGCGGCCTGCACCTGGCTAGACAAGGTGCCAGCGCGGCCGGTGCGTGCCACCGCCGTTTGGTTGTTCGTGTCAACACTGTATTCCAAAAAGGCATACATGCCAAGCCGTTGCACATTCAGGGTCAAGCGTTCAGCCATTTTTAACCAATCGGCGAGCTGAGACGGACTATCACCGACATGGCCTTGAAATGTCTGGATCGCGGGTAATTGAGCAACGACTTCTTCAAACGTTGCGTCCCAAGCGGCGGGTGTGGGGAAAATACTGGCGGTATCCCAGGTGTGCTCAACCGGAATTTCAGTGCGACTTGGAACGGTTATTGGCGACATCATCGATTCCTTTCTGTTTTAGTGTTTACGAAATAATGCGCATAAGGCTAAGACGCAAATTCAAGCCATCAAGCGCGATTATATCCGTTACTAGCCTTCTATTCATCCAGGCTCATTAGCAGGATGCTACCACCGCCAGTGTGGATGGTCAAACAGACAGGTAAATGATCGACAATCAAGCGTGATAGATGGAAGTGGCTGAGCCACATACGGCGTCATCAATGACACCCTTACGGGTGAAGAATTTGCGGATCGGCTTGTTTACCCGACTTATTGTGTTTATGTTATTGTATAGATAATGAATAAAAGCACAGCACATGAACTAGGTAATTTGATCGGGAAATTTGCTTTCACATGGATCATGTTGATGGGCTTTTTGACGGCGGCAATCGGGACGCAAACGCATACGCGGACGCTTGCACCCCATCGGCTAGAGCGCTTTGGTTTTGCGCCCCATGACCTCTGGTTCTGGCGTTGGGAGCGCTTATTTACTTCGGTTTGGATTACAACGGGTGGCCGAGTGTTTGCGCCCGTGTTGGGCATTGTCACCTTCTCGATTGGGCTAGTTGAATGGCTGGCTGGCACAAAACGGGCGCTGGCCACTTTTTGGGGTGTGCATCTGCTCACGATGCTGATTGAATCACTGTTGATTATCCTGCCGCTGCACCGGCTAGGTTATGCACGTGGCACAACCCTCACGCTTGTTCGCGATGTTGGCCCTTCAGCCGGCTACTTTGGCTGTCTGGGTTTCGCCACCCGACGTTTACCCCCAAAGCTTGGGCAATTCACATACGGTTTTGTGGTGGGGATCTTGCTGATCAATTGCTTGACACCCGCCAACCAGACGGAGGAGAGCAACCCTAAATTCTTTGCGGATTTAGCCCATCTGATTGCCTTTCCGATAGGCCGGTTCATGGCTCGCTTAGATCGCGCCACGAAATAATAGTGCTTATTTCTGGCGTTGCCAACCAGGTTGCATGACGTATACAATCTGCTATCAGCCAAAAATCATTAAGATTTTCTTAAATTCCGCGCTAATTTATATCTATATTTGTATCATCCTATAGATCCAGGGACTATAGGATAGCCTGACGCCTTCTGCTAGACTTAGTCTTGATAAAAGTGATTCTCAAATGTTACAGAAGGAGCTAACGATGTCTTTAATCAATCTGATCGTGTTGCTAATTATTGCGGCTATTTGTGGTAGTATTGGGCAGGCCCTGGCCGGTTATTCGCTGGGCGGCTGGCTAATTTCGATTGTCGTGGGGTTTATTGGCGCTTATCTGGGCGTCTGGGTGGCGCGACAGTTCGGTCTGCCGGAAATTTTCGTCATCAATATTGGGGGTCAGCCATTTCCGATTGTCTGGTCGATCATCGGTTCGGCGATCTTTGCTTTGATCGTTGGCTTGTTGACCCGGCCACGCTACGCCCGCACTTTATAAAGTTTGGACAGGCATAAAGTCTGAACAGTTCTTGGGCAAAACAACCACTAACCCTACCATTTGATCAGGAGATCGGCCATGACGGGATCATCAATAAAGGCACTTTTCCTAGATGTTGGTGGGGTTATGTTGACCAATGGCTGGGATCACGGCATGCGCGAGCGGGCGACTGAAAAATTTGGCCTCGACTATGCTGCGCTGGACGAACGGCATCGTTTGACGTTTGACAGCTACGAAGAGGGTAAGCTGAGTCTGGATGAATATCTGCAATACACGATATTTTACGAAAAGCGCAGCTTTACACCCGACGACTTTAAAGCGTTTATGTTTGCGCAATCTCAGCCTTTTCCGGCGATGCTTGAATTAGTGCAGACCGTTAAGGCGCGCAACAAACTTAAGCTGGCGGTCGTCAGCAACGAAGGCCGCGAACTGACCGTTTATCGTGTGCAAAAGTTTCAGTTAGGGACATTTATCGATTTCTTTGTCTCTTCCTGTTTTGTCCATTACCGCAAGCCCGATGCAGACATTTTCCGCCTGGCCTTGGATCTGGTTCAAATTCCACCAGCCGAAATTGTCTATATTGATGATCGGGCTCTGTTTGTGGAGGTCGCGAGCAGCCTGGGTATGCACGGTCTACATCATACAGATGTGGAGACGACCCGGCAAGCGCTAGCCACTTGGGGGTTGACGGTCACGGATGGATAGTTTGATGCTTGGCAACACCTGAAATCGATGATGTAGAAGCCGCCGAATTATGCGCATTAACAAATTATTCTGGTAACCGTAGGTGCGGTTTTTAACCGCACCTACTTTATTTTATTAATGACCATGATTCGGTGGCCTATCGGCCAACGTGTTTTAACACGTTGCTCATAGCAGGCTGCGAATTCATTCGTTGCCATGATTTCATTTTTTAAGTTAGCCTCGTTTTCTCAAATCTGCCTTTTGCTCCGTAATAATTTGGCGAGCAGCACTACACCGATCGGTTTGCTTTGCACACGTTGCCAGTTATATATTTTCCCTCTATGCCTTCGCTGCGTGCTCGGTGTAACGGCTTTTTCACAATTGCGGCATAGGCAACAATCAATAGAGTAAGTCTGGGACCGGCCAGAGTATGAATCTAGGCAAACATCATTATAATAGAGCTAACACGAATTTTCGTGGTGGCTTGACTGATTAGCAAGGACGATTATGACTACCGAAAAATTTAATCCAACCATTGTAATTATTTTTGGCGCAGGCGGTGACCTGACCTGGCGCAAGTTGGTGCCTGCGCTCTACAATTTATGGCGCGACGAATGGCTAACACGCCAATTTAACATTATCGGCGTTGATCGACGCGACATGAAAGCCGAGGAATATCGCCAGCATTTGCGCGAAGGCGTTGATCAATTTTCCCGCCAACACGTGACAAACGAAGCCAAATGGGCCAAGTTTGCGAATCACATTTCTTATATTGACGCCGATTTTAGCGATGCAGACACCTATGCAAAATTAGCCGAAACGATCGACAGTCAGGCGCGAGAATGGGATGTGAAGCCCAATACGATCTATTATCTAGCCATTCCACCAAGCCTGATTCAGATGGTAACAGAAGGTTTGGGAAAAGCCGGGCTAGCCGAGGATCGCCAACGGGCGCGCATTGTCGTCGAGAAACCATTTGGCCGCGACCTGGATTCGGCGCAAGCCTTGAATCAGCTATTGACTGGCGTTTTTGATGAAAAGCAGGTTTACCGCATTGATCACTACCTGGGCAAAGAGACCGTGCAAAATCTTTTGGCGTTTCGTTTTGCCAATGCGCTCTTCGAGCCGCTCTGGAACCGCCACTATATCGAACAAGTACAAATTGTCGTCTGCGAAGAAGTGGGCGTCGAGCATCGTGGTGGTTATTATGACCATGCTGGCGCGCTGCGCGATATGATTCAAAATCATCTCATGCAACTCCTTTGTCTGGTCTCGATGGAACCACCGGTCTCGTTTGAGGCCGAGGAAATTCGTGACAAAAAGCTAGATTTACTGCGCTCGATCCGCCCTTTAAAACCCGACGAAGTGACTGAATTTGCAATTCGCGGCCAATATGAGGGCTACCACTCAGAGCTGGATGTCGCGCCCGATTCGAGTACCGAGACTTTTGCCGAATTGATGCTCTTTGTCGATAACTGGCGCTGGCAAAGTGTACCCTTTTACTTGGTGACTGGTAAAAAGCTGGCGAACAAATCCTCGGTGGTTAACGTGCGCTTTCGCCCTGTGCCCCATCTCGCCTTCCCCAAATCGGCGACCGAAAGCTGGGAGCCCAATGAGATTCAAATTCGCATCCAGCCCGATGAGGGGATTGATATCTGCCTGCAAGCCAAGGTGCCTGGCCTCAAGTTGCACATCGAGCCGGTGGCCATGCATTTCCGCTATAGTGAGGCATTTGATGAAGAACCGGTGCCGGAAGCCTACGAAACATTATTGCTTGATATCACCAAAGGCGATCAAACTTTATTTATGAGCGCAGCGCAGGTGGAACAAGCCTGGCGCGTGGTCATGCCCATCTTGGAAGTCTGGGAAAAATCGAAGCGCGGTCTAAGAACCTATGCACCGGGCACGATGGGGCCGAAGGTTAGCAATCTGATTCCCGTTGAGCCAACACTCGTAGCCAGTTAAGCGAGTAAGACAATACGTCAGCTACGCCTACGGTCTTTCAGAACTAAGAATTTGAAGCAGCATCCAGAAAAACTGACACGGATTGCTGTAGAGGAACAGGGATTCAAGCGCTTTTCAGCACGCGAAGAAAATCGACCGATCTTCCGGGAAGCGGTCATACGCGGTTGCGTTAACCCTAAATGGCCTGACCGCTGCCTGGAAGATCCTACGTTGAGCGGCCGGAAAGCGGCTGATTGGGGGTCATCCTCCTTCCCGGAAGGGTTGTTCGTCGCTCCGGTTGACTCACCTTCCCGGAAGCTTAGACACGCCACGGCTCAACTTGACTTCAGCATAAAAGCTTAAGATCACTCATCCTTAATACGCTAAAAATTTATATTCTATGCGAATTCGACGTGGGTTATATTGGCTGTTGACGATTGCCTTTATCTGGGTGGTCGCGAGTCGCTTTGGCGAGCTTACGCGCCTAGCCAGAACGCTCGCGCAAGGGCGCTGGCAATGGATCTTAATTGCGGCTGAGTTGCAACTGATCTATTATGTGATTTACACCTTGCTCTACCAAGCAAGCTTTACAACTGTTGGTGTGGCCAGTCGCTTTCGTGACTTGCTTGCGATCACATTTGCTTCCCTTTTTATCAGCGCAACCGCCCCAACCGGTGGCACTGCTGGTTTTGCCCTCTTTTTTGATGACGCCCGCCGCCGCAGCGCATCACCCACCCGCAGTGCGATTGGCGTCTTATTGGTCGCAGCCGCCGACTATGGCGCATTCTGTTTACTCCTGATTGTTGGGTTAGTTGAACTATTTGCCTTTCATGATCTAACAATCTACGAAATTGGTGCAGCGCTCTTGCTCTTTTTATTGCTGGGTGCGATCACAACCGCCTTGATGTTGGGGCTCTGGCGCCCGAATTGGCTCCACCAAGTATTGCAACGTTTGCAACAAGTGGTAAATTATGTGGGCGGTTGGTTTCTGCGCCCAGACTTATTACCGAACGATTGGAGCGAAAGAAACGCCGCCGAATATACCGCTAGCGCGCAGGCAATCATGGAGAAACCCGGTCAGTTGGCACGCACGTTGGTGCTTGCCCTGGCGGTCCATTTGATTGGGCTATTGAGCCTTTATACAATTTTTCTGGCCTTCAAACAGCCGGTCAGCCTGGGTGTGCTCGTGGTCGGCTATGCCATGACAGTCCTGTTTGCGATTATTTCGCCAACGCCCAGTGGGATTGGCGTGGTCGAAGCCTTGATGCCGGTGATTTATGTCTCGTTGGGCGTGCCAGTGGCCACGGCAACCATTATCAGCCTGACCTTTCGCGGCTTGAGCTTCTGGCTGCCCATGTTCGTTGGCTTCGTGCTATTACGCCGCCTCCGCCTGTTTAGCGCGCCGGAACGTTCGCTGGCGGAGAATGAACAGACGCATCTGGTCGCTGTGATCACGGCCTTCATGGGTGTGGTTAATGTGCTGTCTGGCGCAATGCCCGCGCTGGCCAATCGGGTGCAGATAATTGCCAGTTATTCACCGCTCGAAGTGCGGCGCGGCGGCCATTTGACTTCGGTGCTGGCCGGTTTTGCTTTACTGGCGCTGGCGCAAGGTTTGTGGCGGCGCAAGCAGACCGCTTGGCTGTTGACCATTGCGATCTTGCTGCTGTCTGCGGTTGTCCATCTGGTCAAAGGCTTAGATTATGAGGAAGCAACCCTGGCCACCCTCCTCGTCGCCTACTTATTTACCCAACGCTCGCATTTTCGCGCGCTGTCCGATGCGCCGTCGATCTGGCAGGGTGTGCGCGCCCTGGCCGGTGCGCTATTCTTTACCTTGGCCTATGGTGTGATTGGGTTTTATGTACTGGATCGCCATTTTCGGGTACAGTATCGCCTGATGGCGGCCATCCGGCAGACGATCACGATGTTTACGCAGTTCTATGATCCAGGGTTAGAGCCGGTGACCGGTTTTGGCCGTTATTTTGCCTCTTCGATCTACATCGTAGGGGCGGTGACCTTGGGCTATGCCCTTTTAATGCTGCTGCGGCCCGTGTTGGTGCGGACACCCGCTGGCGCCACAGAGCGCCAGCGCGCTACCAAAATTGTGACCCAATATGGCCGTTCTTCCGTAGCGCGCTTTACGCTTTTTGGGGACAAATCCTATTATTTCAGCCCCGGCGGTTCGATTGTGGCCTATGCCGTCAAAAATCGCACCGCCGTCGCGCTAGGCGATCCAATTGGCCCGCCAACTGACATTGCGACAGCGATTGACGGCTTCAAAGCCTTCTGTAGCAACAATGACTGGGCGGTCTCCTTCTATCAAGCCCTACCCGATCATCTGGCCGCGTATCGCGCCGCTGATTTTGACACCTTGTGTATTGGGCATGAAGCGATTGTCCATCTGGCTGAATTTAGTTTGGTGGGCGGCGCCAACAAGTCGATGCGCACTGTGGTCAATCGTTTTAGCAAGCTCGGCTATCAGGCCATTGTCCACGAGCCGCCACTGTCAGATGCGCTGCTGAGTGAATTGCGGGCAATCAGCGATGAGTGGCTGATGATGGTACAAGGTGGCGAAAAACGTTTTTCACTAGGCTGGTTTGACGATGACTATGTGCGCCATGCGCCCGTGATGGCGCTGCACGCGCCCGACAGCGCACCACCGGGCGGCATTGTGGCCTTTGCCAATATCGTGCCCGAATATCAGCGCAATGAGGTGACAGTTGATCTGATGCGCCGGCGCCCTGTGATCGAAAATGGCACCATGGATTTTCTGTTTATCTCTTTTTTTCTGTGGGCCAAAGAGCATGGCTATACCAGCTTTAATTTAGGCTTAAGCGCACTATCGGGGGTTGGCGAAAAACGCGATGACCCCGCGGTTGAACGCGGCCTGCGTTATATTTACGAACACGTCAATCAATTTTACAATTTCAAAGGGCTGCACGAATTCAAAGAAAAGTTTCACCCAGAATGGTCACCGCGCTACCTGATCTATCCAGGGCCAGCCAGTCTGCTGGGTGTGGCCTTGACGCTGCAATGGGCCTCTTCGGGTGACGATATTTTTGATGAATATATTGTCAGTCTGATAAAAAATCGTTTCAAAAAAGAGCGTTTACTCACCGAGCCGCAGCCGCACGCGTTGAATGACGTGATCAATTCAGAACCTACTATGCAGGACAATCATCAAGCACAAGGAGCAACAGATGCCAGCGACCCCCCACATTGAAAAACATTTTACCGCCACCGAAATGGTACGCGACATTGTCATCGGCATGTCCGACGGTTTGACCGTGCCTTTTGCGCTGGCGGCTGGCCTTTCCGGCGCGGTAGCAGCCACCAATATTATCGTGACGGCTGGGCTGGCCGAAATCGCAGCCGGCTCGATTGCGATGGGCTTGGGCGGTTATCTGGCCGCCAGGACCGATGCCGAACATTACAACTCCGAACGGCTACGCGAAATCGAAGAGACAGAAGTTGTGCCGGATCGGGAAGCGGAAGAAGTGGGCGACATTTTTCGCGATTATGGCATCGAAGCGACCGACGTTCAACAAATTGTCAACGCGTTGCGCAAAGATCAGACAAAGTGGGTCGATTTTATGATGCGCTTCGAATTAGGCCTGGAAGCACCCGAGCCCAAACGCGCCCGGCAAAGTGCCTTTACGATTGCGATCTCTTATATTACCGGTGGCTTGATTCCACTTTCGCCCTATATGTTGTTCGCCAATATCACCACCGCGCTCTATGTATCCGTGGGGGTGACACTATTTGCGCTCTTCATTTTTGGCTATGTCAAAGGCCGGTTTACAGGGATTAGTCCTTGGCGCGGCGGCGGGCAGACCGTTGCGATTGGTGGTCTGGCAGCGGCGGCGGCTTTTATCATTGCGCGCTTGATTGGGTAGACATTGTGTACAGAATGCAACTGGATGCTTGGAAACAGCGCGCACGCCAACTAAAGCGGGAGATTTACGCGCTCTATCTAGCGTATCAAGACCCGCGCACCCCGTGGATTGCCAAGGTCTTGGCGATTTGCGTCGTTGGCTATGCCTTGAGTCCAATTGATTTGATCCCCGACCCCATTCCAATTTTAGGCTATCTGGATGATCTACTCTTGCTGCCGCTGGGGATTGCCCTCGTCTTGAAACTGATTCCTGCGGTCGTTATGGATGAATGCCGGATCAAAGCGCAGATTATGCTTGATCAGAAGCGGCCGGCCAACTGGGTGGCCGCGATCATTATTGTTGCGATCTGGGTGTTCGTTGCTGGATGGATTGGGTGGTTGCTCTGGCGGAAGCTGGCCTGAAGTGGATTTAGGCTTGCGGTTAAAATAAGCCTATTCTGCTATAGTAAGAACGCATGTTATGCAGGAATAGCGGTTACCCAGAAAAGTGAGATCGATGAAGAAAAGCGCTTTACCCTTGTCTTGGCACAGTCACAGACTGTGCATAAGTTTATTGTTCGTGATCCTCGCCGTCAACCTGGCCGGCTGCGCCAGCCAAGCGACCAAACATTTTGCCAGTGCCAGTGTGGTCGAAGCGATCAGCAGCACTGGAGATGATACCTTCGCCCATGCCACCGCGCCGCGCCCTTTCACCTTCCCGCATGATCATGGTCCGCACCCCGAATATCGCACCGAATGGTGGTATTACACGGGTAATTTGCAAGATGACCAGGGCAAGCAATATGGCTACCAATTGACCTTTTTTCGCAGCGGCTTGACGGCCAATATGCCGGCGCGCGCGTCAGATTTGGCGACAAACCAGTTCTATATGGCGCACTTTGCCGTCACCAGTCAACCGGCCAATGAGCATTTGAGCTTTGAACGTTTTAGTCGCGGCGCGGGTGGGCTGGCCGGATCAACGGGCGACCCGCTCTACCAAGTCTGGTTGGAAGATTGGTCTGTCAAACAGACCGCGGCCAAGCGTTATCAACTGCAAGCCACAGCCCAGGACAAAACGGGACCAGTGGCGCTCAATTTGACCTTAAACGAGACGCGTCCACCACTACTACATGGCGATCAAGGGTTGAGTCAGAAGGGACCAGAACAGGGCAACGCCAATTATTATTACAGCCTGGTGAATTTGCAGACAACCGGTTCGCTGACCTTTGCCGGGCAGTCTTTCAACATCACCGGCCTAAGTTGGATGGACCACGAGTTTGGCACCAGTGCGCTCGGCGCCGATATTACCGGCTGGAATTGGTTTAGTGCGCAGTTGGATAATGGCGCAGTCTTGATGTTTGGCACGTTTCATGATGGCAAAGGCGAGAGCCGCTACGTCTACGAAGGCAGTTTGCTCTTCCCCGACAACCGCAAAGTGCGCTTACAGCAAGGCGATTTCGAAGTCAAAGTGCTGGACAAATGGAAAAGCCTAGTTACCGGTTTTACCTATCCATCGGGCTGGCAAGTGCGTTTTCCAAAATATAAGCTTGAATTCGAAATGACGCCGCTGATCCGCGCCCAAGAGATGGAGGTACGCTTCATTTATTATGAAGGCGCCATCACGATCAAAGGGACGATGGACGGTGCACCCGTTACTGGGCAAGGCTACGTGGAGTTAACGGGCTATGGGGAGGAATCGAATGAATATCAGAGGTAAGGAGTAAGGAGTAAGGAGTAAGGTATTTCCGTCAGCTACTTCCTACTCCCTACTCCCTACTTCCTACTTCCTACTCCCTACTTCCTACTTCCTACTTCCTACTTCCTACTTCCTACTTCCTACTCCCTACTTCCTACTTCCTACTCCCTACTCCCTACTCCTTACTCCTTACCCCCTACCAAGAATTTCCCTGGCGATTTGCACGACACTCTTCTCGCCTGCAAACGTCAACATTTCTGCGGCCTGTTCGAGCGTAAACCAGCCAACGGCGTCTACTTCATAACTATCATCGCACAAATCGCCACCCACCATGCGCAAGAGATAGAAATCGACGATTTTGTGGACAAGTTCCGGCACATCTTTGCGATAGGTATCCCAATACCAATAATCAATCTGTTTGAGAAAACCTTCGTTGACGGTGCGCAACCCAACCTCTTCTTCCACCTCGCGGATCGCCGTCTCGATAATCGTTTCGCCAGCTTCGCGTGAGCCTTTGGGCAATTGCCAGCGCTGGCCGCCATGCGTTGCGATCAAGGCAAGTTCAACTGTATCCCCCAGTCGCCGATAGGCAACACCGCCCGCCGAGTGATCTTCGCGGCTACGTTGCCACGTTCGTTTGGTATTCGCACTGATTTCTGGTAAAGCATCACGCCGCATGCTCAAGGGATTAGGTTTCCTGGTCGATCAAATAAGGAATACTGGGTAAGCGGTAAATAGGAACTGGTAAGTGGTAAGTGGTAAGTGGTAAGTGGTAACGCATGTTCCGCAGGCCCATACCCGCCCCCCTCTTACTCCCCCGCCGGGGGAGGATCGTCACGGGATCGCGGACTTGGTTCGACTGTCCCGCGATCATTCCCGCCCACTGGGAGCGGGAATGATCGCGGGTGGGGCAAAGCTGCTGCTGCGTAACATGATATAGTAAGTGAGCAGTGGTGGGTTTTTCTATCCTACTTACCATTTACCACTTACCACTTACTACTATCTAACGCCAATGCCGGTCAGTTGGGGTCCCACTCAAAGGGCTATCCGCCAGGGCAATCGACAGCGCCTGCGCCACACGCACCCAATTATTTGGCGGGGTTGCCACCAACGTGGGCGGCAGAAAAGCTGGTGACATAAAACTCAGGGCGCCCGCCAGGGCTTGCACGTTCCACAGCGTGCGCGCCCGCGCCACCACAACGAACGTTTCCATCCACTTATCGAGCAACACCAACCAGGCCGCCAAATCGGGCGCAAGCCCAATCGCCAGCAATGGTTTGGGGCGCTGCTGGCCCGCAAAGGCCAGATCACCGTCGGCGGTCAGCCAAATGCGCGCGGGCGTGACCGGTGCGGGGGAAAGCCCAAGCGTGCCCCACGCCTGAAAATTCCGATGCAGATTTGTGATCATCGGCGGCAGCAACCAATCCGTCCCGCCGGTCAGTGGTTCCATGCCCGCCGGTGGTTGCAAAGTGTTGACTAGTTTTTGGTGTTGAATGAAAAAATAGCTCATATCAGATCCATTTGCGCGACCGAAAGAACCATAACATCCCGATCGCAACTGCGACAAAGAGCAGCCAGACCAGTGGATAGGCCCACTGAAAACTCTGTTCTGGCATCCGCAGGTTCATGCCATAGACCCCGGCAATAAAGCTAAGTGGGATAAAGATAGTGGAGATCATGGTCAACACCTTCATCACTTCGTTCATGCGATTGTTGACCAACGCTTGATAGGCGTCAATGGTGCTGCTGGCCAGTTCGCGCATACTCGCTGCCAGATCGGCCATGCGCGCCAGATGGTCGAACAGATCATTGTAATAGATGCGCATATCGGCCGGGACAGGGGTGTAGTTGTTATGCGCCAAGCGACTTAACAGATCACGTTGGGGAGCAAGGATGCGATAGAGCCGCAACGCGCTGCTCTTGGCCGTCAACAGATCGTTGAGTAAATTACCATTACCCCCAATTTTATGATGGAAAATTTGGTCGCCCAACGCTTCTAGTTGAACTTCAAACTGGTCTAGCAAGGGCGTATAAGTGTCGGTCTGATGATCAAGCAGTTCATACAGTAAGAAAGCCGGTCCGCGCGCCAGGCCCAATTTGCGATGAGCGTCCTCGTTCCACAGTTCATCGACCACCTTGTAACTATCATCATGCATGGTGACCAAAAAGTTGGCGCCCAGGAAAACATCCAACTCGTCGGTATGAATGTCCATCCGCTCATCACCCAGCGCAACGGTGTGAAAGACCAGATAAAGATAACTGCCATAATCATCCAACTTGGGCACATGGACATCTTTCACTGCATCTTCAACGGCTAAAGGGTGAAAGTTATAGATCTTTTCCAGGACCAAAGCGCTTTCTTCCGCCGTGGGCGCGACTAAGTCGATCCAGAGCCGCGCCTGGCTCTCTTTGGCAGCCGCGGCTAACTGATCATTGGGTAGATTGAGTAAAATCGTGCCACTCCGGTGGCGATATAAAGTACGCAGCATAAACGAATATCAAAAATCGGCCCAGTTAAATTTAATAAACGGGGTAACGGCTAACCCCACCCGCGCCCTAGGGGCTCCCGCTCCCCTGGTAAGGGAGGGAACTGGCGCAGGACGCGCGCAGTGCAAGATCTG
>JBBQBY010000099.1:0-16993 GCA_038318235.1 Caldilineales bacterium
GCGATCTTCTGGTATCACGGCGTCACCCCGCCCGAACTTTGGTCAAACGCTGCTGATCGGGCGGTGCTGCACAATGCGCGCCAACGGGCGAATCTGGTCTGGCAGACAACCTTGGCCGTCTGCACCAGCGCTTTTACCAAAACCGAGTTACAGCAGCTTACCCGGTATCCCGAAGCGCGCATGCTGATCGTGCCGTTGGGCATCGACACTGCCGCCTTCGCCACCTCGCTTGCGCCCCAACAGATCAACGCACTGTGTCACAAATGGCAGCTTGCGGGTAAACGCATCCTGCTCTACGTCGGTCGAATCGCTGAACACAAACGGATTGATCTGTTGATCACCGCGCTGGGCCGCTTGCATCAGGATTTTCCCGCCTTACATCTCTTGATCGTGGGCGACATTGCCGCGTCCACCGCGACCCGCGACTTACACAAAAAATTACACGAACAAGCGCTTCAATTGGGCGTCGCCGCCGCTGTCACCTTCACAGGGCGCGTTGACACGGTGACGCCCTATTATCAGATCGCCGAAATTTACGCGCAGCCCAGCCAGCATGAAGGTTTTTGTGTGCCGTTGGGCGAAGCGATGGCTGCGGGTACGCCGGTTATTGCCAGCCGCAGTGGCGCGATGCCGTGGGTGTTGAATGCCGAGCTTGATCCCGCGCAAGCCGCGGGCGCGCTCTTCACCCCTGGTGACAGCGCCGATCTGGCGCAGCAAATTAAGCGTCTCTTGGTCGAACCAAACTGGCGCGCGACGTTAATCGCGCGCGGTAAAGTGCGCGTCGAAGCTTTCACGCTGGCGCAATTCGCGCAAAACGTCCAACTAGTGATTACCGCGGCGCTCGCTTGGTCGCCGCAACCACCCCTCGTTGCCCCGTATCTGAACAATGAGCTATCGACCACCGCCGATGTCGCTTTGCGTGGCTATAAGGTAAAGTCGAATATCCCAGGGCTGGGCCGTTTGATCGAGTGGCTGCGGACAAACAGTACATCGCACCTCAAAGCCGGGTATCTGGATCGCATCGTCGAACAGCAGGTCAATTACAACCGTCTGTTGGCGCAAGAACTCGACGGCTTGCACAGTCAACTGGATGATATGCGGCAGCAGATTGATGAACTAAAAAATAAGCAGGCATAATGTTTGCGACTGACGTAACAACTAACCCCACCCGCGTCTAATGGGAGCGCTAGAAGACAACCCCACCCTAACCCTCCCCAAACAGGGAGGGAACCAAGAAGTGAAGGACGATAGATTCTCTTCTGTCCGTCGATCATGGTCATCCCCTAAACAGCCCCCTCCCTTACCAGGGGAGCGGGAGCCCTTTGGGCGCGGGTGGGGTCGCTTGGTTGTTCCCGACTGCCCATAACCCAACTGGCAATCATAAATCCCACAGGCATCAGTGGCTAGCCAAATAATACCTCATCGGATCGAGACCTGACAGGAAAAAACGCCTGTCAGGTCGGTCGACAGTGTTATGAAAATCGGGGCTAGTTATATCCTTGCCTAAATTCTGACCTACACCAATCTAATAAAGCTTGCCTAACCGGATACGCGCCTGCTTCGCGGGCGTTATCCTTGTAATTTGTGGGGCTTCACGACCGTCGTATAAACGGCGCGTACTTGGGCTGTCACCTCTGCCCAAGTGAATTGCTCCAACACCTTTTGGCGGCCAATCGCGCCCATCGCTTGGCGCCGGCTGGGGTTTTCGATCAGGGTTAGCATGGCCTGGGCCAGACTGGCAGTTTGGGGATAATCAAAGAGCAGACCATCGACGCCTTCCTCGATCAAAGCGGCTATCGCACCGTGGCGCGCCCCGATCACCGGTTTGCCGGCGGCCCACGCTTCGACAAAGGCGATGCCAAATGATTCGTGGCCAGAAGCCAGCACAAAAATATCGCTAGCACTGAGCAACGCCGCTTTTTGGGCTTCACTGAAATCACTGAGCAGGGTTACGTTGGTCTGTTGCGCCAGCGGCAACTGGCTGATCATACGTTCGATTTCTTGGGTATACGTGGTGCGGCCACCGGCCAATAAAAGGCGAGCACTTGGCTGTCGCGTCCAAACCGTGCGCATGGCGTCGAGCAGCAGGTCAAATCGTTTACGCGGCACCTGTTTACCCAGCATCACCACCACCGGCTCCTCGCCCCAGCCTTGGGCTTGGCGCAGGGCCTGACCCGCACGGTTATCCAATGCTGCCAGATCTACACCCGCACCAATCACATGCAACTTGGCGGCTGGAATCGCCTGCTGCTGGATCAAATAATCGCGTTCGTAGGTTGTGTGGGCAATGTAGGCATCGGCCTGGCGGATCGCCTGATAGATCAGCGGTCGAGCATAGCCCCAACGATCTTCTAGATGCAGCGCACCGAGCAAAACGATCGGGATTTTAGCCTGTTTAGCGGCAGCCAGGGCGTCATACATGTGCCACAAGGGAAAGGCCGTGGCAAAGATGACATCCGCCTGACTTTGGACAATCGCCCGGCGCAACCCCCGCATAAACGGTCCGGTTTGCCAGGTGCGCAGCCAATCATTGTAGGGCAGGTGCAAACGATAAGCGACACCGGATAGAAACCAGCGTACTTTGTTTAGCCGATTAAATACTGGAAAACGCCGCACGGTCACACTGTTGATTTGTTCGATGCCAACTGGTAAGGTTTGTGCGTCGCCACCCCAGAAGTAGTCAATATTGCGCGCCACACTGGTAAAGACTGTCACCTCATCCCCATAATTGGCGACCAATTGCTCGGAGAGTTTAGCGGTCAATGTTTGCGAGCCACCTAGCGAAGGTGGATAGGCATGGACGACATGCAGAATTTTCATACGTGTCGCACCGACTGCTGGCGGGAAATCGGGCTGTCAATGGGCATGGAGCACCCGTTCATACACGTGCTGATACGATGCGATCATCTGCTGCTGCGAAAAATCTTGCTGGCCCACGCGTTGCGCGATTGGCTGGGCCTGGGCGTAATTGGCCACGAGCGCATCGACAGCCTGCAGAATTGCCGTCGCCTCAACCTGTTCTACGACTTGTCCGCAGCCTGTTGTCGCCACATATTGCGCCATGGGAATGGCACGACTGATGAGCACGGGTTTGCCCGCCGCCATTGAATCGAGCAAGGAATGCGGATACGCCTTGACAAGATTGGGTTCGGTTGCCAGGACGATACTAGCATGCACCGTCGCCAGCACCTGGTTCACATCGACCAAACCGTCCAAGATCGTCACTTGATCTTGCAAATGGAGCCGCTGCACGCGTTCCTTGATCTCGGCGGCGAGTACGCCGCGCCACAAGAAAACCAGGTGTAAATGTGGCGCTCGTTGCGCCGCCGCCAGTAGTGCGTCAACCCCCTTGCTCTGAAATTGGCCCAGCGTCCACGGCGCCGACCCCATCATCAGGCGAATCGGGGCTCGGGGCGCCAGCGGCGTGTAGGTGAACTGGCTTGGATCAATGCCGGTGCGCACGAGAAATGCGTTGCGCAGCCCCCAACGTTGTAGGCGTTGCAGGCTCAGTTCGTCAAAGACGGTGACTGCGCCCATGGCCTTGAAAAAATCGAGGTTGGGCGGTCGTTCCCCCACACCGCCGCTGATCGAATAGACCACAGGGCGACGCAGCCACCGCAAAATTGGATAGGCGAAGGGATCCGGGTTATAGATATGGTGCAGATCGATTTGGGCCTCGTGCCGACGAATTGCGGGCCAGCGATGGAAGCCAAAGAGCAAGCGCGGGATATAAATGGGGCAGCGATCATTCGGGTTTAGGTAGATCAGTTGACCGTTAAAATGCTCACTTAGGGCCTTGATCTCTTGCGAGAAGGCTTCGGCCTGTGGCAATTTTGGTGGGAGAATGGGCAGTTGGTAGAGCACTTTCATGCTTGGGTTGTTCCTGCCGCCTGCGCACAAAGCGCCAACACGCGTTCATTTTGCCCACCCCAACGCCCACTGAGACCATCGATTAACCCCAAGCGCACAGCTTGGGAGCGGGCGGCGTTGCCCTTAACGCGCAGCTGAATCGTCAATAAGAGGCTATAGAGCGCCCAAAATGCGTAGAGCGGCAGCCGTAACACCGCATAGAATTGGCGATATGCTTTGTGAATATAAATAAATCGATTGCGAATCAGGTAGTAGACGTAGAGGGCATTGCGCGCTGGGGCGGAGCGGTTTAAATTGTGGTGCGCCCGTGCCTGGGCATCAACCACGGTGCGATAGCCGTGTTGCCGCGCCCGCTGGCACCAATCGGCCACCTCGGTGTAAAAGAAATAATCTTCGTCCAGCCAGCCGACGGTGCGCAATGCCTCGGCGCTGATTAAGGCCACTGAACCAGAAATATAATTGACCGGGTAAACTGGCTGGCCAATCGGGATCCGCTTGATCAAGTTTTGCAGATGCCAGACTGGGTTTTGACTGCCTGCCGCAATCAACCGGTCGCGCCGTTCGGCGTGGTAGAGCAATGGCCCGACCATGCCAATCGAACGATCCTGGGTCAGTGTTTGCAAAAGCTGCGCAATCGCAGTTTCATCCACCAGGGCATCGTTGTTTAAGAGGAGCACCGGGTGTTCACGATCGGCCAGGGCGGCCTGGAGGCCACGGTTTGTGCCCCCGGCAAAGCCGAGATTTTCTTGGTTACGGATCAAATGAACATGCGGACAAACACGGGCGATTTCGACCACACTGTTGTCCTGTGAAGCGTTATCAACGACCCAGATCTGCGCCCGGATCTGTTCCCACTGATCGAGTTGGCCGATACAACGAATCGTGTCGTCGGCTGCGTTCCAATTGAGGATGACGATGGCAATTTGCTTACTCATCTTTGCGCCGCAGCCGCTTGTTGCGTTTGAGGGGTTGATCCATTTTTCACCAATCAGCCTGATCTTTTGAAAGTACAGCCTAGTGCAGCCCAGTTGAAACTGGCGGCTGATAGTAGGAAGTCGCCGCCGCGACTAAGACTTCAATGCCATTTACCGGGCAATGCACTCGTCAGCCGCCGGGTTCATCCCCCCGCGAAAATCGCCCTAAATCTCGGATGCACCTACTGCTGTCCATAAGTTTGACTTCCACCACATCCTAACATAGACTTGCAGAGCGACCAAAAAAACTGTAAATTGCAAACGACCAAACCCTGATTCTCTATAATTACCTAAGCCTGTCATGCGGATTTTGCAGATTGTCCATCAATATTTACCTGAGCATGTCGGCGGCACGGAACTCTATACCCAGTGGTTGACCAAAGGGTTGCAGGAACAAGGCCATACGGTGGCGGTGTTCACGCGGCGCGATCGAGTAGGTCAAGGCTGGGATCTACAGCACGTTGATCAGGTGCTCGTGTATGGGGCGTGGGCTGGCGAGATGACAGCAACCCAACGTTACCTGGCCACGTTGCGTAACGCGGCTTTGGTTGACGCGTTTGGCCAGATTTTGGATCACTTTCAACCCGACCTCGTGCATGTGCAACATTTGATGGGCCTGCCAACGGCGATCATGGACGTGGTGCAAGCGCGCGGCATCCCCTATATCGTGACTTTGCACGATTATTGGTGGGTCTGTGCCAATGCCAATCTGTTAACCAATTACAGTGACAAAATTTGCGCTGGGCCCAGCGCTTATCTAAATTGCACGCGTTGTATCGTGGCCCGTTCGGCGCAGGCCGTAAGTTGGCTGGGTGCGCCAGCGATTACGGGTAGTTTGATCTGGCGTGCCCGCCTGCTGCGCAAAATTTTGTTGGGCGCCGAACACGTGATCGCTTTCTCTGAATTTGTTCGCACTTGGTATGGGCAGCAGGGCGTAGCCGTTGCCAAACTGCGGGTGTTGGCGCCTGGCGTCGAGCAACCACCGTCCGATCTGCCAAAGCGGCATCGCACGCCTGAACAGCCAGTGCGTCTGCTCTATCTAGGCGGCATCGCCCGTATCAAAGGCGTGCATGTGCTTCTAGCGGCACTTCGCTGCATGCACGGCGCCGTCGAATTGTGGGTGGCTGGTGACTTGACGTCTGATCCGGTGTACAGTGACGAGTTGCGCCAACTGGCCACAGCACAGGTTACCTTTCTCGACCGCCTTGATCGCCAAGCTGTGTGGCAAACGTTGGCGCAAGTGGATGCCGTTTTGGTGCCTTCGTTGTGGCATGAGACTTATTGTTTTGTGGCGCGCGAAGCTTTTGCTGCCGGTGTTCCGGTCATCGCTGCGCAGATCGGCGCGCTGGGTGAGTTAGTTCGGCATGATGTTGATGGCCTATTGGTCGCCCCTGGTGATCCCCAAGCCTGGCAAGCCGCCTTGCAAAGCGTCGTCGACCACCCCCAACGTCTGGAACGCTGGCGCGCCGCCATTCGACAACCGGTGCCCAAGCAGATGCACCTGGCGCAGGTGAGTGAGTTATATGCGGGTTAGGTCAAAGCGGACCCCACCCGCGCCCAAAGGGCTCCCGCTCCCCTGGTAAGGGAGGGGACCGATCAGGGACAGAAACGAGGGTTGATTTGTCCGACCAACAGTTCCCTCCCTGTTTGGGGAGGGTTAGGGTGGGGTTATTGCTACACGTCATTTTTGCTCAAAATTTTAATCTTATCTAATCATGTCCAACACAAAACGTTACACATCCGATCTCCGTTATAAGTTTATTGCGTTACTCTGTCTTTTCTTTGTCTTTGGGTTCGCTTGGAATTTGATCCGTCTGTTTGCGCTAGAGACCCTCTTCTTTTTAGTGCTCAGTTTGGCCGTGGTTGTCTGGTCGGTGCTTGCCATGCTAAACTATGTTGAAGTAGGTGCCGATACCATTGTCCTCTTTGCCCCCTTGCAGGCCAGTCGGCCGGTTCGGTTTCGTCAACTGATCAGTGTTTCAGAAAATGGCCGTTTTAACCCTGTGATCACGCTCATCTATCATCCGCAGCGCGCCGATGGTCTGTTGGATCTGGATCGGGTTCAGAGTTTGATCCTGCCGGCCCTCACCGAACAACAGGAACTGTTAGATAGATTAGAAGCGAGTGTGCCTTCATGATGCCAGTGACGCCTGACGTCCAGGTGCGCGCCTTGCAGGTGGAAGATGAATTATTGTTGGCCGAGGCGCTCAATCATGTGTTCGCTCGCACACCCTACAGCCTGCCGATGGATGATCGGCAACGACAAGAACAACTCTACCAGGCCACGCCACCGACGATCTATCCAGTGCGCTGGCAAGGGCATGCTCGCTTATGCGCCTGGCGGGCGCGCCGGCTAGAGGGCTTTATTGATGTCGCTGTGGGCCTCGATAGCGATAGCCAAACTTTACCCGACTATCAACCTTTTGGACTGCTGCGCTTTTTGTTGCTGCCCGACAAAAGCGAAATGCTGAATGAAACCGCCCGCGCCCTCCTGACCGCTGCCGAAGATTTTTGGCGCCAGATGGGTGTCGGCCATATCAAAGCCTTTCACATGAGCACCGGTTATCCAGCCTTCCAAGGCGGCATGGGTTCTTTGCCTGGTGATTGGGCCGAACATATCCGCGTGTTGACCGCCGCTGACTATTATCTCGTGGAACGTTTTTATTGCCTGCGCCGTCCGCTTGATCTGCCAGTTGAAGAGGTGATGCCGCTGGCCGGTCTGAGTTTGGTCTACCGGGGTAAACCCAGCGATCGCACATATCTGCTCTATCGGCGCGCCGAGTTAATTGGCCAGGCGCGTGTGACCAGCCTGGTGTTAGAGAACGGGGCCGCACCCTTGCGCGTTGCGAACCTGATTGATTTTCAGATTGATCCAGAATGGCGGCGTATGAACATTGGCAAATGGCTCTTGCGCCGCGTGATCAACGATGCCACCCTGCAAAGTTATCAGCAGATCTTGGCCCACGTCGCGCAGCATCAACAGGCGATGCTCAATTTGCTCAACCAATTAGGGTTTATTGAAGAAAATTATCGGGGCTACACGTTGGAAAAGGCGTTGACGCATTAATGCATATTCTATTGGTCACCGGTGAATATCCGCCGCAATCTGGTGGTGTGGGCGCGTATACGGCTGAATTGGGGCGAGCGCTGCTGGCGCGTGGCGTCCAAATTAGTGTGCTGACCGCGCAACAATCGGGCGTGCAATCCGTCCTGTTGCCACCATCCGCGCCTTTGGCCGATATTTCGGTTTACCCGATCATCCCCCGTTGGGATTGGCGCATCTGGCGCACAGTGCCGGCGTGGGCTGCCCAACTGAAGGTCGATTGGGTGCATGTGCAATATCAGGCCGCGGCCTTTGCCATGCACCCAGCGATCAACTTGGCGCCTGGACGGTGGCGACAGGCTAATTTTCGCACCGCCTGGACTTATCACGATCTGCTCGTGCCCTATCTTTTCCCCAAAGCTGGGGCGCGCTTGCGGCGTTGGATCACCGAACGTCCGGCCTTTACCAGCGATCAAACGATTGTGACCAATCAAGGTGATTATGCTGCATTGGCTGGGCGCGTGCCGCATTTAGCGAATATCCCGATTGGGAGCAATATCGAGGGCCGCTGCTTCTCCGCCGCAGAGCGTGCACAACGCCGTCAACAACGCGGGTATGGCAACAATGATTTGGTAATCGGTTACTTCGGCTTTCTCAACCGCAGCAAAGGCGGTAGCACGCTGGTGCGCACGTTACAGCAGCTTGTGCAAGCGGGACGCAACGCCCATTTGTTGATGGTGGGCGAACGGGTGGGCGCGAGTGATCCCACAAATTATCAATATTTACAGGAACTCGAAGCCTTGATTGCCAGTCTGGGCTTGAGCGCGCGGGTCACCTGGACTGGTCATCAAGTGGATGCTGAAGTGAGCGCCGATCTAGCCGCCTGTGATGTACTGCTCATGCCCTATGTCGATGGCGCGAGTTTGCGGCGTGGCACGTTGATGGCCGCCTTGGCCCACGGCTGCGCGCTGGTAACGACCATTCCCCAGGCTCCCTTACCCGAACTGCTCGATCAGCGCGATTTACTGTATGTGCCGGCCGAAGATGAAGTCGCCGCCGCTGCCGCGGTCGCACGGGTGGCTGATCATGCGCCGTTAGCTGCGCGGTTACGCACCAACGCGCTTGACCGCAGCCAGCTTTTTACCTGGTCGGCCATCGCCGAGCAGCATTGTAAGCTATATCTAAACAATTGATCCTAGTACCGTCAGACTCTCCCTCGCCAGACCTCTTCCCGGTCAGACCCCTCCCGCGCCCAATGGGCTCCCGCTCCCCTACAGGGAAGGGACTGTTTGGTGGGCAGATCAAGCAACTTATTCTGTCCCGTAACGGGCTCCCTCCCAGCAGGGGAGGGCGGGGGGAGAGGTCGGGCAAGGGAGAGGTCTGCCCTAGTTATCTCATGCACAGTAGGTCACATGATTGAATACAAGCGCGATTTTGAAATGATCATTCTGTTACTCGTTTTCTGCGCGCTGGCAAGCTTGTATAGCATCATGACGCCGGCCTTTGAAGGGCCGGATTCGGGGGGTCACTTTCGGTATATTGCCTATTTACAACGGACGCAACGCTTGCCTGGTTTGAATGGGGAAACCGCGGCCTTTTCGCACGAATTGGTGCAACAACCACCCTTTTATTATGCGATCGCCGCGCTGGCCAGTGCTGGCACGATCAGCCCAGAAGCACTTGACCTCGATCAGGTAAACCCCTATTATCAAAGAGGACTTAGCCAACGCGCCACCTTCACCCCACCAAAATTTACGCTCTTGGCCGAGTTGCCGATCTATATCGCCAAATTTGTCGCCTTGCTGGGCGGCTTGTTGACTGTACTGGGCAGTTGGCTCTGTCTGCGTGTGTTGCTGCCGCTACAACCGAGCCTGGCGCTGGCGGTGGCCAGCATCGTCGGTCTGAATCCACAGTTTCTCTTTAGCGCAGGGACCATTACGAATGATACTTGGGCGGCGGCGATGTTTGTCTGGGCAATCACGCTGGGGGTCTATAGCGCCCAGCGCGCGTCGCGACCAATGCTCGGCTGGCTCTTAACCGGCCTGTGCGCGGGCCTGGCCGCTTTAACCAAATATAGCGGTTTGCTCGTTATGCTGCCTCTGGGTTTGATCTGGCTGAGTCAATGGCGCAAGGAAAGCTGGTTACGCTTGGGCCAACAAATGCTCTTGCTCGTCGGTGGGTTCCTGATCACGGCGGGCTTTTGGTATCTGAGTAATCTGGCGGAAACAGGATCTTTGACGCCTTTGCAAACCATTTTGGCGCTGGTGCCTGGCCTGGTCAGGCCCAAGCCGCTCGCTTATTTCGATCCCAAACTGTGGCAAGAAGTGCGTTGGTTGCTGCGTTCGTATTGGGGCGTCTTTGGCTATGGGATTGTCGCCCCCCCTGGTTATCATTGGGTTATCCAAAACGTGCTGGGTGTTGCTACGCTTGGTCTCTGCGTGTTGCCGATTCGTTGGCGTCTGGCTAAACAGACTAGCCACTGGGCGGTACTCGGGTTGGCCTGGCTCTGGTTTGGTGTGATCTTTGCCAGTTTGGTGCAGTGGATTCATTTGATGTTCGCCGCGAATCAAGGCCGCTTACTTTTTCCGGCTGCCCCGGCGATTGCGATTCTGGTGGTTTTGGGATGGCAGGCATGGTTGCCAACCAAGTGGCACGCGGGCTTTCATCGCTTGCTCGCTTTTTTATTTCTGGGGCTGGCCATTTCCCAGTTGTTTACCGTCTATGATGGCTACCGCATGCCCATTGCGTTGACGCCACCAGTGCATTATGATCGGGAAATCCAAGCCGGCTTTGAAGGCGGCATGCAGATCCTGGGCATTGATCTGCCGGAAGGGGCAGCCATCCACCCTGGCAAACCGATGCCGTTAACGATCTATTTTACAACGCAAAAGGAGATCAGCGATTTTTACACGTTGTTCATTCACCTTGCCGATGAACATAACCAGCTACTTTATCAATATGACGGCGTGCCAGCCCAAGGTCGCCACCCGACGCGCCAATGGATGCCCGGCGCGGTTTTTGCAGATACCTACTGGCTCAACAGCAACGTGCCAGTGCAGGACGTGCTCGCCACCCTGAGTCTCGGCTTTTATAACTACCAGGATGCCACTCGGCGTCAGATGGTGTTGGGACCCGATGGCGCCGTGATTGGGGATCGTCTGCTGGTCACGCGGGTGCGTGTCGATGCCGATCCACCCCCAGCGCCAATCGTCTCCGCCCCGCTTGCGCGCTGGGAAAACGGTATTCAGTTGCTTTCCGCAAAATTTGAGCAGGATCGAGATGGTCAGCTCCTTTCATTGAACGTTGCTTGGCAGACCACCCAGGTGATTCAAACCGATTATACGGTCTTTGTCCAATTGATCGACAGCGCCGGCAACCTCCTGGCCCAGGTGGATCAGCAACCCCAAGCCGGCCACTTTCCGACCTCGACCTGGCAGAATGGTGACGTGATTCGCGACGTTTTTACCTTGGGGTCGCCCAACGCACCCTGGCAAAAAATCATCATCGGCTTTTATAATGCCCAACAACAGCGGCTTTTGTTAGAGACCGACGAAGGGGCATCTGATTTTTATGTACTCGCGCAAAGAGATACAATGTCAAATCGATGATAAATCGTTTATTGAACAGAGTAACGCAACCTTTGCGTCTGCGCCGCGCGGGCCGGTTGTATGCTATAACAGAAAGCGGCGCCAGCATTCAGCCGTCTGGTCCAGAAATCAGCGCCGCACATCAGCCCGCGATGGTCGTTGCCGGCCATCGACGCCGGCAACACTGGCCGATTGTTGGGTTGATGGCGTTGTTTCTTGGCCTGGCAACGACGTATGCTGCGCTGATTCCGCCCTTCGAGGGTTTCGACGCCCTGGCCCACTATGGCTATATCACCTATTTGCGAACCCATCACCAGTTGCCCTGGTTAGACCGGCCTACCGCCAATCTTTCCTATGAACTAGTCGCCCAGCCGCCGCTCTATTATACGTTGGCGGCGCTCGCTTCGTTGGGCGCGCCCCTCGATCAGACCCTGGCGCTGGCCGCCAAAAGCGCCAATCCCTATCACGACAAAGTCTTAAGCAAACGGCTCACCGTCACGTTGCCTGAAGCTACCTGGGCGGGCATCTGGCCGATCTGGATTGCGCGCGGGGTGGCCATGATCGGCGGGCTGCTGGCCGTCCTTGGCACCTGGCTGTTGACGCGCACCCTTTTCCCGCGCATGCCGACGCTGGCCATCGCGACCACCAGCATTGTGGGGTTCAATCCGCAATTTCTCTTTGCCGCCGCCAATATCACCACCGATGCTTGGTCGGTTGCCACCAATGTCTTCACCATGTGGGCAGCGGCGCGCAGTGTATATGCAGTCAAGCCTGCCCGCAGTTGGTTCTGGGTGGGGGTCTGTGCGGGACTAGCCGCGCTGGCCAAATACAGCGCCTTCTTGTTGGGTGCGCCGCTGCTTGTGTTTGGTCTGATCTATCTACACCAAACAAGTTGGCGTCAGACCTGGCGCGCGCTTGGGTTTGCCCTGTTGGGCTTCCTGGTCGTTGCTGGCGGCTACTATGCTCGTAATCTCTGGTATTGGGGCCAGCCAATCCCCATGCGCCAGATGGCGCTGGCCTTGCCCAGTTTATACCGTCCCCACCCCTTTAGCATCGCCAAAACCTTGGCGTATGTGCCCTGGCTGATTGCTTCGTATTGGGGTGTCTTTGTCAGTTTGATTGCCCCTGCCGCGTATCTAGATACCACCAAAATTTTTATGGCGGTGGGTGTGATTGGCTTGCCGCTTTGGCTGGTGCGCAAGCGTTCTGGGCCATATCGCACTGATCAATTGATTCTGGTGATCATGCTGCTCTGGTTTGTGCTCTTTGCGCTGAGCACGCTCAATTGGACACGCACGATTGATTATGGCGAACAGGGGCGTTTGATGCTGGCCGCCTCACCAGCGTTGGCCCTCTTGCTCGTCTTTGGCTGGCAGGCTTGGTTGCCCAGCCGCTGGCAGCCTTGGTTGCACGGCGGGATTGCGCTTTTCTTTGTCGGGTTGGCCTTGTCGCAGACAATTACACTGTACAATGGCTATCATCTGCCGGCCATGTTAGCCGCACCACCCGCGCCTCAGCGTCCCGTCAATGCCACCTTTGAAAGTGGTATGCAACTATTGGGCTTTGATCTGCCCGCGGGCGCAGCCATACGACCCGGCCAGCCCTTGCCACTCACGCTCTATTTTTCGACGCCGCACCTGATTGATGGCTTTTACACCTTGTTTATTCACTTGGCCGACGACCATGACCGATTGCTCTATCAATTTGACGGTGTACCGGCGCAAGGCCGCCACCCGACGCGCCAGTGGTTGCCCGGTGGTATTTTTGCGGATACCTATTCGATTGTGGTCAAAGATCTGGCTTATGACGGTCTGGCGACACTTAGTCTCGGCTTCTACCAATACGATGATAAGACCAAACGCCAAGCCGTGCTGAATGCCCAAGGTCAGGTTACCGGTGATCGCGTGGTATTAGCGCCGGTGCGCGTCCATGCGACCTCCCCGGCCAGCGCGCTCGATGCCAAACCGGTGGCGCGCTGGGCGAATGGCATTCAATTGGCCACCGCTGATATCGAACGCGATCCGGCCAATCTGCCTGTGGCCGTCCACGTCAAATGGCAGGCCACCCAAGTGGTGAACACGGATTATACGGTGTTTGTCCAACTGCTCGATAAAACGGGCAAATTGTTGGCCCAAGTGGACCAGCCGCCACAGCAAAACCGTTTTCCGACTTCCACCTGGCAAGCGGGCGATCTGATTGAAGACGACTATCGCTTTGTCGATCTGCCCCCAGACGCCCAATGGGCGCAATTAATTATCGGTCTCTATGATCAAGGACAAACTCGCTTGCCTTTGCAGGCGAGCGGCGAAAACGTAAGCGATTTCTTTGTGCTGCTCCGCCAGGAAGCCGCCCAATGAGCATTCAGAAAGCGACTTTCTCACCGTTATTAATCCGCCGAAAGTTCGCGGCGTCCAGGGTCGGGCAGCGGTTGCATGTTCGTTGGCAGTGGCTATACGACCGACTCTGGCTGACGTTATTTGGGTTGGCGATCCCGGCCCTGTGGCCGTTTGTGCAGGAGGGATTGCCGCGCTCATTCGACGGCGGCTTACATCTGTTGCGGCTCGGCGTGCTCGATGATCTGATCCGGCATGGTTCGCTCTACCCGCGTTGGGCACCCAGCTTGATGCTCGGCTACGGTTACCCGGTCTTTAACTTTTACGCGCCGAGCACTTATTACCTGGCTGAACTACTGCATTGGTTGGGCTTTAGCTTTTATTTTGCCTTTATGGCGAGTTTTGGGATCCTAATTCTGCTGGCTGGCTTTGGTATGTGGCTGTTGGCACGCATCACCTTTGGCCCCCAGCACCCGTGGTGCGCTTTGGTCGCGGCTACGGCATATATGTATGCGCCCTATCTGTTAACCAATGTCTATATTCGTGGTGCATTAGCGGAAGCCGGTGCGCAGGCATTGTTGCCTTGGGTTTTTTGGAGCGTATCGCGTTTGCTTCAGGAGCGTCAGCCGAGTCGGTATTGCCTGGCGGTTGCCTTGAGCCTAGGCGGCTTGGCGATCACACATAATATTACCCTTTTGTTTTTGCCCCCAATCTTGCTGATTTATATGGCGATTCAATGGTGGCAGGGCAAGCGCAATTTGTTGACCCTACGGTGGGCAGGGTTGAGCCTTGCGCTCGCAATGGGGATCAGTGCGTTTTTTTGGTTACCTTTGATGCTAGAGCGACGTTACCTGGCTGACACGGCCTATGAAATTGCCAAAACAGTCTGGTTGCCCGGCAGCGTCTGGACTTGGCGCAATTTTCTCGATACCGGTTTGGCCTTTACCCACACCTTTGCCCGACCAATTCGGCTCGGTCTCGTCCAATTAGGGTTAGCCATCGCGGGTTTCATGTTGGCGCGCCGGCGCGATCCGATATGGCTGTTCTGGGGCTTAATGACAGGGCTGATCAGCTTGATGATCAGCGTTTGGGCCTTGCCGCTCTGGTTGAGCAACGATGTGCTGCCGGTGGCGCAGTTCACCTGGCGTTTGCTCGCCTTCTTGTCTCTCCCATTGGCCCTTTTGGCTGGCGGTATACTGCTCCCACTGCGTTTGCGCTGGCAACCGGCGCTGATCGGCGGATTATTGCTCGTGGTGATTGTGCTGGCCAATAGGCCGCGCCTAAGTTGGATGGATGTCTTCGCTGCGCCCAGCACAGATGTTGGCTTGCCAGTTTTTGCCCAAGTCGAGGTAGATAAAGGCATCTTAAGGGGTGGTGAAGGCGACAGCTCAATTCAAGAATTTCGGCCGCGCTGGGTGGATCGTACCTTGGTCTTAGCCCCTGCCAAGGACCAAACGGCACCAAAGCTTGATCTGCAACTGCGTCGCGGCAACGCCTATGATCTGGAGTTTCATGTCACGGACGGGGCCGGTGGCCCTTTGCGTTTTAATAATTTTTACTTTCCAGGTTGGCAGGTGCTGCTCGATCAGCATACCATGCTCAAAACCTACCCTAGCACCACGCTCGGTTTGCTTACCGTGGATTTGCCCGCGGGTAGCCACGACGTGCAGCTTACTTGGGCGGGCACACCGCTCGCTGCTTGGGCAGACGGGATCAGCTTGCTCACGTTGGCCGCGCTAACTTGGCTGACCACGCGCCAACGCGGCTGGCGCTGGCTGGCGGTCGCCCCTTGTGTGTTCCTCGTCTTTGGTTTGCTCGCTTTTATTTGGCCGCGACCCTGGACGGCGATTGAAGCGCCTGCACAAATGGTCGAAGCCAACGGGGTTCGTTTGCTGGGCTTGCGCACAGAACAGCTCAATGCGGGTCAGCTTTATCTCTATCCCTACTGGTATACGGTTGGCGCGCCGCCCAAAGCCTTGCGTGTGCAGTGGGAATTGTTGGATGAGCAGGGCATGGTCAAAACCGAGACGTTGACCTATCCGTATTTCAATACGACACAGGCCGCTAACTGGCCACCAGGTACATTGGTGGATGATGCCTATGTGTTGGCCCTGCCACCCGGTCTGCCACAAGGGATCTATCGGGTGGCTGTACGACTGGGCGCAACCACGGCTGAATGGCTGCAACCAGCCCATGTAGTCGGGACTTTTACACTAACCTCACCCATCCCTAGACAAGCCGCGCTGCCGAATCCGCTCAATGTACAAATTGGCGCTGCGATTCGGCTGGCTGGCTTTACGGCCACTGCCGCCGGTCAGCCGCTCGCTTTTGTGGCTGGCAAACCAACGATTGTCGCCAGCGGCGCGTATGTGCGCTACACGCTTGATTGGCAAGCGGTGACCGCTGTTGATAAAAACTATCATGGCTTTGTGCATTTGACGGATATCGCTGGGCGTCCATTGGTGCAGGAAGATCAACTGCCCGGACCGTTTTTCCGTCCACCGTTGCTTTGGGATCGTTATTATAGGCAATCGGATACGTATCTGTTACGTATCCCAGCCAATGCGCCCAGCGGCATATACTGGCCAGAGGTCGGGATGTATGATTTTGCCACGCGTGATCGCTTGCCGGTGCGCGTCGCAGGGCAAGCGACACCAGACGATCATTTTCGTCTGCCGCCGGTGAAAATTGTGAACCCCATAACGCCTACACCGACGCACCAGGCGATTGCCCATTTCGGTGACATGGCAAGCCTGCTTGGCTATGATCTGGCCGGGCCTGCGGCGGGCTTGCAGGCGGGTGACCACTTTTCTGTCACCCTTTATTATCGCAGCGAGGCCGCGACCCCTGTAGATTATACGCGATTTTTGCATCTCGCGAACGCAGCATCTAACATGGCGGCGCAATATGATAGTCCACCGCAGCAAGGTGGCAACCCGACCTGGAGTTGGGTGCCAGGCGAAACGATTGTGGATCAGGTTGCCTTGCAGATAAGCCCGCAGGCAAGCCCAGGCTCTTATATGCTCTATCTTGGTTTCTATGATCCCAGGGCCAATGGTGCGCGCATGCCGGTGCGCGGTGCAGATGGGAAAGAATTTCTAGATGACCGAGCGATCCTAACCGAACTCCAGATTCGCGCGCCATAGACTACATCAGGAGTTACGCAGAAGTGGCCTCCCCGGGGAG
>JBBQBY010000100.1:0-16988 GCA_038318235.1 Caldilineales bacterium
CGAACACTTTAAATAAAGTCAATGAAGTGCCCACATGAACTCCTTAATTGGTATGCGGCAGCAGATTGCTCTGAATGCCTGCAATGAGAATTTATAATTATAAGCACGATGCTTATGAATAGCAAACAACATTTTTGTGGCCCAGGTGCAGACCAACTTTAGGGCGATTTTCTCGCCGGGATGAATCCCGCGGCCGACAGTCAAGAAGTTGCCGTTCGGCTGCCCTTCGACAGGCTCAGGGGCAGTGAGCTGACGTTCGGCGAGCTCATTCGAGCCGTCGAACCGCACGCCCAAGCCGCAGCAGCTTGCTACTGGCCGTAGCCAAATTTCATTTGGGCCTACACGCTCTGAGGCCGGGTACGCTAGGCGATAAATCTATAACAGCAGGAAGGGTGGTGGACCTTCTGGGTGGCAGGTTGAACAAGGGCAACTGGCGCGCAAACTCGTAAAGGCATAGATGCCGGCGGTATGTCCATCGGTCCAGGTCATGCGCACGGCATAATTGCCCACCAATTCGGCGCCGGCGATTTGGGTGCTGGGCAACGGTCCTGAGCTTAGTTTCAACATATCAGTATTCAATTCGGCGGCGCGCCGCTCTTCACGGCAAGTGGCACACGGACAGTTGGCACGGATCCAGCGCAGGTTAAATTCGCTGACATGGCTATCCGACCAAGTTATTTTAAGGTTGCCGGCCGAACGATCAATCGCAATGTCTTTCGGCCTGGTTTGCAGATTCATAATTTCTGGGATGCTCCATTGACTTTTAGGGCTAGATTGCACGCCCTATCATACTGCAATGCCTTTCGCTCCTTCTGTAAGAGTCAATTTAATGTTCGCACCAATAAATAGTTTGTTTTACTAGCTATTGTAATGATGAGCTGCCATCTCGGCTTTGGGCGATTTTTGCATGGGGATGAACCTGCTGTTCTCAATCGCCAAATTTAATTGTTGACCGAAATGGGGGCTGCATTGACAGAATTTGCTCTTTTATAGATCGCTCTTATAGATCACATATTGCTGATGAGTGCGCGCCCCCAATTTTTCTAAAAACGCCGCACCGGGTGTTCCTTCGGCGATAGGACCAATCGTAAGTGACTGCCACTGTTGTTGCTGCGCCGTATACAACGCTTGTCGCCACAATTGCCCACCAATCCCTTGGCCGCGCCAGGCGGGCAATACACCCCCAAAGAGCAAACGTCCCGCCCGTACTGGGCGTTTGCTTCGCCACGCTAGCCATAAGCGCCAGAGCAAATTACGCCCGCCACGAGCGCCCCGCACTTGATTGGTCAAATCTGGCTGTAATAGGACAAACCCGACCGGTGTGTGGTCAACTTCGGCCAGCCAGCCAATTAATGGCCACATCTGTAGCCAACGCAATAAGAATGCGGCTTCATAGGCGTCTGGCGGTGGGAAATCGCCAGACGCGGTACAGGCGATCGCTAACAAAGGCCGCAGATCGTCCCGTAATCGGGCCGGTTCTAAGGGCATTAACTCCGCCGCACCTTGTTTTGGGTTGGGCCGTTCAATTGGTGTTTCCATAGAATATAGCCGGCTGCGGGCGAAATGCTCTAGTCTGCTCTCCATCAATTCGGGCAGATAGGGTGGATTATAAGGTGTATGCAGCGGTGGCGCAACATGGAAAAAATTTTGTAAGACGCCACTTTGTAAATGCGGGGAAATCCCCACGGGCCCAATGATGCGCTGGCCGCCGAGCTCGCTAACTTTTTCCATCACCGTATCCAAGAATTGTTCTAATACATCGGGATCGTTGGCACAGTGCAACAGGGTCAAATAGGCTGCTCCATCCCGCCGGCGTTTATCAATAAGGGTGACACCAATCGCTACCGGTTCTTCCATTAGCGCGCCCGCAAACCCCGTTCCACTGATGGCGTTGGTAGTGTTAACTCGGCGCGGTAGGGCTTCTAAATAGAGCAACATGGCTGAACGCTGGGCGAGGTAGGGATTGCGGCCAGGATCAAGCGCCTGGTGCAACGCCGCATAGTGAGGGGGCGTCCAGCGAGAATCGGTCGCTTGCATGCGCCACCAATGGCGGATATAGTCGTGGCGCCCCCACCAACCTTCGGCCACACGCTTCGTATAGTTGAAATAGGTGATCAAGCCGGCCTCCTTGTTACATAGGATCGATGGCAATCAAGATTTCTATCATCGACAACCGTCTGTTTGCACAAAAAATACAAATCCTTAATATAGTATAGTAAATTATGCCTATAATTCCCCAAATTGGGGATAACTCGGTGGATAACTCTTTTAACTTGGGAAAACTTTTAGAATAGCCTGGGGACAAGTTTATAGGAATATTAAGGATTTATCTGCAATCATAAATCCTACCTTAAAGATATAGGCCGTTTTTACATGGATTAAATTGCTATGTTGCGGAAGCGGGCAATGGCGCATCTATATGTTGCGTAGCACAAATGTTCCTAGGGTGCAAATTGACCATAATAGGCTAAAAATGCTATTTTTCGCGCTGCTATGAACGTTGTCAGCCAACAAGACTTCTGCTAGAATACGCAAACAAGATTTGCCGAGAGCTACGTTTGTTTGATCGACAACCTCTTAGTCTCGGCCTGTCTAGATGCACTAACTCCTGCATCACTCCTCGGTCACTCCATTATCACAAAATGTGGAGATGGCGCAGTAAATAGAATGATCAATTGATATTAAAAATACGGTTTCATGACCGGGAGTTAAGTATTCCGTTTTTGTATACAATTTATTTTGAATTAAATTTTTATTTTGAAATTATTATTGAATTTAATTTGATCTTTCATATTCGCAGTAACTGCCGATAATTTAGCTAGTCATAAAATGTAATTGGCTAGCCTATCGTCTTCTGTTTGTCTCCGTGCCCAATTTTGCATGGCAAAACTGAATGAATGATCGAGGTCATCACCAGGCAGGGGGTATTTGTGCGCTATTCATCTTCCGTTAAACGCAATTATCAAGACAAATCTTATCGCTCTCCACGGTTCACAAGCGTGGCCCAAGAGAAACAGTCACTTTTCTATAATTCAGAAGAATCTACCGCAGAGCATGAAGGAGTTGCCAATCAAACGACTTATCCGCTGCAAACGGCACTTCCTATGGCGTCAGCCGTGAATAATGAGTACGCGCCAGCTGCGCAAAATCTAGCTGACCTTGAATTGACCGAAGCCGAGCTGGCCGCAACAGACCTAAGCGAGCCACAAGGGCTTGTGTCATTTGATCCGCATACGATTTGGCAGACTTTGCTGAGTGAACTTGCCCTCCAAATGCCATCAGCGAGTTACAATACCTGGGTGCGTGATACGTGGGTCATCGGTTATGAAGATGGCGAGTTTCTCATCGGTATTCCGAATGCCTATGCACGCGATTGGTTGGAAAATCGTCTGCGTAGCAAAATCAAGCGCGCCCTGAGTTTGCTGGTCCAGCGTTCAGTGCAGGTCAACTTTCGGGTTTGCCCGCGTCCGGTCACCGATCTACCAAATGCCAAACCGGCTCCACTTTACCAAATGCCCGCAGAAGAATTTGTAGAAGGTAAAGATGTAGCTAACAAAGAAGCGGAGAGCAAACAAGTCACCGCCAAAGAAAAAGTAACGATTACCGTGCATGCATCCATGCCGATCGGTAGCCAGTTGAATCCATTGCATACCTTTGAAACTTTTGTCGTGGGTAATCATAACAAATTGGCACATGCCGCAGCAGAAGCCGTTGCCGAGAATCCAGGCCAAAGTTTCAATCCACTCTTTATTTATGGAGGGGTTGGACTGGGCAAGACGCATCTTTTACACGCGATTGGCAATCGTGCCCAACAATTAGGCTATCAAATGCTTTACTGTTCATCCGAGCAGTTTACGAATGAATTGATCGGCTCGATTCGTAATCAAAGCACTGAGCAATTTCGCAACAAGTACCGCGATGTTGATCTGCTACTGATTGACGACATTCAATTTATTGGAGGCAAGGAGAGCACCCAGGAAGAATTTTTTCATACGTTTAATCATCTCCATGCTTCTGGACGGCAAGTGATCCTCAGCAGTGATCGGCCACCTAAGGCCCTTGGCACGCTCGAAGAACGGTTGCGAAGCCGGTTTGAAGGTGGATTACAGACTGATATTTCTCAGCCTGATTACGAAACGCGCGTGGCTATTTTGCAATCCAAGGCGAACCGGATGGGGGTGCGTGTTGATCCGGGTGTGTTATCAATGGTGGCGGAGCGGGTGGACAGCAACATCCGTGAACTGGAAGGTGCGCTGAATCGGCTGATCATGCAGGCGCGGCTGGCCGGCGGTTCGCTTACCGTAAGCCTGGCGAACAGTATTCTGAATAACTTGGCGCCGGCCCGCACCCCTTGTACGCCGAGTACGGTGCTCCGCATTGTTGCGGCCTATTTCCGGCTTCAAGCCGAAGATTTGACGGGGCGTAAGCGCACCAAGGATATTGCCAATGCCCGCCAGATCACAATGTACCTTTTGCGTGAAGAGAATGGCCTATCCTTACCCGCGATTGGCGAACAATTGGGCGGGCGTGACCATAGTACGGTGCGCTACGGCGTTGAACAAGTAACCCAAGACTTGGAACATGATGAGGATTTACGCCGAGCGATTGTCATCTTACGCGATAAAATATATATACCGTTTATTGGTTAATGATCGACCTGTTATGATTGCGGCTTTATACCGCTAAGCGTCAAATCAATCAAGTTTAGCTAAACTGCCCTAAAAGAAGCGCTGCCCCCCAGATCCATATGGGGGCAGCGCTTCTTTTAGGGCAGGTCTATGCTGTCTATGTTAAGAATTGACAATTCCTAGTTGGCTATTGATAATCATAATGGCTGTATAGTTATACAATTTAAGGCTTTTTGCATAAACGTGTTAACTAAAGTACACTATGATGGCAATAGCGCGATAATTGCATTGGAACTGCACAAACCTAGTGCCGAACATAATAGACTCGAATATAAGGCACGAAGTCATTCCGCATGAAGTCATTCCGCATGAAATCATGTTGAGTGAATTCGTGGCGTATCCTTCAAAAGATGTCGTCAAGCAATGGCCCGGAGTCGAAAATGAATAAAGATGGTCGCCAGAAGGCCCTCGAAACAACGCTGGCTGGCCTCAACAAACGTTACGGTGAGGGCGTCGTCATGAAGCTGGGGGACGCAACCCGGCTAAACGTCGAGGCAATTCCTACCGGCAGTTTGAGCTTAGATATCGCCTTGGGCATTGGCGGCGTTCCGAAGGGACGAATTATTGAGATTTATGGCCCAGAAAGCTCGGGCAAGACGACGTTGTGCCTACATGTGATTGCGGAAGCTCAAAAAAACGGCGGTATTTGCGGCTTTGTCGACGTCGAACATGCACTTGATCCGGTCTATGCGGCCAAAATCGGGGTTGATGTGGATAGTTTGTACGTCAGCCAGCCGGATACAGGTGAGCAAGCCTTAGAGATCACAGAAGCCCTTATCCGTTCGGGTGCCATGGATGTCGTGGTGGTTGATAGTGTGGCCGCCTTGGTGCCGCGTGCGGAAATCGAAGGTGAAATGGGCGATAGCCACATGGGCCTCCAAGCGCGCCTCATGAGCCAGGCTTTACGCAAGCTGACCGGCGCGATCAAATCCACCAGCACTTGTATGATCTTCACGAACCAACTGCGCCAGAAAATTGGTGTCATGTTTGGTAATCCGGAAACGACTACAGGCGGCATGGCGCTCAAGTTCTATGCCAGTGTCCGCCTGGATGTCCGTCGGATCGAGTCGATCAAGCAAGGCGATGAGGTGGTTGGCAGCCGCACGAAGGTGACCGTCAAGAAGAACAAAGTGGCGTCGCCATTCAAGGTGGCCGAGTTCGACATTATGTATAACGAAGGCATTAGCACGGTTGGTGATTTGATTGACCTGGGTGTGGAGTATGACATTCTTTCTAAGCGTGGCGCTTATTTTCGTTTCAACGAAGAGTTGATTGGTCAAGGTCGAGAAGCAAGCAAAGAATATTTGCGCAACCACCAAACCATCGCCTTCGAGATCGATACGTTAATTCGTGCGAAGGCTGGGCTCCCAGCGCGTTCTTTTCCCAAAGGTACAGACCCCAAAGTGATAGAAAAAGCTGATGCCGTGCCAATTGCGGCAAAGGCTTGACTGCGTTGGGGAGGTTGCCGCACGCTAGGTTAAACCCTAGAGGTTGATAACCATTCTTTCGTGTCAAGGTTCAGTTCCAAAGCAAATGTAAGCAGCAACCTGGCTCGTCCACACAGTAACACAGACTACTTTGAGAAGCCTGATGAGCCAATTTTGCTTCTTGTTAGTGGATAGGCGTTTTACCTTTTGTTTTGTTGCAAGGTGATCCGGTGCACTACGCAGTGGCACAATGTAGGATCGCCGGGCAGCAGGGGAAGGTTACGTTGCACAATTGTCTTGCACAAGCAGGCGATTGGCAATGAACGTCTTCCGAGCGCTGTGGCGTACGACGCTGCAGCGTTTTTTTTTACACAAATTCACATAGATTGATAGAGGATTAGACTATGGATATTGTACTGACGATTGTGCTTGTCGTCTTATTTTCATTGCTTAGCGCCGGTGCGGCTGGTTATCTAGCCTACACACGCGGCCAGCGCCTGGGCATCCAAACGGAAAAAACACGCCAGGCCGGCACCCTGCAAAGCGCCGAGGAGCATGCGGCGCGGATTGTGGTGGACGCTGAGACAGAGGCCAAGCGTCAACAATTGGCGATTAAAGAAGAAGAAGTGCAGCGCCGCAATGAGATGGAAGCAGAACAGACTAGACGGCGCAAAGATTTGGAGCGAATTGAAGAACGCTTGCAAAGCCGCCTAGACACTGCCGAACGACGCTTGGAGCAGATTGAAAGCCGTGAACGCAAGTTAAATCAACGCGAAAGTAAGCTTGACCAACGCCAGGCGAAACTGGACACCATGGAACAAGAGTGGATGACAGAAATGCAGCGTGTGGCGCAGATGAGCGTCGATGAGGCAAAACAGGCGCTCTTGGCCGAAGTAGAAAAAAGCGCACGCCAGGACATGGCGCGCACGGTTCGCGAGGTAGAGGCCGAGGCGGCAGAAGAAGCTGACCGACGAGCGCGTGAGATTGTCGTATTAGCCATTGAGCGCGTGGCCAGCGACCATGTGGCCGAATATGCCGTTAGTAGCGTTGATCTTCCTTCGGATGAGATGAAAGGCCGCATCATTGGTCGCCAAGGCCGTAACATTCGTGCCATCGAGCAAGCGCTTGGTGTCGATTTAGTGGTGGATGATACGCCCGAAGCCATTATCATTAGTAGTTTTGACCCCGTACGCCGTGAAGTGGCACGTATGACGCTAAGCAAGTTGGTGGCCGATGGCCGTATCCATCCAACGCGGATCGAAAAAGAAGTGGAAAAAGCGCAGCAGGAGATTGATCGGATTATCCTAGAAGCGGGCGAACAAGCGATTATCGAAATTGGCGCTCAAGGTTTGCACCGGGAAATTCAGAAATTTCTTGGCCGCCTGAAGTTTCGTACCAGCTATGGGCAGAACCAACTGTATCACGCGATTGAGACGGCACATATTGCCGGCGTCATTGCCAGCGAGTTACACGCCAACGTGAAGGTGGCGCGCATGGGTGGCCTCTTACATGATCTTGGCAAGGCTGTCAGCCATGAAATTGATGGCCCGCATGCCATTGTCGGCGCTGAAATTGCCAAACGGTATGGTGTCAATGATGTTGTCGTTAATTGTATTGCCAGCCATCATGGTGAAGTTGAACCGCAATCAGTCGAAGCGGTGATTGTGGCCGCAGCTGATGCGATTAGCGGCGCCCGGCCTGGCGCTCGGCGTGAAAGTTTAGAAACTTATATCAAGCGTGTAACTGAATTAGAAGATATTGGCAGTAGCTTTGAAGGTGTAAGCCAGACCTACGCCATTCAGGCCGGCCGTGAGATTCGAGTGTTGGTGCGCCCCGAAAATATCGACGATATGGCGGCGATTAAGTTAAGCAAAGATATCGCCCGTAAGATTGAAGATAATCTCCAATACCCTGGTCAGATTCGGGTGACTGTGGTGCGTGAGACGCGTGCGGTTGAATATGCTAAGTAATTTATTGGCGGCGGCTAGATAGGATTTAGTACTGTCCTGAATTGATAAGTAACTGTCTGCCCCATGCTTGAGTTATCTTTATAAAACAAAAGGGCGCACCGAATTTTTTTCGGTGCGCCCTTTTGTTTTATAGGATGTTATGGATTGGGAATTGCCGAGACATAATCTTAGTAAGGTTAACATACACTAGTTAGCTTAGATTAACCTTACTAAGGGTACAAAAGTACTATGGAACTTAACGAAAAGAAAGATATTATTAAGGCTATAGAGAATAATCTATGGGCGTATATGATTGTCAGGTTTTCGACAGCTTTGCAGGTAGTAAAATTTAAAAATTGAGCGTATCTTTTCTATATACGATACGTCAAGACTATGCAGAAAGGCACGCGGTCTCGCCACTGTTTGCTCAACTACCAGCGTCACATTGAAAAACATTGATCTATAAGGGAGGATAAATTCCTATGGCTGAGCTCATTAAAGTATCCGCACAATCTCGCTCGACAGCAGTGGCCGGTGCTATTGCAGGTGTTATGCGCGAGGTAGGACACGCTGAGATGCAAGCAATTGGTGCAAGTGCTGTCAATCAGGCGGTTAAGGCGATTGCGATTGCGCGTGGTTATCTAGTCCAGGATGGCATTGATCTCGTCACGGTGCCAAGCTTCACCGAGGTGGACATCGAAGGTAATGAACGGACAGCTGTACGCATTAGCATTCTTAAACGTTGTGCTGAACAACAAGGCTGAGTTTACAGCAACGTGCCGTAAATCAACTTGTTTTAAACTTGTAGATTTCTACGATTCAAGAGCGATTTGCGCGGTTCATGAATTTGCAGAATAAATTTTGTGAGGTGGTGGCAATATAAGAAAGGTGAAGCAGACTATGCTTCACCTTTTTTGTTATTTATCTGACTTTCTGACGAGGAGATTTCTAGTTTTGCGCTTTATTATTGGGGCGGCGGCGACGGCGTGGCCGCTTTGGACCATCACCGGCCTGACTGGTTTGATTTTCCTCATCCTGTTCGTTGCTAACTTCGGGCTGTTTCTGCGCCGCAACTGGCTGTTGGCGGGCGACTGGTTGGCGATCCGGCTGTTGTTGGCGCGCACGTGCATTATCTTCTTCTGCGCCAGCGCGACGTTTTACCGTGCATCCCCCGCAGGTGCTGCAGCCACTGCCGCTGCTGGTTTTGCTGGAAATTAATTCGGTTACGGCAAATTCAGTCAGTGCTTTACTCTCCAACATCACCGTGACAGTTTCTTTAAGCGGGTGAATATGTCGAACTCGCCCAACGCCTTGTGGTGTAATCACTTCCGCACCCAGTTTAGGCATCTTCTTATTCTGCTCTTTGTAGTGTGCGTCTTCATAAGAAAGGCAACAGAGCAAGCGACCACAGACGCCACTGATCTCTTCGGGATTAAGTGGCAGTTGTTGGTTTTTCGCCATCTTGATGCTAACGGGCGTAAATTCGCGCAGCCAGCTTGTACAACAGAGCTGGCGCCCACACTTGCCCACCCCGTCGAGTAACTTAGCTTCGTCACGCACGCCGATCTGGCGCATCTCGATTCGGGTACGGAAGATTCGGGCTAGATCGCGCACGAGCATCCGAAAGTCAATCCGCGCTTCGGATGAGAAGTAAACCAGCAGGCGCCCACCGGTATAATTATAGTCGCAGCGTACAATCTTAATCTCCATGCTGTACTCACGCGCCTTAGATCGACAAATGGCGAGGGCTTCTTTTTCTTTATGCGCCCATAAATCATCTTGCACCATGTCCCAGGCCGACGCACGCCGCACCACGCTCTTCATCTCACCCACAATTTCGTGGTCAGCAATCATGTGTGGCGGTTGTACAATCTGGGCTACTTCTGGCCCTTTTGCTGTGTTGACGATCACATAATCATTAAACATTAAATCAAGTATATCGTTCGGATCAAAGTGATAAACTTTGGTCACCGGCTCGAATTGCACTCCAACGACAATTGGCATTTTACGTTTTTTCCTCTGTATAGGGCATTTGCAATAACAACACATCCAACGCTAACCGTGTGTTGACCGTGTGATGCAAATAAGTTTCGATTCGTTTTAAGGTGTGTAGATAACGTTGTACCTGCTGCACAGGCAACAAAGCGGCTTGACGAACAATTTGATGCTGTTGATCAACGTTGCTACAGGCTTCCAAATTTCCTACTTGGGCCAGCAAAATATCGCGCCACCAAAGTGTCCATAATTCCAAGAGTCCAAACAATTGTTGATTGTTGCGATTAGACGCCATCTGTTCGGCGATTGTCAACCGCTCAATCCGATCGGCCCCCACTAGTCGCCAGAGCATTTGTAGCTGCTCGATGCGTTCTTTTTGGGCGTTCGTATTTTTTAATTGTTCCACCGCCCAGCCCAGTCGACCATTTGCCAAGCGGGCCAGCAGCGCTGCCTGCATAGGTTCTGCTTGCCACTGCTCACATAATGCCTGCTCCACACTTTGCACCTCAAGCGGGCGCAATTCTACGATCTGGCAGCGACTGACAATGGTGGGTAGAACACTGCTGCGATCCAACGCCGTCAAGCATAAAATAGCATGGGCCGGTGGTTCCTCCAGCGTTTTTAAGAGCTTGTTCGCAAAGCTGTCATTGGCGTTGTGGACGTCCTGAATAATGAAAATCTTATAGCGCCCCTCTGCTGGGCGCAGCGCCACATCGTGAATGATATCGGCAGCCTGTTCGGTGCGAATCAATCCATCAAGGCGATCCACGGCGCCCGCCTTATCAATGGGCTGGATCAGGCGAAAATCTGGGTAGCTGCCTTTCTCCAATAAACGGCATGCCCGACACTGGCCGCAAGGACGCTTTCCTTCATTTTTACATAAAAGAGTTTGGGCAAACGCCCGCGCCAGCGTGCTTTTGCCAACCTGGCGAGGACCGAGGAATAAATACGCATGGCTCGGACCATTGCGAGCCGCACGTTGCAATAACTCAACCGCCCATTGATGGCCTGCGACAGGCCAGTCGTGGGCACTATTTAGCACAGGGACCATAGCTGAAATTGTATCACGGTAACTGAGTCTACACAAATAGGTTGCATAGGCAAGGCAGGCGGGTTCACAAACTTACAATGTGCTATAATACCTTTATGGCAATTAAGCAAATGGGCAACGTAGTGGTTCTACTATTGTGTGGGCGGGTGCGCACTCTGGGTTGGGGGCTAGGCGCCGTTTTGCTGCTCATAGCTGCGTGTGGGCGCAGCACCCCTTTGCCGGCCCCTTTGGTGACGGAGACGGCGATTACAGTCGCAGCCCCAACCCTCGCGCCAGCTACGACAGTGGAAGTCGCCCCCCCTGCAGAAAATCAATTGGTGATCTGGGCGCCAGATTTTTTTGAAGCCAAACCGGATGCGAATGCCGGTAATGTGCTGCAAGCTGTCTATCACCAATTCGAACAGGCCAATCCTGGTGTTCATATCGACGTGCACATCAAGGCTGAATCTGGCGAAGCGGGGATGTTCAGCTATTTGCGCAGCGCTCAACGCGTCGCCCCCACGATCTTGCCAGATCTAGTTCTGTTGGATACTCAGTATCTTTGGCAAATCGCAGAACTCGACTTAGTTCATCCGATCACGTTTGATGATTTGGGCCAGCATGCAAATTTCTACCCATTTGCCCTCAATGCCGTTACCTTTAAGCAACAACCCTATGGGATTCCCTATACGGCAGATGTGATTCATGCTATCTATGATACCCAGATATTTACGACTACGCCGGCCACCTGGGCCACTGTATTGGCTATGAAACAGCCCTATCTATTTCCGGCGGGCATTCATGACAGTTTATACGACGACTCATTGCTGCTGCAATATGTGGGGGCAGGTGGTCAGTTGTTGGCGAGTGGGGAAATTAATAATCTGGATGCTGTCAAAGCATTATTGACATTTCTGGCCCAAGGCAAAGCCAGCGGTGTAATTTCCGACAAAGCGCTCAGCCTGTCGAACTTGAATGCCATTTGGCCAGTTTTCGCCAATAAGCCAGTGGGGATAGCGAATGTTTCGGCCAGTTTGTACTTGAGCCAGCCGAAGCCTCAGGACGGTTTAAACTTTGATGCTGCACCAACGCTTACGGGGCAGGACATTACAATTGCCCGCACTTGGGCGTTTGCTATTTTGACGACGGATCCAGAACGGCGTCAACTGGCGTTTCGCCTGGTTAACGGTTTTCTTGATCCGTCGGTTCAGGGACGTTGGAGTCAACTTGCCAATCATCTGCCCACTTCCGCCGCCGCCTGGGCGATCTGGACAAACATTGGTCCGTATCACGAATTTCTACGTCACCAACTAGAGGTGGCCACCGCAATTCCCGCTGGGCGGCCTTTTGCCGATTTTGCAAAACGACTGCAAGATGCCCAACAGAGTGTCTTACATGGGCAGCTTTCTCCCGAAGATGCACTGACTCAACTTCAAACAAAGCCGTAGCATCTGGAGGTAACTTGTATACATGGTCAATGAGCGTAGGGGCATGTGGCTTCGACGCTTCGAGGTGAGCCTCAGCCGAACCGTGAGCGGCTCGACCAGCGTTCGACCGAGACGTTCGACGGCGCACGTAACTCTGTATAAACCGCCCATCGCCTTTGCCGTCGATTGCGTGCCTATCTTTACTTTTGCCCGTAACATGCATCAAGCAAAAAAGCGGGATTCAGAAGACTTACTTCTGAATCCCGCTTTTAATTAGCTGGCGTCAAAACAACTTACTTGACGTCGACCTGTGCGCCTTCGGCTTCCAACTGCTTCTTCGCATCGGCAGCGGCTTCTTTCGCGATCCCAGTCAGTACGGTGGCTGGTGCGCTTTCGACCAAATCCTTGGCTTCTTTCAGACCTAAGCTGGTCAAGGCCCGGACTACCTTGATGACATTAATCTTCTTTTCGCCGACAGCCTTGAGCACAACATCGAACTCAGTCTGCTCTTCGACAACGGGTGCGGCGGCAGCTGGACCCGCAGGGCCGGCTGCCATCGCCACTGGCGCTGCTGCACTGACACCCCAGGCGGTTTCCAACATCTTGACGAGTTCAGACGCTTCCAGTAGCGTCAGACCATCTAATTGTTCCTTGATAGCTTGCAAATCTGCCATGATATTTTATTCTCCTAAAAGCTAAATTTTCTCTTTTTATCGCTGCGTTTCAAAAATAAAAAGTTGCAATCTGTGGTTACGACAACTCATCTGGCGTCATCACAAATTAAGCGGCCTCTGCCTCTTTTTGTTTTTCGACATAGGCGTTGAGGACACGCGCCAGGCTTGAGCCTGGTGCATTGATAATCCGGGCGAGACTGCCTGCTGGTGCATTGATCGTACCCAGAATCATCGCCAACGTCTGTTCCTTCGTCGGCAAACTGGACAGTGACTCGGCTTGTTCGGCATTCAAGACTGAGGATTCCAACAATGCGCCGGAAATCTCCATGATCTTGGCGTCTCGAATCCAATCTTTCAGCGCAGTGACACTTTTGCCGATATCTTCGCCGATAAAAGCAACGGCATTGCCACCTGTCAACAATGCACTCGGGTTACCACGCCCACTTTGCTCAAGTGCGATGCCTAACAGGGTGTTTTTTACCACCATGTAGGTTGCGCCTTGCTCGTGCAATTTTGCCCGCAAAGCTTGTACTTGCGCCACAGTTGCGCCCTGATATTTTGTGAAAACAATCGCCGGTGATTTGACGATCTCTTCCTTGTAGCGGGCGATTAATTCTTCTTTCTTTTCGCGAGTAATGGCCAAGGGACCTTCCTCCTTTCCTGATTGATAGTGATAAGCAATGCCTACAAACCGCAAAGCAGACAAACAAAAACGCCTTTACGACGTGCGTAAAGGCGTTGAAAACACAAACTTAGGGGCTCTGCTAGCGTATAGCATCGCGCTTGAAGTTTCCTGTTCTTTCACCTCGGCAGGCTGTGATAGTCACCACATTTACACGAGCACCTGCTGTCTTCAGCACATTCGACAGAAATCATCGAATATTCAATTATCTAGCAATTATACGTACTTATAAGTAATTAAGCAAATAACAGAAGGGATATGAACCATAGCCATCGAACCGTCCGCCCTGCTCATCATCGGTTAGTAGTTGTCTGAGCGCATACTCGTAGCTGCGGCAGTTTCCATCTTGATGCCGGGCCCCATCGTGCTAGTAACCGTTACCCGCTCAATGTAGTTGCCTTTGATACCTGCTGGCTTAGCGCCCACAATCGCTTCCATGAGCGAGGCCATATTTTGCAACAACTTTTCTGAGCCGAAACTAGCTTTTCCAATCGGCACATGAATGTTGGACGTTTTGTCAACCCGGAATTCAACACGACCAAGGCGCGCCTCTCGAATGACACGGGGCAGCTCTTCGGCGGGAACAATGGTGCCAGTTTTGGGGCTAGGCATTAGACCACGCGGGCCAAGCACACGTCCCAGCTTACCCACAACCCGCATCATATCGGGCGTAGCCAATACGGTGTCAAATTCTGTCCAGCCTTTTTGGATGCGCTCAGCCAAATCATCGCCACCGACAAAATCGGCACCAGCATCCTGAGCAAGGGTCTGACCATCAGGGCCAGTGAAAACCAAGATGCGAACTTGGCGACCTGTGCCATTCGGCAACGTAACCACGCCACGCACCTGCTGATCCGCATAGCGCGGGTCAACCCCCATGCGCAAATGTACCTCAACGGTTTCATCAAATTTGGCGTTGGCTGTATCCTTGATCAGACCCATGGTTTCGTCCGCGGTGTATAAGCGCTCGCGCTCCACCTTTTCGCGGATTGCAGTATAACGTTTACTATGCTTTGCCATAAATTACCCCTTTGTGGTGCTAACGGGAAAATATTTCCCTTCCACTCTTTTATAAAAAGTCAATGATTGTCGACAATCAACCAACGGGTATCTAGTTGCTAGTCCGAGATTCTAGTCAACTACCGTAACACCCATGCTGCGCGCTGTACCTTCGATCTGGCGCATAATACTTTCCAGTGGGATCGTGCTCAGATCTTTAATTTTCACTTCGGCAATCTCGCGCACTTGTTGGCGTGTGATTTTGCCTACTTTGGTCTTGTTAGGCTCAGCACTGCCACTGGTGAGGGCTGCGGCTTTCTTGATCAAATCGACAGCCGGTGGTGTCTTAGTGATAAAGTTAAATGAGCCATCGGTGTAGATTGTAATTTCCACCGGAATGATCTGGCCAATCATGGCTTGGGTACGGGCGTTGTACTCCTTGCAGAAGCCCATGATGTTAATGCCCTGCGGACCCAACGCGGTACCTACGGGCGGCGCCGGATTTGCTTTACCGGCCGGCAGCTGTAATCTAACAATTGCTTTTAGTTTCTTTGCCATTTTTCGACTCCTTCTGGCCTGGTAAACGCCGTTTATCTCCTGCTCTATAGCTAGAGGCAGCAGTTTGTAGCGGCTGGCAACCGCTCACCGGCTCCCAGGTGCCAGGATTAGATAAATAAAATTTAAACGATTTACGCGTCGCGTTCTAGCTGTAAAAAATCCACTTCAACCGGTGTTTCACGGTTAAAGAAGCTCACCAGAACTTTTGCTTTACCCTTGTCAGGGTAAATTTCATCAACAATACCGCTAAATTCAGCAAATGGACCACTCATGATCCGCACATGCTCACCGAGTTGGAAGTTCACCTTGAGTTGCGGTTCTTCAGACTCGATGCGGCGCATGATTTTGTCCACTTCTTCATCGCGCAGCGGTGTAGGCTTGTTACCCATACCCACGAATCCGGTGACACCCGGGCTGTTGCGCACAACATACCAGCTATCCTCGTCCATAATCATATTGACAAGAATATAACCCTGGAAAAGTCGACGCTCGACCTCTTTGCGCACCCCATTCCGAATCTCGATCTCGGTAACAGTTGGCACGACAACTTGCAGAATGTGGTCAGACATGCCCATCGTTTCAGCGCGATGTTCAATGTTTTTCTTCACCTTATTCTCCATACCGGAGTAGGTGTGAATCACAAACCATTCGCTGTGTGGACCGGTGACAGCAGCCTCTGCGTCAAGCTGCGCTGCAATTTCTGCATCAAGCGCGGCTAACTCAGCCTCGTCAATATCGTGTTTGGGTTGGTTTTCACGGGACCCACTAGCCACGATTGTCTCCTTTATTACCAACTGCAGTCATTCTATCTGAGGGTTCATAACAAGAATTATCAGTATGAATCCTCATTTACCAATGCCGACTAACAACACGACGATTGCACTAAAAAGCGAATCAATGCCAAACAAAACGATGGCCGATATAATCGTTACAACCAGCACAACCCAAGTGAGACGAAAGCCTTCTTCGCGGGTTGGCCAGGTGACTTTGGCAATCTCGGCGCGTGTATCCTTGAAATACCGAACAAAAACATTGTCGGGTTTAACTACTGGGGTAGAACGACCCATAACTTAATTCCTCGTACACTACTTCAGAACTGCCCATAATCACTCAGAACTGCCCATAATCACAATGTGAATTATGCTCGATTCAGATGCCCGTATTCGGAAAAACGACCACCGGGATCTTATACTTTGCCACTGTTAGCGAATCATACAAACGAAACTGTATGATTCGCTAACAACCGGGAGTATAAGCCGGTGGTCTGTTCAGGCAGGCGAGATAGGACTTGAACCTACAACCTGCGGTTTTGGAGACCGCTGCTCTGCCAATTGAGCTACTCGCCTATATAAAGTATTTACGACTTTTGATTTACGATTTACGAAGTGATTTCGCTAACGAAGTAACCTCGTAAATCGCATTTCATAAATGATTTACTTTAGGATTTGGGTAATGACGCCAGCACCAACGGTGCGACCACCTTCACGAATGGCGAAACGACTGCCTGTTTCCAGGGCGACGGGCGAAATCAGTTCGACCTTCATGTTGATGTTGTCACC